>NZ_JBDQZI010000002.1:0-421822 GCF_042920265.1 Lysinibacillus sp. KU-BSD001 | reverse complement strand
GTTTTTAATACGGATTCTTAAATGATCCCAGGGGCTGTTCGGCTTTCCTTCACTTCTACTATAAAAAAATAGTAGCACAAACCATGGCCGTGGTTTGTACTACTAATGTTAGTATGTTTTTACTGTTTTGTTCCTGAAAGTCGCGCATATTTCAGCCAAACTCGCGTATATTCTACTCAAAGTCGCGGATAAATGAAGTAACACACTCTCAAAAGCTAGGTATTTCCACTATAATGGTTGTAGTTAAAGAGGAGGGGATGTCATCATGCAAGCTTTACCATACATAGCGGTGTTACTGGCAGCGATGCTGTGGGGGACGACGGGAACAACACAAACATTTTTACAGGATGGGATTTCGTCATTTGCTGTCGCGTGTGTACGTTCAGGGATTGGTGGTGGGGCACTACTGATCGTTGTATTGCTGATGCGAAAAATGAATTGGCGCACATGGCCATGGAAATGGAACATAGCCGCCGCAGTCGCGATTGCGTTGTTCCAATGTTTATTTTTCTCATCGATTCGCTTTACAGGTGTGGCGATTGGCACTGTTGTCACGATTGGCAGTGCCCCTGTATTTGCGGGCATACTGGAATGGCTGATTTGGAAAACGAAGCCGTCTCGCATTTGGGCAATGGCGACAAGCTTTGCGATTACAGGTTGTATATTGCTTTTCGTGAATCGCGGGGAAGCAGTCGTCGATGTAGTGGGGGTTCTACTTGCACTAGGTGGTGGATTGATGTTTGCGCTGTATACAAACGTGAGTAAGCAGCTCACAAAAAGCGCGGACACATTGCCAGCTGTAGCGATGACCTTTTCTTTATGTGCGTTATTTTTATCCCCCATCGCGCTAATGGACGGGGTGGCGTGGATCGGCAATATGCAAAACTTTGTCCCGATGCTGTATATGGGCATTATGACGACGAGTGTGGCCTATTTGCTCTTTTTAGCTGGGCTTCGTTTCGTCAGTTCCTCTGCCGCGGTGACGCTTAGTTTAGCAGAGCCATTAACAGCCGCAATGCTCGGTGTGTTTTTCTTAGGTGAATACTTATCGTGGACGTCTTGGATTGGTGTTGGGCTTATTTTAGGCGGGATTTTAGTATTAACGATGGGGAGTAAGACTACTTCAGCGTGAAGTAGTCTTTTGCATTGAGTGACAAAGAGTGATTGATTACTGAAACAATTGTAGTCTTTTTTGAAGTTTCCCTAGTAATCGAAAGGCAATGGGGCAATTTCTACCGTTTTCCATCGTGACATAACGTTCTTTTATATTTAATTCTTTGACATTTTCAAGGTTAATAAGATAACTTTTATGGCAACGGAAAAAGTGCTCGCCTAGATGATCTAGTTCTTTTAACGTGCCGTAAAATGTATGATAGCCATTTCGTTCATGCAGCTCTAGTTTATGTGGTTGTGTAGATGTTTCAAAAAAATAAATATCTTTCAAGCGAATGTTTTTAACCTTCTCCCCGACTTTAATTTGAAACCACTTCGTCGAATCAGTGTTCCCTAATTGCTTGTATTTCATCAAAGCAGCTTGTAGTGCTTCTATAACGCCGAGCGCTATTTGTTCGGGCGAATCTTTTACAATAAAATCAAGGGCTGCGAGTTTATACTTAAATGTTAAGCTTAAACGATCGGCATATGTTGTAATAAAAATAATGTGAGCAAGTGGGTCTTGTTCGCGAATCCTTTTAGCAACATCTAAGCCATTGATCGTACTACCTAATTCTATATCTAATAAATAACAGTCAATATGTATGGATTTTCTTTGTTGTAATAATTCATGGGGGTCATTTGTACATAGAACTACTTCGATACTCGGTGCTTGAAATAATGCATAGTTTTGGATAGCTTTTAAAATGCATGCTCGGTGAAAAGTCTCATCTTCACAAATGGCGACTCTCATTTGAACTTACCTCTCTTTCAATAACCATTTCTTGAATAAACCAACCTGCTTCTACATAGGTGTTCAACACGGTAGTAGGGTAGCTTTCTAAAAGTTGCTTTACATTGTATAAACCGAAACCTCTATTTTCTCCTTTTGTTGAATAATTTTCGTCGAATAGCTGTTTCATATCCATATAGTGCTGATTCGTTGTATTTCGAATGACGGTGATTAGTTCGTGTCGATCACTATACAGGAAAGCGATTTGGATTTTTGGATTTGTATGCTGAAGGCTCGCCTCGATGGCGTTATCCAAAAAAATCCCCATTATTCTTGTCAAATCCATTACATTCAATGGTATGGATTTAATTTCTTCTGGCACCTCTATTTGAACTGTAATATGTAAGTTAGTTGCTTTTAATAGCTTTGCACCAATGAGTCCCTTTAGTTCGATTATTTTAATATGTTCAAGCTGTTGGAAATCATTAAACGGCTGCTGAGTTGTATGCAAGATATTTGTTTCAAAATGATCTTTTAATCCTTTCCAATCCTCCTGTTCAATATAGCCGTGCATGGATAGCAGTAGGTTCGAATAGTCGTGTTGAACTCTTTGGACTTTTCGGTTCATTTCCTCTAATCCTTCCATATACTCATGAAAATAACGCTGTTCAACCTCTTTTTGTTGCCATAAAGCTTCCTTCCGCATCGTTTGAATGATTGATTGAGATGAAATTAAAAGAAACAAAAAATACGCACAGAGCATGCCAAGATTTAATAAGGAAACCTTTATTTCACCATTCGTAGAAGGGACAAAGACCGTTACATAAAACACAATGAAGGTAATGATGCAAACAACGAGAAGTAGTCTCGGCACCTGAGCTGAAAACGCTAACTGATTTAAGGTGTTATGTATAAATTGTTTGTACCCATAAAGACTCACAGTGAACATGAAGACAATCAGTAATCCATGAATGATGAATGGTAGTTCAAATTGATGTACTAATAAGAGCGCAAAATATTCTATAAGCATCGTCATTAAGTGAACGAGCATTAAATGTAAAAAGACAATGCTTTTCTTCGTGATGAAATAAAATAGACTACCGCTAAACAACATACTGAGCGCAAGAGAAAGCCAAGGAATATGTGAGAATTGAATAGCTATAATTGCAACAAGTGCATTTAACATAAGACAAGCGAAAATGCGTTTAACAGTTGGTCGGATATTTAATAAATAAAACAGTGAACCAAACACAATAAAAAAATTTAAAACGATAAAAGGTACCCATTCCATTTCCATTATTCCCCTCCTTTTAGTATTGTACTGTAATTTCAAAAGATGTTCATAGGAATGAACAACGTTCCAGATGAGTTTCTTGACGTTGACGATAAAATGATGCGGAATGAAGGAGCTGTTTTTTATAATGAACCGAATGACATAGAGAAAGAGGGGTTCTGATGAGCACGGATCAATACTTATCAATGAGCAGTGATGTGTTGTTTATCGCTTTTATTTTATTATTAGTGGCGATTGTGCCGTTTGGGTTTGCTGCTAAGTCGAAGAGTAAAAGAAGCGCAAGGATAGCTTTAGCTCTCACAGCTATTGCATTTGTCTTACAAATTACATATTTTATTTGCCGATGGATAGCCTTGGGACATGCACCAGTTAGTAATATGTATGAGTTTATGACGTTTTTCGGCATTATGTTAATTGGCGCATTTTTACTTATTCATTATTTATATAAACAAATTATGATTGGGCTATTTGCTATTCCGATTTCGTTATTAATCTTAGGGTATGGGAGTGTTTTTTCACAGGAAGCCTCTCCATTAATACCGAGTCTTCAAAGTAATTGGCTCGCCATCCATGTGATGACGGTCGCTTTTTCAAGCGCCATTTTGTCCGTTGCCTTCGTGACAGGTGTGATGTACTTGCTTTGTGTACTGGATGTGACGAAAACAAGCCAACGTATAAGAAGCTTGGAGGGAGTTCTATATTGTTTAGTAGTTGTCATTGGTTTTGTCATCAGTTCGACCTGCTTTTCGTTATTTTTAGAGCCACAATCGGTAGAAATAAAAAATAGAGAAGGGGTTTCCGAAGTCACTACATATACAATGCCTGTTCTCGTCGTAAATGAAGGAGAAGAGAAAGTTGGTCTAATTTCTATCCCGAGCTCAATTGATGCCAAAAAATTAAATACGATTGTTTGGTCATTTATTGTAGGGACGGCACTATATACTTTCATTCGCCTAGTGACACGTAAAAGAATCGCGCAGCTTTTACAGCCATTTACAATAAAAGTGAATCCGAAATTATTAGATGAAATATTGTATCGTGCTGTGCTAATTGGCTTTCCATTGTTTTCTTTAGGAGGTCTCTTTTTTGCAATGATTTGGGCTCAAATTGCGTGGGGAAGGTATTGGGGATGGGACCCAAAAGAAGTATGGGCATTAATAACGTGGTTGTTTTATGCAGCATTATTACATCTCCGCTTATCCAAAGGCTGGGAGGGAGAGCGCACAGCATGGCTTGCCATTATTGGGTTCGGTTTAATTGTCTTCAATCAAGTATTTGTTAACTTAGTTATTGCGGGGCTTCATTCGTATGCTTGAGAAGGAGTTCTCGTGCAAATATCTAGTTCCATAAAAAATGAGCAATTCTGTACTCAGAATTGCTCATGACATGTCTTCACTTGTAATTGATCCATCCATAAATGACCGATTACGTACCTGCATCATTTGCTGAAGGAAAGTAGTTAATTGTTTTTCCGCTTCAAAAAAGCCGTATTGCTTCATCTGTTGCTCGCATTGCGCCATAACTTCCTGTAGTCGTTTCTCCGCTAGTTCCTTGTCGCCTTGTAAAGAGGCTAATAATGCTTCGCTGCGCTTATAGCTAATTGGTTCGACTTTTGATAATTGTGCATGCAATGACGTGATGAGCGCTGTATCGGGATGATCGGATACATACGAATCGATTTGACGTATATGGGTTAGATGTTGTAATAGGATTTTATTTTTCTTGGTAATCGGAATCGTTTTAAATGCATCCATAGCTTGCGATGCAGCCTTAAATCCGTTCGTCACGAATTCATAATAAAACACCGTATAGGCTACGAGAATATTGTCAGCAGATGATGTCATTTTTTTGGCTTCCTCAATCAATGATTTATTCCATTCGGAAGGTTTTTTTGGTGACATTAGTTCTTTCGTTAATAACAACATCGCCACATACTGCTGTGATTTTTTACCACCACGTTTTAACATGAGCCATATATAGCCATCGGAGTAGAAGCCGCCTGCTATCCGCATTGGAATAGCAGTAGCAACAAAAATGGCCCCGTGTAATGTCATAGCGTATGCCAAAAGTGAAGCATCGGTTAAGTACCATAATCCAAGTAAAAGGATTGCTGCCCCGATACTAAATAGTGGTCCCCCTGCTGCATACCACATATGTTTTTTCGTTAATTCGTGATCTGTGCTAATCGGCATACAGTAGGCGACACCCCCAAACATCACCCAGCTATAATTGGGTATAATTTTTAGCTTTTCGCTTTTTTCAATTGTAAAAGGCCCAATCGTCATATAGATAAAGCGATAGCCTGCGAATCGTCCGAATACAACATGCCCGAGCTCATGAATGAAAATCGTCATGAAAAATAATGCTAGAGACAGTGCGAAAAAGTTTGTTGTATGAGCAAATGATGTAAAAGCACTCACGATAAAAGCGATAGAAAGTGCAATGGTCACGTAAAAGGGAGAGAGCCATTTATTCAACAGAGAAAACCTCCTTTCATTGGACACTACCCAACGATCTCTTCAGAAGAATAAGTGTGCTAACATCTAGTCACCGTTCCGTGAAGATGGAAAATCAATTGAACATCGGAATGCTAAAGTGAGTGTTTTTTATTCATTGCCCCTAATTTTACCATAGAAGGTGCAAACAATTTCATCTATGAAAAAGAACGATTTACACTTCAATTGAAATTTCCGGCATTTTCAAGGTTATCTTTATAAGGTAACCTTATTTTATTTCAATATAATGGTATAATATGGTTATTTGGTAGTTGCTTAGTGTTTCTTAAGAAATTCTTCAGATTTGTCCTTATAAAATCCTAAGGTTTGTTCAGTACGATATAATTATAAGAAAAAGCAGTGAGGTGTTGAGGGTGGACAAGCTAACTGTACTTGTGACGGATGATGATCAAGATATTCGTGACGGAATTGAGATCTATTTAAAGAATGAAGGGTTTCATGTGCTGAAGGCAGCGAATGGGCTGGAGGCGATAGACATGCTCAAGCAGCATGAAGTACATTTAATTATTTTAGACATTATGATGCCGAAGATGGATGGGATTACGGCGACATTTAAAATTCGGGAGGAACGTAATATCCCGATTCTGATGCTTAGCGCGAAGGCAGAGGAGACAGATAAAATTCATGGGTTATCCATAGGGGCCGATGATTATTTAACGAAGCCATTTCATCCACTGGAGTTAATGGCGCGGGTGAAAAGTCAGCTACGACGCTATACGGAATTGGGTACGTATGCGCGGCAAGAGCAAACAGATGGGCTTACATTACATCCAGAGGCAAAAGAGGTGCGACTTGACGGAGAACCAGTGAAGCTGACACCGATTGAATATAAAATTACAGAGCTTCTTTTAAAAAATGCAGGACGTGTGTTTTCGATCAGTGAAATTTATGAGCTTGTATGGAACGAGGAGGCGTATAACGCTGAAAATATCGTTGCTGTACATATTCGTAAAATTCGTGAAAAAATCGAGGCTGATCCGAAAAATCCACGTTACTTGAAAGTGGTGTGGGGACTTGGATACAAAATTGAAAAATAGGCTACTCGATATTTGTACGACGTGTAGTGTGGTTGCAGCCATTATTGGATTCGTATGCATCGGGGCATATGTTTGGCGCTGGATCAACACCGATTTACTGGAGACTATCCAATTTTTACAAAGACTATTTTAGGAGGAATGACAAATGAAAAAACGTTTATTCCTTACTCTTTTTCTTATATTTTTAGCGGCATTAGGTGTTTGGTCGTTTTTAATAAAAAGCCAAGGTTTTATTGGGCAAAATTATTTTGATTCTCATGACATGATGAATGAGCAAGAGTACTTTTTACAAGGTTTGAAAGAATATATACTAGACCCGATTGATTTTGAACAAGCAGAGCGTGCTATTCAAGTGAATGATGACGAAATTATGTATTATCGTGAGTACTACGGCTCACTGGAAGAACAACTGGCGAATATTCGCGCGCAGTATGAAAGTGCAGTAACTAGTGAGGAGACCGTCACAGAAACAGAAACAGTAACGACGCAGGAAGAAACAACTGCGGAAGAAAAAACGGATACTGCGCCAGCTACAAGTGAAGCGCAACGCTTACAGCAAGAGCGGGATCAAAAGTTAGCGGAAGTACGAAGGAATTTTGAGAGTGATGAAGTAGTAAAGGAAAAAATACTTGCAATCAAGAAGCAAGCATTAGCCAAATATAAAGTAGAATATGAAAAAAGGGCTCGTCAGTTTAAAGAGCAATATAGCTATTTCACGTATCGATTAACGAATGAAGCGGGAGAAGTATACGAAAAAAAATCTCCAGAAAAAATCGTCAATCGTACACAGTTTAAAAAAGGCGATGAATTATATATAGACGGAGATCGCGCTATTTATTTAGATGATTATATAGCAGATAGCGCAGGAATTAGTAATACGTACATGGACTTATCGAATGCAAGTCAATCGTTTACAGGAGAAGTATCGTTATTAAAATCAGCTATGGATGAAACGGGATTTGCAGAATCGTATAATATTTTTACACTTCAAAAGTGGGTGTTATATACACTTTGGGTCATCAGTTTAGTGTCAATTAGTTTACTCGCTACGATGTTAAAGCCCAGTCGCGAACTTTTTTCAACTGTTCCAGAGCTAGAAGAAAAGTTCCATCGTTTACCGCTTGATATTCGTTTAGTCATTCCGATGATCACAGGATTACTGGCATTTAATTTTATAGAAAGTTTTCCGTATCGTATTGAATCACAGGCATATTTTATTTATCGAAGTGAGTATTATTTAAACTTTGAAGAAGCTGTGCTATTTTTATTTGGTTTTGCTTTCACCGCAGTTGCGATTGTGACAGCGATATGGGGATATGATGCTGTAAAACGTGAAGGGCTTTCGGCGGAAAATTCGATTTTTATCCGTTTAGTAGAAGCAGGGCGAGAAGCCTTTTTAAATAAATCGATTGGTCAACAAACGGTCGCCATGTTTATCGTCTTTTTCCTTGCAGGGCTTGGGTTTGCGGGTGTGTTATTACAGCCAGCGTTACTGTTAATTTATGCCCCGTTATTTATGTTCGTTTTGTTACCTGTGTTGTATGTGTATTTAAAACGCATGGGCTACCTAAACCGTGTGATGCAGAAAACAGAGGACATGGCGGCAGGCCGTTTAACGACGGCGATTGAAGTAAAAGGGAATTCACCGATTGCGAAACATGCGGAGAATTTAAATGCTTTACGTCAAGGTGTGGAGTTATCGATGCATGAGCGTGCTAAAAGCGAACGGTTAAAAACAGAGCTCATCACGAATGTGAGCCACGATTTACGTACACCGCTGACGTCGATTATTACGTATACGGATTTATTGAAAAACCCCGATTTGCCAGAAGACGAACGGACAAAATACGTGGATATTTTAGATAAAAAATCTGCGCGATTAAAAACGTTAATTGAGGATTTATTTGAAGTATCAAAAATGGCGAGCGGTAATATTGAGATTTTGAAGCAACGCGTCGATTTAGCGCAAATGCTCCAACAAACCGTAGTGGAGCATGAAGAGGATTTTACGGCGGCTGGTCTCGATTTACGTGTGACGATTCATGAACAACCAATTTATGCGTATGTGGATGGTCAAAAGTGGTGGCGTGTTGTCGATAACTTGCTTGTCAATGCCCGTAAATATAGCTTAGAAGGCACGCGTGTATACGTATCATTACGAGCCGTAGCAGGTGTAGCGGAGTTGGCAGTGAAAAATATCGCCAAGTACGAGCTCGGTGGTAATGTGGAAGAATTAACAGAGCGCTTTAAACGTGCAGATACGTCACGGCATACGGAAGGCTCAGGACTGGGGCTAGCCATTGCACAATCGATTGTGGATTTACATGGTGGGTCACTTGTTATTGATGTAGATGGTGATTTGTTTAAAGTGATTGTGAAAGTGAATATCGGGTAATGGGGAGCGCCTTCTATAGGAAGGCGCTTTTTTGTACCAGCTTGGTACCAGGGAAGTGCCTGGTACCAAGCTGGTACTACAGTGGCACATGCTATTATGCTATAATTTTTCAGTAGTAAACGATATAAAAATAGGGAGCGTGGGGCACATGCGACTATTGATAGGGGTACTTGTTGTTGCGATATATAGCGGCATGACAGGTTATTTAGGCTGGAACTTGAAGCAGTGGCTGATGGCACTCAATATCTTTCGTTTTGAGGTGGTGTATTGGCTTGTTTTATTTATTGTTTCATTTAGCTTTATTTTAGGGCGGATGCATGAACTATTGAAGCCACTGGCAGTTATTGGTAACTATTGGATGTTTGTGTTCCAATATGGACTTGTGATTTGTTTGATAGTCAATCTCGTCATTTGGCTGACACCATTTAAGAGTGTGCTATGGGTTGGGACATTTGGTATGATAGTGCTTGTTGTTTTATTTGCCATTGGCACATATAATGCCTATACGCCAGTTACACGTGAGTTGACCATTGAAATTGAAAAAGAAGGGGAGCCGCTACGTGTTGTTGTCGCATCTGATTTTCATTTAGGGGTGTTGTCCAACAAAGGACATTTACAAAAGTTCGTGAACCTAGCAAATGAAGCACAGCCGGATATCGTATTGCTTGCCGGGGATTTAATTGATGATGATCCAGCATGGTATATCGAAGACGGAATGCACGAAGTCATGAAGCAATTGAAGACGACATATGGTGTTTACGGGGTGTTAGGGAACCATGAATATTACGGTCGAAAAATCCCCTTACTCATTTCAGAAATGGAAGCCTCGAATGTAAAAATGTTACTCGATGAAACCATTTTAATTGACAATCGTTTCTATTTAACAGGGCAAGAAGATTTGACAAATACATCACGACAACTATTAAAACAGTTAAAGCCGACAGACGAGTCAAAACCTTGGTTTGTGATGAATCATACGCCGAATGATTTAGCAACACCATCCCATTTAGGTGTCGATTTTCATGTGTCAGGGCATACACATCGCGGACAAATGTGGCCGAATCATTTTATCACATCCAAACTATTTGAGCTTGACTATGGTCATCGGTTAAAAGGCACCATGCATGCACTTGTATCCAGTGGCTTTGGCTTTTGGGGGCCACCGACACGCATTGGTTCTCAATCGGAATTGTGGGTAGTTGATATTGAATTTACAAAATAAGGAGTACAACAATGGAGTTTTTGGAATTATTAAAAGCGCTCATCCTCGGCTTTGTCGAGGGGATGACGGAGTTTGCCCCTGTCTCTTCAACAGGGCATATGATTATTGTCGATGATTTATGGTTAAAAACAACGGAGTTTTTAGGGCAGGGCTCAGCCAATACATTTAAAATTGTCATTCAGCTAGGGTCTATTTTAGCGGTCGTCGTTGTCATGTGGAAGCGCATGCTCAGCTTAGTTGGGCTTTATAAAATGGAAGGGCACACAACGACACGCTTTAACTTAGGACATGTTATTGTCGGCATTATTCCAGCCGGTGTGTTTGGTGTATTATTCGAAGATTATATCGATGAAAATTTATTTGGGATTGAAACGGTGATTATCGGTTTATTCATCGGTGCATTTTTAATGATTATTGCCGATAAATTTGGACCGAAGCGACCAAAAATTACGTCACTGGATAATATTTCTTACGGAAAAGCATTCAAGATTGGTCTTGTGCAATGTTTATCATTATGGCCTGGATTCTCGCGCTCAGGTGCAACGATTTCAGGTGGTGTGTTACTTGGACTTGACCATAAAACAGCAGCGGATTTTACGTTCATTATGGCGGTGCCGATTATGGCAGGCGCGAGTGGATTATCGCTTGTGAAAAACTGGGATCAAATTAATCTAGATCACCTTAGCTTCTATATTGTTGGCTTTGTAAGTGCATTTATTTTCGCACTCATTTCGATTAAATTCTTCTTAAAATTAATTTCACGTGTGAAATTAACACCATTTGCGGTGTATCGTATTATTGTCGCGGTTATTTTAATGGCGATTGTATATCTATAATAAAAATGGCAGTCTCCTCAAAAGGAGGTTGCCATTTTTATTTAGAGCAAAAGCGGAGTGCACGGCTTAACACAGTAGGCGTGCTGCCTATTTAAATAATCCCCTTTGTATTGCATATGATGTACTGAAGTAAAGTGAAGCTTTCATTAGTCGGTATTTTTACGTTAATAAGGCATAAAAAGTATGACAACATTTAAAAAAAACGTTGTCATTTTCTATTATAAGCGAGAAAATTATTGTAATAAGTTCAAATTTTTTACTATATTGTAGAAAGAGATAATTGTTTCAAGTAGGAGGGGAATGCTAAGGAATGGAGAGGTGGAAGATGTTTCTATTTAATAGAAATAGACGGGAAAAACAATCTATTATCGACACGCAGTTTAATGGAGTAGGGATTTTTATTGAAGATGCTGCTCGCTTATTGCAGCTGAAAATAATTGACTTAACGGTCGAGGATCTGCATAGAGTCCGAGCTATCAAACCTTATGTAGAAGTGCATATTAAAGAAGTGGTCGATGCATTTTATGAAACGATTGAAAGTGTACCAGAGTTTTATAATATTATTAACGAGCACACTACGTCTGAACGTCTTCACCAAACATTACGTCATCACATTATTGAAATGTTCGATGGGCGTATCGATCATGCCTTTTTGGAAAAACGCGCACGTGTGTCGTTAATGCATGTACGTATTGGATTGACAACCCAATGGTATTTAGGCGCGTTTCAAAAGATTGAAAACATGATACGAAGCATTATATTCTCCTTAGATCTAGATGTCGTAGAGACAGAACTTATTATCAATTCTTTAAGTAAAATTTGTAATTTTGAACAACAGATTGTGTTAGAGGAATATGAAAAAGTAGCAGCTCACATGTTTCAAGAGCAACAAAATCAAATTAAACAAGATGTACGTGACACAATCGGACGTATTTCACACAATTTAGAGGTGCAGTCACAAGAAACATACGAGGCGGTCGTGAAACTAGTAGCGAGTATAAAAGAAGTGAATGCACAATTACAAAGTAGTATTCATGATGCACGTGAAACGAAAGAGGCATCGGAAGAAGGTACGGTGCAAATGCACTACTTAAGTGAACAAACGTCTCAAATTAACGAGAAAACGATACAGATGACAGCTATGGTAAAGGAATTAGACGCTTCCTCTTCAGAAATTAAAGCGGTAGTTGAAATCGTTAAAGGGATCGCCAATCAGACGAACCTACTCGCCTTAAACTCAGCTATTGAAGCAGCAAGAGCGGGCGTGCACGGAAAGGGGTTTGCTGTTGTCGCAGATGAGGTGCGAAAATTAGCCGATCAAACAAAGCAGTCCGTGGAGCAGATCGCCTTATTGATAGGGGATTCGAGCGCCGTGACAAATCAAGTCATTGAAGCGATTCATAACATTCAAACCCTTGTAGGAGAGGGCATAGAAGAAAATAAAAAATCGCTTGCATCATTTACGAACATTTCACATTCTATTGAGACAACTATTGCCGATTTTGAACATGTAGGCATACAAGTAGAAAAACTGTCCGTTGTAGCGGAGCGTATTGGTGAATCTTCTGAACGTTTAGAAGAGGCTGCGACAAAATTAGAGGAAACAATTCAAACGTTGTAACATACGTAAAGAGCATCCCTTATTAAAGCAGGCATGCTCTTTTTTGTATGGACTCCCACTATGTGAAAGCGAGGTATATCTTACTTATGCATATTTATCGATGATTTAGCGTACAGTTATTTATTGAACAAATCAAACAGTCCACCGATTCCGCCTTCACCTGAAGACTGACCGCCACCGCCTTGTGACATCGGAGCTGCTGCGAATACACGGCTCGCTAAGCGGCTGAACGGTAATGATTGTACCCATACTGTACCAGGCCCACGTAGTGTTGCAAAGAAGATGCCTTCGCCACCGAATAATGCTGTTTTAACGCCGCCTACTGCTTCAATGCTGTAGTCTACGTCAGCCGTCATTGCGACTAAACATCCTGTATCAATACGTAGACGCTCACCTGGTTGTAATTTGCGTTCGTGAATGGTACCACCTGCATGGATAAAGGCCATGCCATCGCCTTCAAGCTTTTGCATAATAAATCCTTCACCGCCGAAGAAGCCTGTCCCTAATTTACGCTGAAATTCAATGCCGACTTCAACGCCTTTTGCTGCAGCTAAAAAGGCATCTTTTTGACAAATAATTTTGCCGTTTAATGTACTTAAGTCCATTGGAATGATTTTTCCAGGATAAGGGGAAGCGAAGTACACGTGACGTTTGCCGGAGCCTTCGTTTGTAAAGGTCGTCATAAATAAGCTTTCGCCTGTTAGAATTCGTTTTCCAGCACCCATCAGCTTACCCATCAAGCCACTACCACGATTATTAGAACCATCACCAAATATTGTTTCCATCTTAATATCATCTTCCATCATCATTAAAGCACCCGCTTCAGCAACGACGGTTTCCTGTGGGTCTAATTCTACCTCCACAAATTGCATATCATCACCGTAAAGTTTGTAATCAATCTCATGATTATTCATGTACTCGCCTCCAGAAAAAAGTTATTTATTAGATAATACTGCGTAAGTGTACAAAAAGTTTCATCATTTAGGGAAAAATATTTCATGGGAATATATATGAGAGAAAAAGGGTTTAAAGTAGAAAATGTAGAATAAAATTACATAAAAGGGGGTCTGAAAGATGGGAGTGGAAAATTATATTAATGGGCATTGGGTGGCGACAAGCGTAAAAACGATGCCGGTCATCAATCCCGCCACGGGTGAACAACTTGCAACAATCCCATTGTCGACTGCGCATGACGTCAATGAGGCAGCAATTGCCGCAAAGCATGCACAAAAACAATGGGCACAGGTTCCCGCACCAAAACGAGCGGATTATTTATATGAAATTGGTTTTAAATTAAAAGAGAAGAAAGAATACTTAGCGGAGCTGCTCACAAAAGAGATGGGCAAAGTGATTGAAGAGGCACGTGGTGAAGTACAGGAAGCCATTGATATGGCGTTTTATATGGCAGGTGAGGGGCGTCGTTTATTTGGTGAGACTGTTCCTTCCGAGCTTGCCAATAAATTTGCGATGAGTGTGCGTGCACCAGTTGGGGTAGCGGGTCTCATTACACCATGGAATTTTCCAATCGCCATTGCATCGTGGAAAGCATTTCCGGCACTTGTTGCAGGGAATACAGTCGTATGGAAGCCGTCAAATGAAGCGCCACTCATGGCCTATGAACTCGGTAAAATTTTTGAAGAGGTCGGTTTGCCACCTGGTGTTGTCAATATTGTATTTGGTACGGGACCTACTGTTGGCACTGCGATCGTAGAGCATCCGGACATTCGCATTATTTCATTTACGGGGTCGAATGCAACGGGTAGTAAAGTAGCCGAACTTGGGGGCAAATTGTTAAAAAAGGTATCGCTTGAACTGGGCGGCAAAAATGCAGTCATTGTGATGGATGATGCCAATATCGAATTAGCAGTGGAAGGCATTTTATGGAGTGCTTTTGGAACAGCAGGGCAGCGTTGTACAGCGTGTAGTCGTGTGATTGTGCATAGAGATGTGAAAGAAGAAGTCGTTCATCGCTTATTAAAGGCAATGGATGAATTAACGATTGGGGACGGACTGGATCCAACGACGAAAGTAGGTCCTGTGATCAATAAAGCCGCATTAGAGAAAATTAATCATTACGTGCAAATCGGTAAACAACAAGGCGCTACATTGGTACGTGGTGGCAACATTTTAACGGAACCACCCTATGACAAAGGCGTTTATTTTGAACCGACGCTCTTTACGGATGTACGACCAGATATGATTATCGCACAAGAGGAAATTTTCGGACCTGTCATTAGTATCATTGAAGTAGGGAGTCTAGAAGAGGCGATTGAAGTCAATAACGGCGTGAAATTTGGTCTCTCTAGTTCTATTTTCTCGCAAGACGTGAATACGATTTTCAAAGCACAACATTTACTTGATACGGGCATTGTGTATGTCAATGCAGGCACAACAGGCGCAGAAATTCACTTACCATTCGGTGGCACAAAGGGAACAGGGAACGGTCATCGGGATTCCGGTCAGGCCGCACTCGATGTGTATACAGAGTGGAAGAGTATTTATGTGGACTATAGTGGAAAGTTACAGCGTGCACAAATTGACACTTAACAATACAAACAAAGGGGGATGTTTTGTATGAAAGTAGTCGTTTTAGGGGCGGGCTTGATGGGGAAAGAGGTTGCGCGTGATTTAGTCGCAAGTGATCATGTAGAAAAAGTATTGTTAGCAGATATCGATACAGAGGCAGCGAAAGCATTTGCTGCAACACTTGATACAAATAAAATTGAGGTTGTCGCATTAAATGCAGAATGCGATCAAGCACTACGAGATGTGATCATACGCGGGAATGTTGTAGTCAATGCATTATTTTATACATTTAATGAACGTGTCGCACAAGCGGCCATTGAAACAGGCGTACATGCAGTCGATTTAGGCGGGCATATTGGGGGTGTCACAGAGAAGATTTTACAACGCACAGAGGAAGCAAAGAGAAATAATGTGACAATTATACCGGATTTAGGGGTAGCACCGGGTATGATTAATATTTTAACAGGATACGGTGCCACAAAATTAGATAAAGTGGAATCGATTAAATTATACGTAGGTGGCATTCCGACCGAACCAAAACCGCCACTGCATTATACACGTGTATTCTCACTGGAAGGTGTGTTTGATCATTATACAGAACCAAGTAAAGCGATTCAAAAAGGGAAATTGACAGAAGTAGAGTCGCTGACAGGCATTGAACCGATTTATTTTGAGGAGTTTGGTGTATTAGAAGCGTTTTATACATCAGGTGGGATTTCAACGTTGTACAAAACGTTTCCACATGTCAAAACACTGGAGTATAAAACGATTCGCTATAAGGGGCATGCAGAAAAGTTTAAGCTGCTTGCCGATTTGGGCTTTTTAAGTAAAGACAATACAGTACAAGTCGAGGACCAAGACATCGCTGTACGCACGGTTGTACGTGAAGCATTAAAGAAAAAGCTGGACCTTGGGAAAAAGGTAGATGCCGTGCTGCTTCGTGCGATTATTGCTGGTCAGAAAGATGAAGAGCAATATACGTATGAATATGAGATGGTCGTGCGGAAAGATGTAGCAGCGAATATTACGGCGATGGCCCGTGCAACGGCCTGCACCGTATCGGTTGTGGCACAAATGATTGGCAATGGGGTGATTGCACAACGCGGTGTATTGCCACCAGAGATCGTTGTACCAGGAAGCGAGTTTATTCAAGAGATGACGAAACGCGGCATTGTCATTAAAGAAACATCCCACCGCTCATCCATGATTGTAAAATGGTAAGGTGAAAATTTTATATGCACGGAGTAATGCCTCGAATTTGTTTCGAGGCATTAGCTTTTGTTGTTAAACGTACTCGCTCTCCGCGAAAATCAACTAGTCCCCTCATTGGATGCGTGGACAAGCTAAAATCACAATCATAGGCTTTTATGATGAGGATAAAAATAGAGGTATTCGTAATAAGTAGTGGAATCCCTTCTTTCATTGTTATGAAATCATTTACTCATGTTGTTAAGTAATTTGCTGTAAAGTTTAAAGACATTGTAATTTTTTATGGTATGATCAATTTGTAAAATATTAGGGGGTTTTTCGGTGAGTATATTCGTAGTGTACACCTTTGCTTTGACAGCAACAGTCATTGCTGTACTTAATGATATGAAAATCAAGAAGTTAGAAAAACGCATTCAAGCACTTGAAAAAAACAAATGATTTTCTGTAATGGATATTAGGGTTTTAGAGCAATGTTTTAATCGCTCTTTTGCGTTTAGTGGACGAATTGTTCATTAGTTTACTGGAGCACCCAACGTTAAGTGTCTTTTTATGTTAAAATTTACATATATTGTATAAAGAGGTGATAACATGGGGAACGATAGATTAGTTTGTAAAGCTTGTGGTAATGATTCCTTCGCACAAGGTGAATTAGGCGGCTCTATGGCAAATGTAAAACCTGTTAAGCTCGATATGGTCCATTTTTCGAGTTCACCACTAATTTTGACTATTTGTACGAATTGCGGAGAAGTAGCTTCAATGAAAGTTAAGCAACCTCAAAAGTTCAAGTAGTCTCTTGTAGTTTATTTTTGGGTTACTTCTAAAATAGTGACCCTATGGTATTTTTGACGGAATGCTGGGTAATTTTTAAAAAGTTATAGAATGACTGGACAAACCTCTTTTAGTATTTCTTTCAACGTATCTACCGTAGTTACTAATGTTCCTTTATTTTTTTACTCTGGGTATACTAAAATCATACAAACTTGAAAGGACTGAATTATGCGCAGATGGCAATATTTTTTATCTAACTGATTAAAAATATTGGAGGTAAAAGTATTGATAAAAGAACTAAACACCCAAAGATTACATTTAAGAAGAATGGAAGTTTCAGACGCACATCGCCTGTTTAAAATTTGGTCTGATCCAGATGTAGCGAAATTTATGAACATCTCTAGCTTTACACACGAGTCGCAAGCAAAAGAAATGATTGAACTTTTTGAGGAGTTGGCTGAGGCTAGTGAAGCTATTCGGTTCAGCATGATTGAGCGAAAATCCAACGAAATAATTGGTACTTGCGGATTCAATTTTATAGACTTTGAAAATGCTAAAGTCGAGATTGGTTATGATATCGCTAAAGCCTATTGGGGCATGGGGTATGCTCCAGAAGGGATTAGTGCATTACTCAATTATGCTTTCGAAACTTTGAAACTAAATAGAATCGAAGCAAAGGTAGAACCTGCAAATGTGAATTCTATCAAGGTTTTACAAAAACTTAAGTTCACATTTGAAGGAACGCTAAGACAATACGAAAAATCTAAAGGAAACTTTGTTGACATCAATATGTATTCGTTATTAAAAACAGATTAATTTAGAATTTTCTAGGCCTATATCTTGCATTGAGGTATAGGTCTTTATTTTTATGTGAACACATTACTTGAGGTTTTGTCACAATTGAACTTAAAACATATTTCACTACATCTCATGTTATTATTCTTTATTCTCTAATGTTTTCCTTGTTTCTTATCAATCATTTACAAAATATTGATTAGATTACTGCATACAAAACGTTATCAATAAGCTCCGTCATACTATTTAATGCGTTAATTGAATTTCCTAAATTAGTAGCTTCATAGTATTTTAAACAGTCCAATCTACGCTCCCAATGTAAATAACTTGTCCAATCATAAAACAATCACAGCCACCATCTTCTACTACGTTGTTTTTTAGTGGGTGGTTTCTCAAAGTATATTTATTTAAATAGTTAGGAGGTATTAGTCATGCCAAAATGTACAATTAATAATGTAGATTTATACTATGAAACTAAAGGGGCAGGTGAACCAATAATTTTTACCCACGGTGCATCATGGGATCATAAACAATGGGATAAACAGATAGATTATTTTTCTCAATATTATCAAACCATCACCTGGGATGTTCGTGGTCATGGAGCATCCTCTCTCCCAAAAGGGAAGGTGTATGCAGAAGGTTTCAGAAAAGATTTAATTGGCTTGATGAATTATCTACAAATTAAAAATGCTCATTTATGTGGTTTATCAATGGGTGGACATATTTCTTTGCAAACAGCTATCCATCATCCAGAATACGTAAAATCTCTTATATTAATAGGTACACCCTTCACAAACCAATTCAATTGGTACGAAAAGTTACTAGTTCCTATTAATCGTTTTTCCAACTTGTTTATTCCGATGTCACTTTCTGCAAAAATACAGGCGTATACATTATCTAAGTTTAATAAGGAGAATAAACATTATATTCATTCCACAGTTGCATCGATGTCTTATAAGAATTGCGTTCGTATATGGAATGCCGTCTCCAAAATGGAAAGTGGAAATGAATTAGATAAAGTGAATTGTTCTACATTAATATTATACGGTGACCACGATACCATGATAAAAAGACAGCAGGAGTATCTACATAACAACATTAAGCAATCACACTTGAAAATCATAAACAATGCCCATCATGCAACTAATTTAGATAATCCAACTCAAGTAAATGAAAATATCCACCAGCACCTTATAAACTCATCCGCTATGTATTAAAACTTTTTGTGCAGTAAGTTCAATACTGTTATTTTTTGCTGTAAAATTCATTTCTGTTATTTGTTAAGTATAATTTAATTCCACCATTTATTACCGATATCCAAAATGATAATAAGATGCAGACTAATTATTATGATAGAGGTTCGGGTATTTTTTATAATTGAAAAATTAACCAAAAATTATGAATAAAATGTAACTTTTTTTCGCGCTCATCAGTCTAATCTGAAAAGAAGGGGTGTGAATAAAAATGAAGTATAAAGGCAAGTGGTATGTGGGCGGCGTTGTGACATTTCTCGCGGTTTTAACGATTGTGGCGGTGTCTTTCTTTAGCCAACAAGTGCAAGTGTATGCTACGTCCGCTATTTTCGAAAATCAACAGTTTCATGCAAGCTTTAATGAAGTATTAAAAGAGGAAAGCCTTACAAACGGGACGATTTCGATTACCGATGCAAAAGGGCATGTCGTAAAGCCGAAAATGTCCATTGAGGAAAAGGTGCTCATTATTCACGATTTACCAAAAGGGGACTATACGATTCATGTCGCGGAACAAGCTTTCAAGAAAAGGGTAAGTGCGGGGGCAACGGTGTCATTTTCGGTCGTAGATGAGCTGCAAACGATTGCATCACTAGAGGACTTAACAATCTATTTCCAATCGATTTTAAATGAACAGCAAGTAACGATGGGAGATGCTGTCACAGGGGTAGAAGAGGAATCAATGGAGATGGCTAATTCGAGTTCAGATAAAGCCGTATCCCATTCTGAAACGAACAACCAAGTGGACGGGATTGAAGAGGGGGATGTCACGGTCACAGATGGCAAGTACATTTACACGATGACAGATCAGACCGTGTTTATTACGGATGCGAAGCAGCTAAAAGTAGTGAGTAAAATCGAATTAAAAGACGTGTATCCATCGAAGCTGCTGTTACATGATAACAAACTGATTGTACTGTACGACCAATATACCGAATCTCGGACAAAAGAAGGCTATTATACAGGGGCAATGATGACTAAAATGGCGATGTATGATGTAACGAATCATCAAAAGCCAAAATTAGTTCGGGAAGTGGGGCAAGAAGGCCATGCAGTGGGAGTGCGCGAATATAAGGATGTGTTATATATCGTGACGAATACAGCACCAAATTATTGGTTGCTCCGAGAGGAAGAAGAGGTGGAGCTACGTCCCCAATTATTCGACTCAAATGATGCGTCTGTTACGCATGCAGCGCTAGATAGTATTCGTCTGTTCCCTGGCAGTAAGGAAGCGAACTACACAATCGTTTCCGCAATCGATTTACATCATTATGAAACAGCTGAATTTAAAGCACAGACATTTTTAGGGGCTGGGTCAGGTATGTATATGTCAACAGAGGCCATTTACATGACAGCGCCAAATTATAGGGCATTCGCTCCAAAAACGATTCGTGCGACAACGGAGATTGCTTTCTCGATGCAAAGCAATACAGAATTATATAAATTTGCGATTGATGGGACGAAGATTGAACTGACAGCACGTACAACACTGGAAGGGACGGTTTTAAATCAGTTTTCGATGGATGAGTATAACGGGTACTTCCGCGTTGCGACAACGACAGGCAGTGCATCTGGAAGAGAGGCTAACTCGAATAACCACCTAATTATTTATGATGAGCGTTTAAATGAGGTGGGGAAATTAACGGATTTAGCACGTGGTGAGCGTATTTACTCTGTGCGCTTTATGGGAGAGAAAGCGTATATTGTGACATTTAAAGAAACAGACCCGCTCTTTGTCATTGATGTAGCAGACCCTACGAATCCGAATGTGCTAGGGGAGCTGAAAATTCCTGGCTTTAGTAATTACTTGCATCCGCTTGACGAGAATCATTTAATCGGCATTGGCTATGATACAAAGATAGAGGTGGATTCATATTCTAAACAACCAATGGTGTATACAATGGGTATGAAGGTGTCGCTCTTTGATGTGACAGATGTTGCACATCCGATTGAAGTAGACAACGAGATTATCGGTGGACGTGGCACATATTCAGATGTACAGCATGACCATAAAGCATTGTACCGTGATACAGCGAACGGACATTACGGTTTCCCGATTGCCATTTACGATCAAGACGGCTATATTGGCTCGGGCGCGCTTGTTTACCATATTACGCCCGAGGGCATTGAGCTAGCAGGGGATTTGGTGACAAAAGCAAAAAATGAGCAATATGAAGATTGGCGTAAAATGGTCAAACGATTGCTGTATATTGAGGATACATTATATACGGTTGCGAACAATGAAATAACGGCTTATAACAAACACACATTTAAAAAGCTAAAAAGTATACCGCTCAAATAAAACAAAAGGCATCTAGGGGATCTCTAGGTGCCTTTTGTGTATTACCGATAAGGTAGAATTTCGCTGACTGTGACAAACTCATAGCCTTCACTTGCTAAGTAGTCTAGGATGCCATTTAAGCCATCTGCTGTTGACTGATGAATATCGTGCATTAAAATAATGGCGTTATTGTGCATTTGCTGTTTGACGATTTGTACGAGCTGTTGTGCATCGCGGTGTTGCCAATCGAGTGTATCGATTGACCAAAGCACGACATTATGGGGAATCATCGTATTAATCGCTTCGTTTGTTGCCCCGTATGGTGGACGGAATACAGTCGATTCTTGCCCAATCGCCTCGACAAGTGCCTGTTCTGTTATTGTAAATTCATTCATAATTTGTGATTGTGATAGTTTTGGTAGTACGGGATGACTCCATGTATGGTTGCCAATCTCGTGACCACGCTTTAGTACCTCACGTGCAATTTCAGGATAGTATTGTACCCGATTACCGAGCATAAAGAATGTCCCTTTTGCGTTGTGGCGATCTAAGCTATCAAGAATTTGAGTGGTTACTTCTGGATGTGGTCCATCATCAAAAGTGAGTGCGACCCGTTTTTTGTTGTCATCCACTACGCCATCCGCAGGTGCATCGACTTCCACCATCTGCATTTGGAATGCTGAAGCAAGCAGTGGATTTAAAAATGACATCGATACTTGCACGGAAATGGGACCTTGTTCAGGTGGTGCAATCGTTCCTTCATCAAAATAAATGTATAGTTCATCTTGATGGATGGCGAATTTATCAAATAATACCCATCGCGCTTCTGTTGCTAAGTCCACTTCTTCTGCGATTAATACGTCTTGTAAATCTGGATTGGCTTTTAGTAATTCACGGACATGACTGGCAAACGTTTCTAAGTTTTTAGTATCTTCACCAAGTAGTGTGCGAATATCTAATACTTGTGCTGTTTCAATATGATAGAAAACGGTTTTTAATGTTGTCTTTGTCGACTTCTCATTCGTAGACATACGTTCTGTAAAAACAAAAGAATAGTAATTTTCGTTATATTGATATGTATCAAAGTGAATATTTAGTTCACCAGAAAGTTTTTCTATTTTACGCGTATCTTTCTTTGGTCGCATCGCATTTATGTAGGCTTTTTTAGAAGAGTTAATATAATCTTCAATTAGCACATTAAAATTCTCATCGGCTGTTTGTGGGTATTGAATCGCAAACGGCAAGTCCGGGTCATTTGACATATCAGAAATGATGCGAATGCCTGGGAATGCAGATTCTGCTTCGGTTATACTTGAGTCAACAATCGAATCTGTCGCAATCACTTCATTGTCATGACCAGTTAATGTATCGTCCATAATGGTAAAGAAAATAATAATACTAACTAATAATAAGATGGAAGTAATCAACGCCAGATCAATCCAAGGTCCGCGTTTTTTCTTCCGTGTAATTCTCATGATGTTTGTGCTCCTCTCTATGATGTAACATATGCATCAGTTTTTTGAAAAAAGAAGTTGAGCTTTCGCTATTTATTCGTTAAGATGTGTCTAGTTTAAAAGGAGGTTCCGTTCCATATGAGCATGCATGAAAAAAACAATGAAATGGCCATTGACTGCATTTTACTAGCAGGTCGTATTATGATGGAAAGCGGGGCCGAAACTTATCGTGTAGAAGATACAATGCTTCGAATGGCGCGGTCGCAAAATTTAGAAGGTGCACAAAGTTATGTGACGCCGACAGGGATTATTTTTTCGCTTGGCCGAACACAGCCTACTAGAATTACATCTATTTCGACAAGAATTACGGATTTGCATAAAATCACACTTGTAAATAATGTATCTCGTAAACTTACATCTCACATCATAACACTAGAACAGGCGTATGACGAGTTAAATAAGATACAGAAAACGAATTATTTCTTACCAATTATTATACAAATGTTGGCAGCTTCTGTCGCTAGTAGTTGTTTCTTAATTTTGTTTAATGGACAGTGGTCAGATGTCCCAGCTGCTTTCGTAGCAGGGGGTATTGGATTATATGCGGTGACGGTTGTCCATGATATGACAAGAGTGAAATTTTTCTCAGAATTTTTTGCTGCACTTGTCGTTGGGGTCATTGGTTTTTTGGCCGTGAAATACGGTTTAGGGACACATTTAGATAAAATTCTTCTTGGTGGTGTCATGCCACTCGTGCCGGGATTACTCATTACAAATGCAGTACGGGATATGATGGCAGGACATTTTACAGCAGGAATGGCAAAAGGGGCAGAAGCCTTTTTAACAGCCTTTGCGATCGGTTCAGGCATCGCACTTGTGCTGTCGTTTTAAGGAGGCGCATCAATGGACATTTTTATACAAATTGGACTTAGTTTTTTAGGAACAGCTTGCTTTGGTGTCATTTTTAATGTGCCGATCAAAGCGATTCCGTGGTGTGGTATCGTCGGGACACTTGGTTGGACGATTTTCCATGTATTATCGCAGGCGGGTGTGTATGAGGTGCATGCCTCGTTTGTTGGGGCGTTTGTCGTCGCCATTGTTGCCTACATTTATGCACGTCGCCTCCGGATGCCGATGATTGTGTTTAGTGTATCGGGTATTATTCCGCTTGTCCCAGGAGGCATTGCTTATAATGCGATGCGTAGCGTGGTAGAAGTCGATTATTTAACAGGGATGGAATATGGGATGCGCGCCTTTTTAATCTCAGGTGCCATTGCGATGGGGCTTGTTTTCGCAGAGGTCATCATGCAATTAATGTTCCGCTTTATGCGCAAAGGACGCACATCGATTCAATCCTTTGTAAAAGAAAAGAAAGCAACAAAAATGCCGCCTAAAGTGACGAGGTAACGCATCCATTACACATGGCACACAAAAGGACTACTCGGATTCGAGCAGTCCTTTTTATTAGCGTGCTTTATATAAACGTTCGATTTCTTCCCATTCCACTGGTTTACTAAGATAGTAACCTTGTATGCTATCGCAACCATAGCTTTCAAGCAAGCTCTTTTGTTCTTCTGTTTCCACACCTTCTGCCAGTACAGTTAAGTTCATCGATTTGCCCAGTTGGATCATGCCATCAATGAGGCGCTGTGTTTTTTCAGATTTTGTTAAAGAGCTAATAAATGTCTGATCAATTTTTAAAATTTCAATTGGTAATAGTTGCATATAGCGGAATGATGCATAGCCAGTCCCAAAGTCATCAAGGACGAAGACAATGCCTTTTTCTTCAAGTTGACGCATTTGATTAATAATCGATGTTTCGCCTTCTGCTTCTAATGCGAACTTTTCCGTAATTTCAATTTGAATGAGCTGAGCAGGACAATTTGTTTTCTCTAATGTTTCTAAAATGGACTTTGCCATGTTTTTATCGCGGAACTCACGTACAGAGGAGTTAATGCTCACTTTCACATGTATCCCTGCATGATGCCATGCGACCGCTTGTTCACATGCTTTTTCTAACATAAAGGCACCGATACGATTGATCAACCCTGTTTCCTCGGCGACGGGAATGAGCTCATCTGGTGAAACGACCCCAATTTCCTCATCTGTCCAGCGTACAAGCGCTTCAACGGTTGTAATTTTCCCTGTTTGTAAATCCATTTGCGGTTGGTATAAAACTTGTAAATTTTGCTGATTCAGCGCAAGCAGTAAACGTTTTTCAATCACAGCTTGGCGATTTAATGTTTTATGTGTTGCTCTGGATAGCGAAGCGATATTGTTGCCACCTGCTTCACGTACAGTAGCAATTGTCGCAAGCGATGCTTTCATTAATTGTAAAAAAGTCGATTGATCTTCAGGGTAACGCGAAATACCACCACTAATAGCAAGTGGAATTGCAATGTTATCATTGTAAATCGGGTGTTGCTGCAAGTAGTTTAAGAAGCCCTGTATAAACCATTCTGGTAGCGGAGTAATGACAACGAATTCATGTTCATTAATACGTGCCATTGTACTATCCTGAAAGTACATTTTCATACGCTTCGTAAATTCTACGATTAACCCATTTTCGACTTCCTGATCATGTAAGTCTTTAATTGTATAAAATTTATCAATGCTTAAATACACAAAGGAGAAGTGGCGACCTTCTGCAATCATGTCTGTAATGACGCTTTCTAAGCGGTGTACATTCATTAGTCCTGTTTGTGCATCAATGAAAGCAATTTTTTCGAGTTGTAGCTGAATCGTTTTTTCTTTTGTAATGTCCTTTTCAATCAGGATAAAGCGTGTATCCTCTGATTTCGTTCCGATTGTCGGGATAGCGGTTAAATACACCCAGTACGATTCTCCGTTTTTCGTTACTTTTTCAACTTCACCTTGCCAAATTTGTCCGTTGTTTAATGTTTTCCAAATCGTTTGCGCCATTTTTTCACTATCTGGTGTTTCAGGGAACAACCGCCAGAATGTTTTACCTACTACGCGCTTAGGTGTCCAATGACTTGTTTTTAAAAAGTGCTGATTACCATTTACAATGAAGCCTTCATGATCCAGCGTGACCGTCATAAAGGAAGATTGAATACCGTTGCGAAGGTCGATCAACTCTTGATAGTTATCACCCATTGTGTGCACAGCATCCAGTGGTATACTCATGACGAATAATGCTTGTTCATCATTAAATAAACAACGTTTTGTAAACAAAGAAACATCGATAAGGTTGCCATTGCTCATCACGAGCTGTAAATTATTAAAACGGATCGCTTGTTCACTCGTTAAAATGACGTTCCAAGCTTCTTCGTGTACAGAAGCAAATAAGCTATTTCGTAAAGAATTTTGCGCAAAGTCATCTGCTGTATAGCCGAAATAAACCTCGCTCCAATTATTCGATTCTAACAAATCACCTTGAAGATTAATGAAAAAAGATGGGAAAGGGGTATGGTCGACTAGTTCATTCTTCATTTGGTCAATCGGTAGTGGGCTCATAGATTACGCCTCCCTATTTCAGAAATGTATAACAATATTATAGGGAATATCAGTCGCATAGTCACTATTAATGTAATATTAATATTTAATAAAGGTAGATATAAGGTCTTTTTTCTTAATTTTTATGATAAATAGTAATGGGATTATAGAAATAAGAAATGAGTAGAGAGCGTTGGTGAAAAGGAATTGACGTGCTAAAGTGGTGAAATCGAACCGCTTTTAAAAGTAGAGATGATTATGTCATAATATTTTGGAAAGAAATTAGAGTCTCGAATGAATTGGTGAGGAGATGCTGTTGTGAAGACTGTTTTTTCTTATATAAAACCTTACAAGTGGCCAGCGATGATTGCATTAATGTTAATGCTGATCGAGCTATTTGTGGAGCTTGTACAGCCGCTTATTATTGCCAAAATTATTAATGATGGTATTTTGCAAGGGAATACAGGTGTAATTGGGCAATGGGGTTTACTCATGTTTGGATTAGCAGGGGTTGCCCTAGTTTCAGGTATTACTAATTCTTATTTTAGTGCACATACTGCGCAAAGTTTTAGTTATGATTTACGCAATGCATTATTTAGGAAAATCCAGTCGTTTACGATGGCGACTTATTTGAAGTTTCCGACGTCAAGCTTAATTACGCGTTTGACGAGTGATATTACACAGGTGCAGAGCGTGCTATTTATGAGTTTACGTATTATGCTTCGTGCGCCGCTATCTGTAATTGGCGGTATTACGATGGCGTTTTTTGTGAATGCCAAAATGGCGATGTTTTTACTAATAGGGGCACCTTTTTTACTTATTTTTTTAGTAGTCATGGTGAAAAAAGGCGTTACATATTTTTCAGTGGTGCAATTCCGTCTAGACCGTGTGAATCGCGTGTTGCAAGAAAGCATACAAGGGATTCGATTAGTGAAGGCGTATATGCGCGGACAATACGAGGCGACACGCTTTAGCAAAGTGGCGTCAAACTTGCAAATGGATACGGTGAAGGCGCTACGTACGATGGAATTAATTATGCCTGTGCTAACGCTCATCATGAACTTTAGTTTGCTTGCAGTATTGTGGTTTGGCTCTGTGGAAGTGCGCAGTGGCGAGGCACAGGTCGGCGATTTAGTCGCGATCGTCAACTATACAATGCGTGTAACAGGTGCATTTTCAATGTTTGCGTTTATCATTATTGCCTTTGCTCGGGCGAAGGCGTCTGCTGAACGGATGGAAGAAATTTTGTTGATCGAAGAAGGCACGGAAGAGAAAGCAGGGGTTCGTGAGTTCGATGCTTCGCAGCTGGGTATAGTGTCGTTTCGTAACGTCACGTTCCAATATCCTAATACGAACGTGGACGTGTTATCCAATGTATCGTTTTCGGTGTCACAAGGTGAAAAGCTGGCGATCATGGGGGCAACGGGTGCTGGGAAGTCAACGTTACTGAACTTAATTCCTCGTTTTTATGAGGTGTCTGCTGGCGAAGTGTATGTCAACGGTCGGAACGTACAAGCGTGGGATTTAGATGTACTACGTGAGATGATTGGCTTTGTGCCACAGCAATCGATGCTTTTTACCGGGTCTATCTTTAATAATGTACGTTGGGGGAAACAAGAGGCTGAGCTAGAAGAAGTCCAGGTAGCGGCCGCACAAGCGCAAATTCACGGCGCAGTCGAAAGTTTTCCGAACGCGTATGACACACGTGTCGGCCAAAAAGGGGTTAACTTATCGGGTGGGCAAAAGCAACGTTTATCGATTGCCCGTGCGTTAATCCGAAAATCAACTATTTTAATTTTAGATGATAGTACGTCAGCACTAGATGTAAAAACAGAGGCAGCGCTATGGGAGGCATTAGCGAAAGAGCAGGCAACGATGCTTGTCGTGACACAAAAAGTCCGAACGGCTCGCGATGCCGATAAAATTTTGTTACTAGATGAAGGGCAAGTCGTTGGCTTTGGTACACATGAACAATTGCTTCACACAAGCCCGCTTTACGAGAAAATTGTGGCGTCACAGCAGGAGGTGGAGTAGGTGAAATTCATACAAAACCCTTTTGGCTATGAACGTATTTTAAAGAAAGAAGACTTAGGGTCAGGCAAAAAACCAAAGGGCTCGCGTGCCAGTGACTGGAAACGAACGCTCAGTCGAATTTGGCGCATTGTCGATGAACAGCGTGCCTTATTAGTGATGGTCCTTGTCATGGTTGTCATCAGCTCCGCTTTATCGTTGATTGGACCATTTTTAATCGGTCGGATCGTTGACTATTATGTGGTGCCGGGTAAATTTGAAGGGATGCGCACGATTATTCTTACGTTAATCGGTGTGTATGTTGTGCTGTCGATTTCTTTATTTTTGCAAAACTACTGGATGATTGGCATCGCGCAGCAAACGATTTACCGAATGCGTACAGGGGTGTTTGAGAAGCTACTGAAGCTACCCGTTTCATACTTTGATCAACGGCAACACGGGGAATTGATGAGCCGTGCGACAAATGATATTGAAACGGTTAGTTCGACATTAAACAGTTCTTTCATTCAAGTGTTTTCAAGTGTGCTGACATTAACAGGGACAGTCCTTGTCATGTTGTATTTAAGCCCGCTCTTAACGGTGCTGACGATGCTCATTATTCCGCTCATGTTTTGGGCGATGCGCTGGATTACCCGTCGTACGGGGAAGCTATTTAAAGAGCAGCAAGCTGCATTAGGGGCTTTAAATGGCATGATTGAAGAAACCATTTCTGGTCAACGCGTAGTGAAGGCATTTTCACAGGAAGAACGAGTGATTGAGGAATTTAGAGCGAAAAGTAGCCGTCTTCGCATGGTTGGCTTCTGGGCGCTTTCGTATTCAGGCTATATTCCGAAAGTGATGAATGGATTAAACAATATGAGCTTTGCAATTGTCGCGGGGATGGGGGGCTTACTGGCATTAAACGGGCATGTCTCCATTGGAACGATTGTCATTTTCGCCGAATATGCGCGCCAGTTTACGCGTCCGTTAAACGACTTAGCGAACCAGTTTAATACGGTGTTATCCGCTATCGCGGGTGCGGAGCGTGTATTTGCTGTGATGGATGAGCCGACTGAGGAAGATAACGGCAGTCGAGACGTGCAGCTGCGAGGTGCTGTTGCATTTCGAGATGTCTCTTTTAAATATGATGCAACTGCAGAACATGACACATTACGTCACGTGCATTTTGCTATTGAGCCAGGACAAACGGTCGCGTTAGTCGGTTCAACAGGAGCAGGGAAAACAACGATTATGCAGCTAATTGCAAGGTTTTATGATACAGCAAGCGGTTGTGTTGAATTTGATGGTCGTGACGTTCGTTCGATTGCGCGCCAAACGCTACGTAGTCAAATGGCGTTTGTGTTGCAAGACCCGTTTTTATTTGAAGCAACAGTGTACGATAATATTCGGTACGGAAAATTAGACGCGACCGATGAAGAGATTGTGGAAGCTGCGAAAAAGGCGAATGCTCATGATTTTATTATGAAGCTAGGTGAAGGCTATAACACCGTATTATCAGCCGATGGTAGCGAGATTTCACAAGGGCAAAAGCAGTTGTTATCGATTGCCCGTGCGTTAGTAGCAGATCCGGTCATTTTACTGTTAGATGAAGCAACCAGTTCCATTGATACGGTGACCGAAATGAAAATTCAAGAAGCGCTGGAAGTACTGATGGAAGGACGCACAAGCTTTGTCATTGCGCATCGATTAAATACGGTACGGAATGCAGATGTCGTCCTTGTGTTGCAGCAAGGGGAGATTGTAGAAGCCGGCTTGCAGGAGGAGCTCATCGCGCGCGATGGGATGTATGCAAGCATGCTGAAGGCTGGAAAAGATATAGATGAATTGTTAGATCGGTAAATATGGGAGAAGTCGCGTAAAACGTGTTGAAACTCGCGTATAACTTACGAAAAGTCGCGCATAAATCCGTCATCAACACGAATTGCATATTGGGAATCGTTCCTCTAAAATAAAGAACATCATTTTACAAGGAGTACGGAATATGAATTTTTCATTTATGACGGTATCGTTTCCCGTTGATGCAGAAACATTGAGGGAAATGAAGGGGCTTTGCGAGGAAGCCTACAAAACAGATGGGGTCCATTACGAATCGATTTTAAATTTGCCGAATGCACAAAACTATGAGGCATCTGGATTTTTTGTGCTCGTCTATAACGATGAAGACAATCAATTAGTCGGTTTAGCGAGCGCCATTGATTTATTAGGACTGAATACGTACGAGTGGTCGATTGTTGTCTTACCGATGTACCGTCAAATCGGGCTAGGGGACGCGGTTTATCAGGTTGTGCGTGAAGGGCTTGAGGTACGGGGGGCGGACGGCGAACTTGCGCTCATGATGGAAGGTGTTGTGAGTGGCAAGGCGTTTTTAGAAAAGCGCGGTTATGTGTATAGTTTCTCAGAAGCAACACTGGAAGCCCGTGCCGAAAAAGTAGAAACACGTGATAATGTAACGATTCGTCCATTTAAGTTGACGGATACGGAAGCGCTCGTGGACATTTTCTGTGAAGCCTTTGGGGATTTGCAGGAGGAAGCACTCGAGCTAATTACCTTTAATTCACAGACGGAAGGACTTGTGCTGTGGGTTGCCGAAGAAAATGGCACAGTCGTTGGTACCGTGACGACACGTAAAGAAGGAGATGCCCATTGGGTGACAGCACTTGCGGTTCATCCAACATACGGGGGGCGTGGCATTGGTACCGAGCTACTCAATTCGGTTAAGCAGTTCGCATTTAGCGGCGGTGAACAATTTGTCCTGTTAGATGTAGAGCTTGATAATAATCAAGCACTAGCTGTTTATCAAAAAGCAGGTTTTAGTAAATCTGCGCAAGTCGATTATTTTGCGTTCGGCGGGTAATACTCGTTCGTCAGCGTCATTATGAAGTGCAAAAGGGCATAATCGGACGTGCAGTAGCATATACTCCTATAAAGGAGATGATGCCATGCGAATGCCAGCGTTACCGAAAGATAAGCCAGCGTCTAAACGTACGTCAGCGATTCACCGTTTAAAAGAAACATTAAGTAAATTAAAACGTAAAAGTTTATTTGTGAAAGTGCCTGAACGAAAATAAGCTACGCCGATGGAACAAATCAGCGTAGCTTTTTCTAATGGTCCAACACTTTATAATAAAAACGTTTCCCGACTCGGGCCTATTAAATACAGTTCGTGCATAGCTCGTGTTAACGCTACATATAACAGCTTGCGGTCAATGGGGTGATCATAAAAGGGTGTATCAAATGCGGCAATCATGACTGCATCAAATTCCAGCCCTTTTGCTAAATGGCTTGGGACGACAAGGAGTTTTGATTGGTCGAGTGTAGCCGATTCATCCAGTAAATTCATGTCCATGCCAGCTGCTGTTAACTGTGCCACCATCGTTTTAGCGTCGGCTGTTGTTTTAGCAATTAATGCAATGGAGCGGTGCCCGTTACCCTTTATTTGCTGATAGGTTTCGGAAATAATAGCAGGGTCAAATGCCTCGCATGGCATAAAGGTCGGTTCTTTTCCATGCCTAACAACAGGCTCGACTAGCGGTAAATCTTCAGGCATCTTGGCTAAAATTTGATTGGCTACGTCCATAATTTCAATCGTTGTCCGATAGCTTTTTTGTAAAGTCGCATAGGTTGCACGCGGGAATAGCTTCAATACCGAGTCCCACTCCGTTAATGAACGGTAGCTATGAATCCCTTGTGCCAAATCGCCGACCATTGTAAACATATCCGTTTCTAATCCAGCCTTTAAGGCGGCTAATTGAAATAAGGAATAATCCTGGACTTCATCGATAAAGACGACGCGCATTTTCCACTTGTCTGGGATGCCTTTTATACGGGCATGTAAATAGTACAGCGCCGCTAAATCTTCCAGTACCCATGCTTCTTTTTGATGGGCCGCTACAAATTGCTCAATTTCCTCAAACGACCATTCTGGTGCCAGTTCTGTTAGTAACATCCGATTCGTGACAAGCTCGCGGTACATCGGTTTCACTTTGGCTTTTTCAAATTTTCGCATATAGCTCGTCGCAATCGATTTTGCTTCTTGTTTAATTTTTGGTATGCGCTCATCACGCTCATCGATATACTTTGTGACGATACGACGGCGTTTTTCATCATCGCGAATGCCATCAAGCGCACGACCAATTGCCTCCTCGTACTTGACATTTAATGTGTGTAAAACAGCGGTTGTTTTTCGTTTCACCTCGGTTTGAATGACCTTCTTAATGCGTTCCAGTCGCTTTTCAATCGGCATATATGCAAATTCCATGAGAAATAGCTTTTGCAGGTGATGAGCCCGCATAATACGGTATTTTTCAATGAACACATCGTCAAAGAGCGCAACGAGTTGTTTTTCGTGCCTTTTGAGATAGCAATCCATGATATGTTTGTATAACATCGAGCCCTTGATTTGGGCGATATTGAAGCGCGGGATGATGCCTGTATTGTTTTCTACGATACGCTCGAGCTGTTCATTTGGGTTTTGTAGTTTCAATTTGACACCAATGGCATGCTGTACATACTCGGCATAGGTGGTCTGGCAAATGCGATCAACGCCAAGCTCAGGTAACACCTCACCAATGTATTCGATAAATAAATTGTTCGGCGCTAAAATCATAAGCTGCTCCGGCTTAAAATGCTCGCCCATCGTATATAAAAAGTAGGAAATACGGTGAAGGGCAATCGTTGTTTTCCCAGACCCAGCAGCCCCTTGCACTAAAATTGGCTGGCGTAAGTGTGCACGAATAATTTCATTTTGTTCTTTTTGAATCGTCGACACAATTTCGGTTAAACGGACGTCTGCCTTTCCTTCTAGTGCCTCCTGCAATAACTCGTCATTTGTTGTTAAATCAACATCACGGAAATCGAGCAGCTCACCGCCTTCAATTTTATATTGGCGTTTGGCAAACAGATGTCCGCTATGCTCCTCGTCTCGCACCATATACGTCAAATCACCGAGCCGCCCGTCATAGTAAACATTGGCGACAGGAGAGCGCCAATCGACGATAATGGGCTCGTGTGTGTCGCGGTGAAAGAGTGAGGTTTTACCAATATATAAAAGCTCCTCTTGTTCTCCGTCTCGCTGAAAATGAATACGCGCAAAATAAGGCTTCTTCATGACGCCTTCTAAAGCTTCCTTTTGATGGCGCACCATGTCAAAAAAGCGCGAGTTCGTCAAAATATTTAAAAAACTGTCACTGGAATCGATATAGTCTACGTTTGCCATAGCCGCTCGAATGTTTTTCTGTGACGATTTTAAATCCGCTTCCGATATCGCTACTAATGTATCCATATAATTGCGCGTATTACGTAAGCGCTCTATTTCTTGTTGGAAATCGGGGTGTTGCATCGATGTCGCCTCCTATCGCTTCATCAAGTGAAATGTGGTAGGGGAGTCCCCTGTAAAGAAAATTAGAATTTCATCCTACTATATGTGCTATGATAGATTCAACAAATAGAGGAAGGGCAGGGATTGTTATGATGATGTTCGCGTCTATATTTATTGCACTCAGTGTCATTTCAATAGCGGGCCTCCTATCTGGCATCATCCTTCATAAAGAACAGCAAGACATGAAAGAGCTATAGAGAAAATATAGTGCTAGATAGTATTTAAATAAGAAAGTGTATCGTTTTTTATACAGAAACGCTTCAAGCAGGTGCTGTTATTGCTTTGCAAAAAGTACTATAAACATTGATTTTATGACAAAAGGAAAGCTCTCATTTAAAAAAATCATCAAAATGAGAGTTTTTAGTAAACTTAGATATTATTTCGTGAAAAATGATTATTTTTGAAAGCGAATGTTTAATGATTGGGTCTCTTATTCAAATGGTTCAATTAACTCTGTTTCAGCCTTTTTTAAAAAATTTTGATAGGTTTCGTACTGCTCTTTCAGACGCATATGTGCTTCTTCACGTTCTTCTGATGTTCCTGCCTCTATATAGGCATTCACGCTATGAACATATTTGTTCTTGGTATCTAGATAATCCATAAAATACTGTTCTTTAATATGCGGCTCCATTTGAAGCCCACCACCAGTATGGTTAGCGATGTCTGTAAACGTATCGTATAGTGGCTCAATTAATTGTACTCTTTGCTCCGGCTTATACTGTTCAGCTGTTTTCTGGAATATCAAAATACGTTCTATTGGCTTTTGTATTATGTATAGTTGATTGTAAAGTAGTGCCCGATAATCTTTTATTAGCTGATGTTGCCGATAAAAAAACGTACTTATCACCATCACTACTAACAATAATCCCACTAGATAGAGCTTTTTCATGAAATCATACTCCTACTTGTCTTGTTAGCTGGTCTTTTAATTTACTAAATATTAAAAATATATTGTTTAATATTTTTATTTAATCTTTTGGATGATTATTTTGTTAGTCTACAACTGTATATTTAGAAAAACACCTACAATAAAAACAATAGCTCGCTCTCAGCGTAGGGCGAGCTATTGTTTTACCATTTGGCTAGATGTTCTTCAATACAGCCAAGCATTTGGCTAATTCGTAATGCGCCATTTTCTAGTTGGACGTATCCATTATAGTAGCCTACTAGTTGATGGACTTCTGAGCGAATGAGCTTGGCATCTGTTTTGGCCACACGCTCAAAAAACGGGGTAAACGTTAAGTTGACGGTGTCGCTAAATTTAGAGGTGATTGTCCACGGCTTCATAAAGTTAGTTGGGTCATAGTAAAATAATACATCTTCATGGATTTTAGTCATGACCCCATCTACAAACACGGCATTTTCTGTCATACCGGTGCCATCTGTCCACTTGCCACCGAAATTGAGTCCAATACGGCGCCCGCGCATTTTTTGGCTCGCCATGCCCCAGTTCCATGTTGCCTCGCGCGGCCAAACACCACGACCAAAATCAAGTACAGCATAGCTTTCTTCTTCGTTAAAGGTGTAACGGCGCTCACCGATTTTCACAATCCCAGTCGTCGGCAGGGTATGGTGTTTTGCGGTAAATTGAAACAGCTGACGATTCCACGGAATAACCACATTAAGTGAGTCATCATCTGCGGGGTGATGAATTGTTAATTCTGCCTGCAAGCGTTCGCCATCAAAATTTGGGCATGTGACAGATAAATGGGTATCCCCATTAAAATAGGAAATGCGGATGTGTAATTCACTATTGCCATAGCTGACGGTTTCGAGCACTTGTGTCGGCATTTTCACTTTTGTGCCGAGTGGAATGACAATCGTTTTTTCAACATAACGTTGAGTCTCGTACTCTAGAAAATACACAAAGCAAACCGCTGCATAGTCTAGATGACTAATCGTGGCAGAAAATAAAATATCTTCGCCGTATACACACCAATAATTCCACTTCTTTTTCCGCATAAAATGTCCGCTTAAATTGCAATCGATGATGGGTTTTCGTGCATAGCCAATTGCTTCTGGGTTTAAATTTCCTTTTTTATCACAAAGCAATGTGGGTAGTAGTATTTCCCTTTCGGCATGCTGTTTCATGTCCTCATCCCCTTTACGCCCTTCTTTTTATATCCATATTGTAACAAACTGAAGGCATATTTGTTGAGAATCGCACATGATATTTCAATATATTTTTGATTGGATGAATTGCCAAATATATGTTGGTGCTCAGGCATATAAAAATAGAGAAAGGGGGCGTACCATATTCCGACATATTACAACCGTGATGCAGCGGTGGAATATGCAAACAGCTGGTGGGATGGCCGCAATCCAGATTTCCCGTCCTTTGCCGTAGATTGTACAAATTTTATTTCACAATGCTTGCTAGCAGGTGGTGCACCGATGTGGGGAGCACCGAACCGAGGAACGGGCTGGTGGATTACGTCTGGTTGGCGCAGTGGGCGAGAAGGACATTATCCAAATGAAACGTGGAGTTATAGCTGGTCCGTGGCGCATAGCTTGCGGTGGTATCTTGAAACATCGAAGAGAGGATTGACCGCGAAACGAGTGAGCGATGTGTCAGAGCTTGAGCTAGGTGATGTAATTTTATATGACTTTCAAGGAACGGGCGTCATTGACCATAGTACGATTGTGACGAGTATACGAAACGGTGTCCCATACGTGCATGCACATACAAACGATAGTGCGAATAGGCATTATGCATACCGCAATTCAGGTGCATACACACCGAATATTAAATATTATTTTTATAAAATTAGCGATGTGTTTTCAGGGTAGGATAGTACGAGATTCTGGTTGAAGGCTGTTTGAAAAAATGGTGAAATGTGTTAAGGTTGGTTGTAGGAAAAAAGACGATGTAAACACGAGGAGTTACGGTCTATTTTGAAGGAGTGATTTTGGAAATGAACACACAATCGTTATCAATCAGAGAAGCTATTCTGAATCGCCGTTCGATTAAATTATTTAACGGTCAGCCAGTGGATCGTGAAGATTTACTAACAATCATTGATGATGCGGTATGGGCGCCGAATCATGGCAATCGTGAACCGTGGCGCTTAGTTGTCGCGTGTGGTCCAGAACTAGCGCAACTACATGAATTGTTACGCGACATCGCCGTTCCGAAATGGCGTGAGCTGACAGCAGAAGAGCTTGAAAATCAAATGAAAAAATTTACGTTACCAGGCGGCTATGCGTTTGTCATCGTACCGGAAGATGTACGTCAAAAAGAGCGTTTAGAGGATTTAGGCGCAGCAGCAAGCTTCATTCAAAATATGCAACTACTGGCATGGGATAAAGGCATTGGTGCTTGTTGGAAAACACCACCATTTTTAGATGCACCAAAATTCCGTGAATCCTTAAAGGTAGCACAAGGAGAACGTGTAATAGCGATGCTACAATTTGGTTATTTCGATGAATTACCAAAAGCGAAAGCACGTAAAACAGCAGAACAAATCGTCACAACGTTTGGCGAATAATAGAAAGCGAGTCACTTCAACTTTGTTGGAGTGGCTTTTTTTATGCAATCACGTAGTTAAAGAAAAATGCTGGTCAAGGCATAAAAGCAGTAGGAGCGGGGCATTTTTATAGTAAAAGAAGGAGGTTGTTTTTTATGCACAAAATCAAATGGTTAGTCATTCCGCTGAGCTTTTTACTACTAACAGCATGTAATAAGGATAATGACGAAGCAACAAATGTACCAAATGACGCACCAACACAACTAGAAGATGAAACGACAGCAGGTGGTAATGGCACAAATGTGACGAATACGTCAGCAGCGAATGCGCCATTTAAATTTACGCATTTTTCATTAGATGTGGATTATTCGGATACGCAAAGCTTTGAAGTGGAGTATGAAAACGAGGAATCCGGTGTAGAAGCTTCAATTGGAGATGATGTAAGTGGAGAAGCATTAAATGGGAATGCGGCTTATGACCAGCTTGAACCGATTTTTAAGTCGTTCACATTTGATGCGGCAACAGCGGAGGTAGATGTCATTGCAGAAGTGATGAAGGCATTTGAATTAGAGGATAACTACCAAAAATTTGAGCTCGATATTCGCTTCGCAGATGGGACAGAAAAAGAATATCATGAGCAAAAATAAAGGAAAGGGGTGTACAGAAGGTCTTTTGCTTTCTGTACATCCCATCTTTACCGATGAAAAATTAAATAGTATTTCAGCAACCGAATGACTTCATTGATTTTTTTATATTCTCTCTCAATGAGATAAGAGATGCATACAATGGCAATGTTAAAGCTTAAGAAGGCTAAGATGAAGATTTGCAAATTCGTGACGGGCGTAGTGATTGTATTGTTGATAAAAGTAAGGATCATGGCTAATATGGTGAGCATTGCGCCACACAATGTAAAATAGGCAGCTCTTGATCGAATGATACCATTTGCTTGCATTTCGAGGATTTCAATGACATATTCGACTTCTTGCTGCGTATATTGCCGATCGAATGTAAGAAAATAAGATTCATATATTTCCTTCGATAGATTTTCACCGAGAATATTTTTATGAATTTGTGTGACGAGTCTATCACAAAAATCGCTATTTAGCGTATTTTCAGCTGAAAATAATTCTTTTTTATTCGTTAGTGCTTTTTCATTTAGTTGCGCCATGTTTTCCTCCTTGCTATGAACGTTTCTTAAAATAGTTTGCTAATGATAGTATATTAAAGAGTGTGTATTATATGTTTCAGTCGACAAAATAACCTATTTTCATTGGATAAACATTTCAAAAACCCCTAGTAAAATAAGGCGTGTTTTCGGATAAAGGTTTGGGTGAGCGAAACACGGCGTTATCCGATCAAAACAGTGGGGCGAACGAGCAAAAAGGCCGACTATCCGTTCAAAACCATCGGGCAATGGTTCAAGCAGAACTAAAAACAAAAAGGTGTGGCCAAATAGTGGCTACACCTTTTTCTACTGTGAAAAGACGTCTTGTAACGAATGGGCTTCTTGAATGGCTTCGAGTTGAAAGTGTTGGAGAGCATTGTGGATACCGGCACCTCCAATGAAAAATTTAATATGTGGCACCGTTTTGGCAAAAGCATCAATGGCTCGAATTGCTTGCCCGTCGTCTGCCCATACCGCTTGTGTCGAAGCAGTTAATAACACGATTGATGGGTTCGTCAGGCGAACGGTCGATTCAATGGCGTTCGGAGCGGGGGCTGGCCCGAGCATTAATGTACGATAGCCACGAAGCATACATTGGACGAGTAAAATGTGGATGGGGATTTCATGTCGTTCATTCGGTAAACAGCTACCTACTACGAGTGGTGCATGTTCAGGTACATGAAAACGACGGCGCAAATTCGCTAAAAAGTCCCGAATCGTTTGACTGCTCACCGCCTCTTGGTATTCGCCCCATTTCTTTTCACACCACAATTCGCCAATGCGTCTTAAAAACGGCGCAATAATTTGCTGCAGTAATACTTCTATCCCAAATACATGATGGGCCTGCTCCAGCAAATGCAAAATTTTCTTATCGTCCGCTAGTTTTCCTGCTTCCTCTAGGGCAAATAAAAAATACTTGACTTGATCGGTAGGCGCTTTCGGCTGTTCCACTTGTTCCTCTTCCTCTTGTTGTACAAGCATAGCCGCCTGCTTCACTGAGTGCCCTGCTTCTGTTAAGACAATAATTTGCTGTAGCCGTGCGACTTCTGCTTCGGTATAAATGCGGTAGCCATTATCAAGACGCTCCGGTGTGATAATCCCGTAACGATCTTCCCATTTTCGGATAACTTGCTTCGATAAACCAGTCATTTCCGCTACTTGCTGAATCGAATATGTGCGTTTTTTATTCATGCCATTCCCTCAATTTTTTAAAATTCATTCAAACCGTTGTGACTACCTGTTCCTACTAACATTCAACGAAAAAATCAATTAGTTGTCAAACGTTGTATAACTGTTGTACAATGTTTGTATAATATTATAGCACTTTAACAGCGGTTTAAGTATAAAATATACAGTGAATGATGCATTAATTAAACAAACCTTGTACTACTTTGTATAAGGTTTAACTCGGAGGGGAAATTGATGAAAAACATTGCAATTGTAGGAGCAGGTCCAGGAGGATTAGCCGCGGCGATGCTACTTGCCCATAAAGGATATACAGTACAGGTGTATGAAAAGCAACCATATGTAGGGGGGCGCACGAGTGAAATCCAATTAGGAGATTATAAGTTTGATATGGGGCCGACATTTTTAAATATGCTCTATATTGCGGAAGAAATTTTCGAGCTGACAGGGCGCAAACTACAAGATTATGTAGAGTTATATGATTTAGACCCGATGTATGAGCTGGTTTTTCATGATAAAAAAATCAACATGACACGCAATGCCCATGAAATGATCAAACAAATTAATGAGATTTTTCCAGGTAATGAGGGCGGGTATGAAGCGTATATTGAAAAAACACAGAAGAAGCTTGAAGTATTAGCGCCAGTATTACAATCACCGATGAATCGTTTTACAGATATGTTAAAGCCGCATGTATTAAAGGCGGTAGGTGAGCTGGAAATTGGGAAATCACTCGTCGATACATTATCACAGTTTTATAAAGATGAAGATTTACAATTAGCCTTCACATTCCAAGCAAAATACCTTGGCATGTCACCGTGGGAAAGTCCGGGTGCCTTCTCCATTCTTTCTTATATTGAGCATGCATATGGTGTGTATCATGTCAAAGGAGGACTCAATCGTTTAACGCAAGCGATGGCACGAGTCGCGTGTGAAATGGGCGTAAAAATTTATACGAATTGTGGCGTGAAACAGCTCGTGACATCTGGACGGAAAGTAACAGGATTAGCACTGGAAAATGGCGAGGTTGTGCAGGCGGATGAAGTCGTCATCAATGGTGATTTCGGTCATGTCATGACAAACTTAGTGGAGCCAGGTGTGTTGAAAAAATATACGCCTGAAAAAATGGCGAAAAAGCCGTTATCTTGCTCGACATTTATGCTCTATCTTGGGGTGAATAAACGATTTGACGATTTGGCGCATCATACGATTTGGTTTGCCAAAGACTACCGTAAAAATGTAGAAGAAATTACAAAGACGAAACTATTATCAGACGATCCGTCGATTTATATTCAAAATGCGGTCGTGACAGATCCGACAGTAGCACCAGCAGGCAAGTCTACGTTGTATATTTTAGTCCCTGTCCCAAATAATACGAGCGCGATTGATTGGGATGCGGTATCAGGAGACTTCCGCAATATGGTGTTGCGTATGGTGGCAGAAAAGCTAGGAGAGCCACATTTAGAAAATTTAATTGAAGAGGAACGTATGATTACCCCGAAAGATTGGGAGAATGATATTAATGTGTACAAAGGGGCGACATTCAATTTAGGTCACCAATTAACACAAATGCTGGCGTTCCGTCCACGCAATAAATTTGAAGAGCTGGACCGCTGTTGGCTAGTTGGGGGCGGGACACATCCAGGAAGTGGCTTACCGATTATTTTAGAATCGGCCCGCATTACGGTAAATGGCATTTTAGCACAAGATCAAAAAGCACTGTTCCCAGTCAAACCGTTGCCGAATGGTTCGACGTATAAACCAGTGAAGGAAGTTTCCAAACCAATTATTCAGATGTAGCGTCTCGTCACGGGAGTGCGAGGTTGATGGGTGAATCGAAATCAACCTCGCTTTTACATTATGAGCTTTTCAGTTGAAGGGTTTTGTTAAAAATAGGTATAAATAATGTATGAAGAGAAAACTATGATCATAGAAAAGAGGAACATGTATGAGTAAACACCCATTAGAACGATGGGGTGAAATGATGGGCGGGAAAAAATCGAGATGGGTTGTGCTTGCTTTATGGGTTGCGTTTGCAGTCATTCTGGCCACTGTTTTCCCTCAAGTCAATAATGTAGAAAACTATTCAGGTGCAGACTTGCCCGAAGATGTCATGTCCATGAAGGCGAATGCCATTATCGATGAAGAGTTTTCGTCTGATGCCGGCTTACCACTACTCATTGTGTGGTATAAAGAAGCCGGTCTTGACCGGACAGATTTGCAGCATATTCAAAGTTTATATGCACAGTTAAATGATAAGCCATTAGTAGATCAACAATTAGTACCCCCATATCATCAAATGCCAACCGAAGCATTAATGGGGTCATTATCGGAAAATGGTCAATCCATTGTAACGCCAATTTTCTTTGCCGCAGATGTTGATACGGATATATTAAAGGAAAACTACGATGAAATTCGCCGTATCACAGAAGAAATTACAGGTGTGAATCCGTATGATACGGACAGTTTAGCAGAAGATGGCTTACACGCCCGTTTTTCAGGTCCAGCGGGTATTGTGGTCGATGCAACGAAGCTATTTGAATCAGCGGACTTCCAGTTAATGGCGGCGACAGTCATCATTATTTTAGTTATTTTACTTGTCATTTATCGTTCGCCGATTTTAGCCGTGATTCCATTAGTCGTTGTTAGTATCGCGTACCTTGTCGTGAGCCCGATTCTTGGCTATATGGCGGAAAGTGGTTGGATTGATAAAGATGCACAAGCGGTATCGATTATGGTCGTGCTCCTATTTGGTGCAGGGACGGATTATTGTTTATTTTTAATTACAAAATATCGTGATATGTTGCTCGAGGAGGAGAATAAGTTCCTCGCTTTAGCAAAAGCGGTACGCGAGTCCACAGGGGCCATTGTGATGAGTGGGTTAACGGTTGTCATTGGTCTGGCGACACTTGGCCTTTCCGATTACGGTGCGTTTCAACGTTTCGCTGTTCCGTTTAGCTTAGGGGTACTATTAACAGGCTTTGCCGTCATTACACTACTGCCTGCAGTCCTGGCGATTTTAGGGCGTGGCGCCTTTTGGCCATTCGTTCCGCGTACACCAGACATGGCGAAAGCGGTGGCGGAGCAAAAGAAGAAGCCATATAAAGAGCCAAAACAAAATCATCGCTTTATGCGTGCTGTCGGGGATTTTGCGACGAATAATTCATGGATTGTCATCCTCTTGACAGGTGCGATTTTGCTGGGGCTTGCGTATGCTTCGACAACGATTAAGTATAGTTATGATTTACTATCGTCATTCCCAGAAGACTTAGGCTCTCGTGAAGGCTTCGCACTCATTGAAGAAAACTTTTCTGCTGGTGAACTAGCACCTGTGAAAGTCATTGTTGATACGGAAGGAAAGGATATTAATATTGGTGAACAGCTCGCTGCTTTACCATATGTGGCCTTAGTCGACGATGTACAAATCGGCCAATACAATTCCAATTATCAGCTATATGAAGTCGATTTAAATAAAAATCCATATTCAAAAGAAGCGATGGATGATGTACAACAAATGAAGGAAGATTTAAAGTCGATCATGGGAGACGTAGCGTTAGGTGATGCGAATTTCTGGATTGGCGGCGAAACGAGTACGCAAATTGATACAAGTGATGTGCAATCAAGGGACGAAGCCGTAGTAGAACCGATTATGATTATCATTATTTTCCTTGTGTTGTTACTGTATTTACGTGCCTTTATCACATCATTGCATTTAATGGTAGCGGTCATTGTTTCATTCTTCGCGGCATTAGGTGCAGGCTGGTTGATCATGACAGGGGTGCTCGGTCATGAAGCGATGGCAAGTTCGATTCCACTGTATAGCTTCGTGTTTATTATAGCGCTCGGGAATGACTATAATATCTTTATGATTTCGGATATTTGGAAAAATCGAAAGCGCGGCCTCGGTCATACAGAGGCAATTGCAAGTGGGGTCGCTTCCACGGGTGCGGTTATTACATCCGCGGGGCTTATTTTAGCAGGAACGTTTACCGTCCTAGCAACACTACCAATCCAGCTATTAGTGCAGTTCGGGTTAGTGACAGCGATCGGGGTATTACTTGATACATTTATTGTTCGTCCACTATTAGTACCGGCACTCATTACTGTGTTTGGTCGACTATCCTACTGGCCTGGCAATCTATGGCGAAAAGAATGATACAGACGACGTCGCTCATGTAGATGAGCGGCGTTTTCTTTTTTTGGATTGAAACTTTTTCCACACGCTTACCGTATATACTAAAAAGGTAAGTAACAGGGGGCGATTGGATGTATAGGTACGAGATAGTAAATATTGAAGTAGGGAAAATGACAGGCAAGATTAAAGCGGATATTGACCGCACGATTCATGACTATGCCAAGCAAGGCTGGCGTTTACATAGCTGTGTGCCGATTAATAATGGGGCGTCTGGCATGACAGGCGAAATAAAAGTCATTTTTGAGAAAGAAATGTAAAAGGGATATATACAAAGCGTGTAGAATCATACCTATGTAACGAAAAGGGAGGCTGTCATATGTTCAAAAAAATTGCTGCAGATGCGTTAGGGTTATCCGATATTGGGGTCGTTGTACCGCGAGCGGACTTCGATAAAACCGATGCCGATGATTTTATTTTTACTGAAATCGACGAGCAAATTTATTTCCTTATTAAAACAAAGGCAGATGAGTATTGCTTTACGAACTACGGGTTAATCCATGTAGACGGGGCGAATGCCATCAGTAAAAAGCGTATGCTTCGTCGCTATGATTATGAGCATAGCACGATTGATAACGTTCTACTGGAAACAGCAGGGACAATTGATCTCGATGTGGAGATTAAATTTACAATCGGTAACACATCGTTATCGATTGATATTCACAAAAAATTCCTGAATGAAATTAAAGACTTGTATAAGGCGCTACATGCGATTTCACTGGAGCAACAGTCGAATGCCTATAAGCTGGAGGCAGCGAAACAAAGCTTAACACTCGCTTCCAGTGCACTTGGGCGTATTGGCAATGATGACGTGTCCCCCGCGACATCCTTTGAGGACATCACGAAATTCGCACATAGCTGGCTTTTACAAAATAAAAAAGCGTATGTGAAAAAAGATTTCGGTGATGTGTTTGAGAAGTATATTAATAACTAAACGGCAGCATCCACTCGTGCAGTGGATGCTTTTTTATATGCTACAATAGTAGTAGTATGGAAAGAAATGGGCGATTTAAATGAAGAAAAAGAAGAACGTATACTACGGTGTGTATGGCCCCTTGTTTAAAGGGGTTGTACATTCTGGACAAGCATTCAAAGAGCAAGTATCAGGGAAAAAGGGGATGTATGGTAAACGATTTAAAACAGAGCAAGAAGCGCTGGAGTGGGTAGAAAACTTTATATCCCCGGCAGAAAAACACCAGCTACGCCAATCGGGTGATGCATGCGTGTATGCAATTTGTGGCCCAGATTTTACAGGGATAGTGCATTCAAAAGAGGAGTTTGTGGAAAAGGTGTTTGGTAAAAAGGGCATGCGTGGCAAAAAATGTGTCAATGAACAACAAGCACAGAAGTGGATGGACTCCTTTACGCAACGAGGGAAAAAGAAGAAAAAAGTGAAGCAGATAGTAGACATACGAGAGACGGTGCTATTTGTAGAGCCGACACCGAAAGAACTAAAGCAACAGGTCATTCTTTATATTGATGGTGGCTATAAAAATAATCGAGGGACATACGGCGTTGTGGCGTATTCGGCGAAAAGCATTGAGCCTATTTACCGAGATTTCGGCTATGTGTACGACGAGCGCTTTAATGCATTGAAAAATACAGGGGCAGAATTAATGGCTTGCCTGCGCGGATTAGAATGGGCATTTGCTAACAATATGGATCAAGTATGCATCATTTATGATTTTGAAGGCATCGTCAGTCATTGTGCTAAAACCCAGTCAAATGAAACTCTCACCCTCTATCAACAAATGATGGGGGATTTTAAAAAGCATCTGCATATTCACTTTTTACATGTGCGGCACGCCAACAAAACTCTTCACGCAGAAGCTCACCGATTAACGCAGTTAGTCCTGTAGCGGAATTTTAGCTGTGATTTCATGAACTTTTTCAGCCCCCTCATGGCGATAGGGGGCTTTTTTATCTCAATTATCACGAAGCGTCATAAAGAAAAAAGTGGTAAAAAAATATGCTATTTACACACGCTTAAAGTACTTTTTACAATTTCTTCATAAATGTGCGCGCACCTCTATATATCAATGTTTTGGAGGCCTATGTATTCTGGTCTAGGACAAAACGAACTTGCATAATGTTTGTACAAATTTTATTCTATGGCAACAGAAAAGGTTGTGGGGTGAAGAGGTTGGATGAGCAGGAGTTAGTAGTGAAGGATTATTTACTACAAGGAATCGCTGCGGGGGATTTTTCGCACGATGGAAAAATGCCAAGTGAATATACATTAGTGGAGATGTTTGGCGTTCCACGTATAAAGGTACGGAATGTTTATAACCTGTTGGAAAAAATGGGCTTTATTTATTCGCAGAAAGGGATTGGACGCTTTTTAAGGCATCAGCAAAAGCCGTTAGAGGTCGTGATGTCTGGGGATATCAGCTTTAGCGAAAAAATGCTCAACCATACCTCCAACTATAAATCGATTGTGACAAAAATTGAGCAAGTGTCAAAAGACCATGTCATTTTTAGTAAGCCGTATGTCACTGGTGGTACGCTGTATTTAATTGAGCGGTTGCGCTTTATTGACGGAGAACCAGCTGCGATTCATCGCTCGTATGTCGTGGCTGAAAATGTGCCTGAGGTGAAGCAAGTGAATAACCGTTTAACGTCCATGTACCAATTTTATAAGCAGCATGGTGTCAATCAATTCCGTAGTTCCTTCTCGCAATTAGCCGTCACATTTCCAAATGAGCTGGACCGGACATTGCTTGACTGTGAAATATTAGTACCCCTTGTGAAAGTAGAATCGGACAATTGGGATGCAGAGCGTAATGTATTACTGGAATATACCGAAATTTTATACCGAACAGATCGCTTCTTTTTTCAAATATAGCGTGTTTTTTAGTGCTCGTAATGAGTGAAAAATGCATCCTAAAAATACCAGTTAAATGGTGGAAGGTATGTAACATAGCCTCCGCGCTTTGCCACAGCCTACACAGGAGCTAAAACAGGCGCGGCCTGTTTGGATCTCCTGTTCCTGCTCCTGACGCTACGCTTTCGTCGCAAAGAGAATCTTGGCTCCTGTGGCTATGGTGCGCTACGGCAAAAGTGAATACTTCTCGATATTTTAGAAAAACATTTCTATTCTCTAAAAGAAATCAATTTCTTTCTATTTGCAAGTATAATTGCCCAGCCTCTACCGTAATGAATGAGCATCGTTCTTTATTTTTAGCAACTGATTATTGTATTGAACAATAGTTGCTTGTAGCGCAGGCGCGAGAGTGTAGCTGACGGCATACGCCTTTCGCTACAGAGCAAAGCTTCCTACGGGAAAAGCGAGACAATCAAGACCCCGCAGGAGTGAGGTACGAACGACGAGGAGGCTTGATCTCGCCCGTGGAAAGCGAGTGCCGGAGCGGAAAGCAACGGTTACTCAAATGGTAATATATGTTTTAGAATTTGCTCATTATGAGTTAGTAGATATTCATTAAGAAATGAAGGGCATATCCCGAAAGTTTTTACTTTCAGGATATGCTTTTTTTGATGGGGAAGAAATAAATCCTCACATGGCGCCATTTTTGTAAAAGTGAATTTACAGGAACTTCACGAAACCTTTTCACTACGCAACTTGGCGACAAGTTAAGGTAATGGTGAAAGGAGTTGGTCATGTGAAACGAGCTGAACGGACCAAATTATTAATTGAGGTTGGACGTGAAGAAGCATTACAGATGGCAAATGAAGTATGTACACAACACGAGGTGATTGAAATACAAGCGCCAAGAGAGGGGCTTGTCATGATTAAAATGCGGGAATCCGCACAGCAATCACTTTTTTATATAGGGGAAACGTTAGTGACAGAAACAAAGGTGAAAATTGGTGAGGCATTTGGACTTGGACTCGTTCGAGAGTATGAGCCAGAGCTGTCCAAAGCATTGGCGATCATTGATGCTGCCTATAATGGACAACTGCCTGAAGTAGCTGCGTGGGAGGAAATATTTACAAAACTTTCACAACGACTCGAACAGGAACAGCACGAGGTGAAACGCTCCATCGAACGGACAAAAGTACAGTTCGATACGATGTCGATTTAAGGAGGAGAAAAAATGGAAATGACACATTTTACTCAGCAAACATTTCGGACGCTAATGGATTGCTTTGCGCGACCAGGCAAAAAAGAGGCAGTACAACCATTGCATGCTGTTGACGGACTATACGCTGAAACATTGTCTGTTTTAATGACATTGCTGGATGGAGAAGTGAGCTTCCAAACGGTTGGTGAAGAGGAGCGACTGCAACGCGAGCTGCGCGCATGGACAGGTGCCAAGATGAACGAGTTTGGCGCGGCCGATTTTATCATTGTGCCTGCACAAGCGAAAGAGGAGCAAGTGCTAGAAGCATTAGCGGTAGCCAAAATCGGGAATTTAATTGATCCGCAGCAATCGGCTACATTCGTGATGGAAGTAGCGCAGGACCAAAGAAAGACGGTATATGCATTAACAGGACCAGGCATTCAGCATCAGGAAGTAATGGAAATCGCATTATCTCCGAACATTGTGCAGCTACGTGCGAAGCGAAATCGCGAGTTTCCGCTCGGGGTTGATCTCATTTTGATTGATCAAGCAGGTAAGGTACTTGCTTTACCACGAACAACGATGATGAAAGAGGTGAACAACTAATGGCATATGTAGCAGTGCGAGGCGGGGCAGAGGCGATTGACGCTTCTTTAGAGCATTTGCAGTATGAGCGCGTCAAGCATGGTGCCCACGTATCTGTGCAAACATTACAGGCAACGATGCGCGGCTTTTTAGATCAAGTGATGTCTGAAAGTAGCTTATATAGTGAACGTTTAGCCTCTTTAGCGATGAAGCAAAGCGAGGGGAATGCAGAGGAGGCCGTGTTTTTATTACGTGCCCACCGTTCCACGTTGCCGCGCTTATATTATTCGACAGTAACAGATGCACGTGAAATGTTTGTCCTACGACGCATTTCAGCGAGCTTTAAAGATATTCCAGGTGGACAAATATTAGGGGCTTCCCACGATTATTTACATCGTTTGTTGGACTTTGAGCTGCTGGAGGAGACGGTGGCAGATGTTGTGCGAAAGAAAGCCCAATTTGAACAAATCGATACACCTGAAGAAAGTAAGCTTCCTTTAGAGCACCTCCCTAAAGTAATGGATTACTTGCGAGAAGAAGGCTTAGTGCGAGAGTTTCCATTAAATGATCAGGAGCCAAGCGATGTGACGAAGCAAGCGATGGCGTTTCCAACGAATCGTTCCCAGCGCTTGCAAACATTAACACGAGGTCAAACGGGGACAGTTACGTCACTTGGCTATGCAGGTTTACGTGGCTACGGTGCCTCCCATCCAAATGTGGGCGAGGTACGAGTCGGCTGGCAACCGATTTATGTCGCATTAGAAGACGAGGCAGACCCTTACTATATTGGCGCCATTAAGCTAACGGAAGTCGAGTCCTTTATTCCGGTCAATGTAGATGAAGAAGGGCAACAAGTATTGGAATTTGATATCGGCTACGGTGCCTGTTTTGGGCAAAACGAAACGAAGGCGATTGCGATGTCGATCATGGATCACGCGTTAGAAGTCGGGGGCGATTCGCCAATTCATGATGAAGAATTTGTCCTACTTCACGTTGATATTATTGAATCGACAGGATTCATTTCCCATTTAAAAATGCCACATTATGTGACATTCCAAGCATTGTTAGAACAAATCCGCAGCATCAAAAAGGAGGGGAACCGATGAGTACAGTACCATTTGCATTGTTAGATGAACAATCAAAGCGTGAAATCCGACGGGCTATTTTGAAGGGGATTGCGATTCCAGGCTACCAAGTACCATTTGCCTCACGTGAGCTGCCGATTGCCCGCGGCTGGGGGACAGGGGGCTTGCAGGTGACGCTTGCATTAATCGGGAAAGAGGATGTGCTAAAGGTTATCGATCAAGGCTCGGATGATTCCGTCAATGCGGTTAATATTAAAAAGCTTGTGACGAAAACAACTGGCGTACAAACAACGATTCGTACGCAGGATGCGACACTTGTGCAATCACGTCACCGTATCCCAGAAGTACCACTGCGCCCGGATCAAGTATTAGTGCTACAAGTGCCAGAGCCAGAGCCATTACGTGACATTGAGCGCAGTGAATATAAAACAAAGCGCTATCATGCAGAAAAAGAATATAGCGGTGCGTATTTAATGTTATTTGAGCAAATTATGCGCTATAACCAAACGTCGCAAGGGGCGGATTATCCGGTAATGGTAAATGATCGCTACGTGATGAATCCAAGTCCGATTCCGCGTTTTGATAATCCGAAAATCCATGAAAGTGATGCACTGATCCTTTTTGGGGCGGGGCGTGAGAAAAAGATTTACGCTGTCCCACCTTACACAAAAGTAGAATCGCTTGCATTTGAGGACTATCCGTTTGTCGTCGAGCAATTTGAAGGGAAGGCTTGTCGAGAAACAGGCTTAACAGGAGTCTATTTAGATGAGCTCACAGATGAAGTGACAGGCGAAACGTACTATTTATGTAACGATACGAGTTATATGCAAGAAAAATTACAGCAAAAGGTGGCAGCAAAATGACGCAAGAACAACCGGTATTAACGATTCGGCAGTTATCTAAGCAATATGGTGATGGTTGTGCGCATTGTCAGCAAGAAGAGGCGAAGCTTGAAAAAAACTTTTGCCCTGTTTGTAAAACCGTCTATGCTTGTCGAAATGTTTCATTGGATTTATACCGCGGCGAAATATTGGGTATTGTTGGGGAAAGTGGTAGCGGTAAATCAACCTTTATGAAAAGTCTTTATTTTGATGAAACCGTTACATCAGGCGAGGGCTATTTAACGGATTACGAAAATGGCGAAGTCAATATTTTTACGGAATCGAGCCAAATGAAGCGCCATATTCGCAATACGATTTTAGGTATGGTGTACCAAAATCCGATGCTTGGACTGAAAATGGACTTTTCATCGATGAGTAATATTGCCGAAAAGCAAATTGCGGCAGGCAATCGCCACGTTCGGAATATGGAGGAGCGTAGCCTGGAGCTGCTGCGACATGTGAATATTCCAGTCCACCGCAGTAAGGAAGCACCGAAAAACTTCTCAGGTGGGATGCAACAGCGTGTTCAAATCGCGAAAGCGTTGTCTAATAATCCACCGATTCTACTATTAGATGAAGTAACAACAGGACTCGATTTATCGGTACAGGCAGATGTTTTAGATTTAATCAAATCGATTCAACGTGAATTAAACATTTCCATGATTGTCGTATCGCATGATTTAGCGGTCATTCGTATGCTTGCTGACCGCACGATTGTCATGCTGAACGGGGAAATTATCGAGCATGGTTTAACGGATCAGGTGTTAGAGGACCCGCAGCACGAATATACACAACAATTAGTTTACTCATTACTGTAAGGAGGCACATCGATGCTGGCAATTATTAATGGAGTTATTGTGACAGAAGAGCAATTTTTAACGAATCATATCGTATTAGTAGAGGGCAATACGATTCATGCGATTGTGCCGGAAGCAGATGTGGATTTACAAGGCATGGACGTGTTAGATGCACGAGGTGGCTATGTTTCACCAGGTTTTGTTGATATTCACTCAGATTATATTGAAACGATTGTGAGCCCGCGTCCAACTTCTGTGATGAGCATGAACATTGGGTTACGTGAGAGCGAACGCATTTTAATGACACACGGCATTACGACAATTTTCCATTCCTTATCTTATTACGGGGATGATAAATATTCACATAAGGCGATTCGCAATCCAGAAAACGTTCAAAAATGTGTCGATGCGATTTACGCTTCGCATGACGAGCCGCATTTAATTCGTCATCGCCTGCACGCACGTTTTGAAATTGATTCGATTGATCAAATTCCAAATTTAGAGCGCAATATTTTAGATGGCAAAGTGCATTTACTGTCATTTATGGATCATACGCCAGGGCAGGGGCAATATCGCAATCTAGAAATTTATAAAAATATTATGCGCGGCTATCGTTCGATGACAGACCAAGAGGCAGATGTGTTAATTCAGGAGCAGGTCGATAAGACGAAAATGACACTCGATGATATTGAGCGCTTAAGCCGACTCGCGATTGAGCATAACATTGCGGTTGCTTCGCATGATGATGATGATGTAGCGAAACTACAGCTCGTACAGTCGTATGGGACAACAATTAGTGAGTTTCCGATCACGCTTGATGTGGCAAGAGAAGCGAAAAAAATGGGCATGCGCACAATTGCAGGTGCACCGAATATTTTAATCGGGGGCTCACACTCAGGGAATTTAAGTGCGAGTGAGGCAATTCAAGCGCAAGTCATCGACATTATATGTAGTGATTATTACCCTCCGGCGATGCTCCATGGCATTTTTGAGCTCGCGACAAAATATGAGGAAGATTTACATCGTTTATTCCAATTAGTGACGATTAACCCTGCACGTGCCGTTAATTTAGATCATGAAATTGGCTCCATTGAGGTTGGGAAAAAGGCAGATTTATTAATTATTGAGCAAATGGAAGACGGCTATCCTGTTGTCACAACAACAATGGTGGACGGCAGCATTATTATGCAAACGAATTATCGCTAAGGGGGAGAACGATGTTAACTATACAAAATTTGCAAAAATCATTTACCATTCATCATTTACAAAAAACTTTCCCAGCACTTGATCGTATTTCACTGCATGTGAAGGAGGGCGGCTTTTTAGGGATTGTCGGGAAAAGTGGAAGTGGTAAATCAACCATTTTAAAAAGCATTTACCGCACTTATGAGCCGCAAGCTGGGGAAATCCTGTTTCATTCAGAAGCCTACGGGGAGATTGATTTATTGCAGGCAACACCTCGTCAAATTGTGTATTTACGCAAGCACGAGATTGGCTATGTGTCGCAATTTTTAAATGTCATGCCTCGAACGACAGCCTTAGAGCTTGTGACGCAATCTTTATTAGATGTTGGGGTAGGACAGGAAGAAGCGGTCGACCGAGCAAAAGCGGCATTACGCCATTTTGATTTAGATGAAAAGTTGTGGAATAGTTATCCGAATAATTTCTCGGGTGGTGAAAAGCTACGTCTCAATATTGCGTGTGCGATTGTCAAAGAACCGCGTCTCCTTCTTTTAGATGAGCCGACTGCGAGCTTAGACCAAGCGTCAAAGGTCAAGGTACGTGAATCGATTGAAAAGCTCAAGGCACAGGGGACGACGTTAATCGGTATTTTCCATGATCTCGAATTCATGGAAGGGCTTTGTGATGAGGTGTTTACGATGACGAAATATAGCGACAAGGAAGTGTTAGCGTGAAAATCGACTTGCATACACATAGCCGTTATTCCGATGGCAGCGAAACATTGGAACAATTATTTCAGCAGGCAAAGGCAGCAGGGATCACACATTTAGGGGTAGTGGACCATGATACAACAGCCCATCATGCAGAGGGACGACAGCTTGCAGCACAGTACAATATCGTGTTTATCGCGGGGGTTGAAATATCGGCCTATGACTTTCAGCGTCAACGCAAGGTGCATATGCTGGGCTATGGCTTTCAAGGCGAATGTCCGCACATTCAAGCATTGTGTGCACCACTTCTTGCACGCCGACATGCGCATTCTTTATGGCAAGTAGGGCGCATACAGGAGGCGGGCTTCGCGTTAGACAAGGAGCAGGCGCTTGCCTTTGCACGCGAAAGCGGGACGTTATATAAGCAGCATATTATGAATGCACTGACAGAGGAAGCGTACGACGCGAAAAATTATCAAACATTGTACCGCTCATTATTTAAACAAGCAGGGGTTGCCGCAGGTGATATTCGCTATGTGGATGCCTTTGATGCCTTACGCGCCATTCATGCAGATGGCGGGGTGGCTGTATTGGCACATCCAGGACAGCTGGATTCTTTTGATATCGCAGAAGAGCTTGTGCAAGAGGGGCTAGATGGGATCGAGCTCATTCACCCGGACCATACGCCTCTACATATGGAACGGGTGCAACAGTTGGCAGACAAGTACCAATTAGTTACAACGGGTGGATCGGATTATCACGGTCGATATGGTGCCTCTGTACAGCTGGGACACTATACAATCCCTCATTTACAAAAACCGGCATTTGTAAAGTGAATGTAAAGCATTATTAAGAAAAGCGCGCGGCTATTTTCAAGTGGGTATTGTGATGGTTAAATGGGGCATGTAGAGCGGTTTTACAAACTATTTGAATGATAAGGGAGAAGAAAAAAATGAACAAACGATGGTTATCACTTTTGGTGGGCATGTTAAGTGTACTTTTTTTAGCTGCTTGTAGTTCTTCAAATGATAAAAATGGAACAGGGGAAGTAAAGAAAGCAAATGCAGAATCGGATGAGCCACTTGTAATGGTGTGGTATCCAAATGAATCAGGCTCTGATTTAGCTCCTTCTCGTGATGCTTTTAGTGACATTTTTGAAAAGGCAACAGGTCGTAAAGTAGAACATAAATTAACGACAGATTATGCGATTGCGATTGAATCGATTACAAATGGTAATGCACATATTGCTTATATGGGGCCACAAGGGTATATCGAAGCAAAGGAAAAAAGTGCTGATGTGGAGCCATTAGTTGTACCATCAGGCGAGTCTGGTACGTTAGACGATGCGGTGTATTATAGCTGGTTAGCTGTTCCAAAGGACAAGGCAGAACAATATAAAATCAATGGTGAATTTACGTTAGATGCAACAGAAGGCAAAAGCATTTCGTTCGTATCGGCATCGTCGACATCCGGTTTCAAAGTACCAACAAGTTCAATTATTTCTCACTTTAGCGATAAAAATTTAACAGAGGAAGCATTAATGGAAGGTAATGAGGTGTATCCGGATGTCCTATTCGGTGATTCGCACCAAGGCTCAGCGGTAAATATGTTAATGGAGCGCTCGGACATTGCAGCATTTTGTAATACATGTGTAGAGGCGTATGTAGAGATCGTGGAAGGCGAAAAAAATACACCAGGGGCCGTATATAAAGTAAAAGACGATGCGGCAGCACCATTTAATACATTAGTTGGGGAAGAGTTTGTCCTAATCCAAGTAACGCCAGTATTAAATTCGCCATTCGTTGTAAACACATCGGTGTTAGCAGAAGAAGAGATTCAAACATTAAAAGAGATTTTAACGTCAGATGAAACAACAAATAATACAAGCATTTTTGTACCGGAAGATTCAGGCGGTGCAGGTCTATTTTATAAGGCGGCGGACGAGCGTTTCTTAGAAGTAGAAGATGCATGGTTTAACCCAGTTCGCGAACTATCAAAATAGTGCTCTAAAGGGCTTTTATCTTTCACGATAGAAGCCTTTTTTAAAAGATGTGAATCTTCAACGATAAAGACTTGCTATTAAAGGAGAGAACAAGATGTCTACGATTGTATTGGAAAGGCAGACCCAGCAGGCTGAATCCATCGTTGCACCGGATAAGACACAAGCAAATACGATTTTGCAGCTAAATAAAATTGGCAAAAGCTATGACCAAAAGGTCGTCATATTAAATGGCATTGATTTGTCATTGCACGAAGGAGAGTTCGTGTCCATTATCGGTCAATCGGGCGCAGGAAAGTCGACATTACTCCGTTGCATTAACCGTATGATTGAACCATCAAGTGGCGAAATCATTTTCAATCAGCAAGACATTACGACGTTAAGCAAAAAACAATTGCGGAAGCAACGTGCGAAAATCGGGATGATTTTTCAGCATTATAATTTAGTTTCTCGTCTTACGGTATTTGAAAATGTTCTCCATGGACGGTTTGGCTATAAATCTACGCTACAAGGGATTCTGGGCATTTATACAGAGGAAGAAAAGCGACTAGCCTTATCGATACTCGAAAAGCTCGGGATGAAGGACCATATTTATAAGCGCTGTGACCAGCTAAGTGGTGGACAAAAGCAGCGAGTAGGGATTGCCAGAGCATTAGTGCAGGAGCCGAAGCTATTATTATGTGACGAGCCAATCGCGTCCCTCGATCCGAATTCCTCGAAGGTCATTATGGATCATTTAAAGGAAATTTCACAGTCCATGGGCATTACCGTGTTAGTGAATTTACACCAAGTAGACGTGGCTATGCGTTATTCTGACCGAATTATCGGACTGAGTAAAGGAGCGAAGGTGTTCGACGGTGCACCGAAGCAATTAAGCCAGTTTGCGATACGCGATATTTATGGAACAAATGTGGACGAATTAATCATGGAGTAATGCGGAGGGTATAATGACAGAAACGAATATTTTACGTATGAAAAAGTGGCGAATGACGGGGGTATTGGTTGTTCTCATTGTATTAACGTATGGCTCAGCGGCGTTTACGAAGTTTAATCTAATCGACGGAATCAGCTCAATCCCGAGTACGATTGCCTGGATGATTGATAATTTAGTGCCATCAGCTGAAGCAATGGAAAATTTACCGAAAGTGCTAGAACGCCTGTGGGAGACGATTATTTTATCGGTGATCGCCTCTACAACAGCAGCCGTATTGGCGTTGTTTTTTGCGATGTTTGGCGCACAAACGACACAGTTCAATCGTTTCTTTGGCTTTGTCGCAAGGTTGATTGCCTCGATTTTCCGAAATGTGCCGGTTGTGGCGTGGGCACTAATCCTCGTTGTTTCATTTGGCCATAATGTCGTGACAGGCTATTTAGCTCTATTTTTCTCAACGTTTGGGTTTTTAGTGCGGATGTTCATTGAAACCATTGACGAGGCCAGCTCAGATGGGGTAGAGGCGCTAACGGCAACAGGCTCTACTTATTTTCAAATGGTATTTAAGGGTATGCTGCCAGATACGATGCCGCAAATGCTCAGCTGGGTGTTTTATATGATTGAGACGAACATTCGCAGTGCGACATTAATCGGGTTATTAACAGGTACAGGGATCGGGTATTTATTTGATCTGTACTATAAGCGGCTCGATTATGGCATGTTAGGGCTCATTACAATCATGATCGTGGCGGTTGTGTTTGTCATTGAGTTTACATCGAATAAAGTAAGGAGGGCGATTTCATAATGCAAGTTACGCCTTCATTAACAAATGTCAAAATGAGAAATGGCCGTATTCAAATCAGTAAGGTGACGAGAGCAAATGTCATGATGCGCCTCGTGCTCTGGGCACTATTGCTGATGACGGTAATCGGCCCCTTTTTACTGGATTATGGCTCGATTGAGTGGGCAACAGCGATTTCACTAACGCTAGGGAATTTAAAAATGATGTTTTTACAGCCGGCATTTCATCAAATTACATTTGCGACAGCGTTAGAGCAAATTGGTATTACACTTGCATTAGCCTTTTTAGCTACGATTTTAGGGGCAGTCGTGTCCTTTTTCCTGGCGATTTTTAGTGCCAAAAATTTAGCACCTCCGATGGTATCGAATGCGATTATTGCGTTTAATTCGTTTATAAGAGCCGTGCCGACTGTTCTCTGGGTATTGATTTTTGCGATTGTTGCAGGACTTGGGGCAGTGGCGTGTGTACTCGGGATGATGCTGCACACGATGGCTTACTTAACGAAGGCTTATGCAGAATCCTTTGAGGAGCTAGATGAAGGCACAATCGAGGCATTACGTGCGTCAGGAGCGAACTGGTGGCACATCATCGCCCATGCTGTCGTCCCGCAGTCTTCGTCTTATATGGTATCGTGGACGTTCCTGCGCTTTGAAACAAACTACGGTGTAGCCGTTGCCATGGGGGCAGCCGCAGCCGCGGGCGGTATCGGTTTCGAGCTCTTTATGGCTTCAGGCTTCTATTATGATTTACATGAAGTCGGGATGATTACGTATTGCGCCCTTATTGTCGCGATTATATTAGAGGTCGTATCGATGCGCATTAAACGAAGCTTAATGGCGAAATCATAAAAGAAAAATAGAGGTGGAGAAATGCAGAGTGCTTTCTTCACCTCTATTTGTTTTAGTAAAATCACAATGAGTAAAAATGTATCCTAAAAATACCAATTAAATAGTGAGATGTATAAAAGAAAGTGATATCATAGCCTCCGGGCTTTGCCACAGCCTACACAGGAGCTAAAACAGGCGTGGCCTGTTTGGATCTCCTGTTACGGCTCCTGTGGCTATGGCGCGCTACGGCAAAAGTGAATGCTTCTGGATATCTTAGAAAAACATTTCTCTTCTCTAAAAGAAATCAATTTCTTTCTATATAGTCGGTTTTTAAAATTTAGAGTTAAAAAAGTACGCTAATTTAACAAAGGTAGTGCATTCACCTATTTCAAATACTCTTTCTGACTCTAAAAAACCAATGCCTTCTATATAGTTGCAAGTATAATTGCCAGCCTCTACCGTAATGAATGAGCATCTTTCTTTAGTTTTAGCAACCGATTATTATATTGAACAATAGTTGCTTGTAGCGCAGGCGCGAGACTCCTACGGGAAAAGCGAGACAATCAAGACCCCGCAGGAAATTTATTTGCGACGAAAGCGTAGCGACAGGAGCAGCGAAGGATGAGCGACGAGGAGGCTTGATCTCGCCCGTGGAAAGCGAGTGCCGAAGCGGAAAGCAACGGTTACCCAAATGGTAACATATATTTCAGGATTTGCTCATTGTGAGTTAGTAAAATCATTTTATGAAGGAAGGTGAATGACGTGAAGTATTATACAATTCAAAGTAAAGCGGCATATGAACAGGCAGTGAAAAAGGGAACGCTGTCGGGCTCAAAGGAGTATGTTTGGGAAGAGTTTTTAGCTGCCTACGACTGGATGATACAGCAAATGAACAATCGAATCGGTCATAATGGCACATATCCTATTTGGCTATGGACGGAGAAACGAGATTTGCATGATGAAGCCTTGCTCCCAAGCGGCACAGCAGGCGTTCAAATTGAAGTGGAAATATCAACCCAGCAAGTACTGCTGTCTGATTTTGATGCCTGGCATATTGTGTTAATGAATGATTTCTTAGCATTACATGAAGAAGAGGATGAATTGTTTGATGCTGGAAAATGTAACCTCACAAAAGAAGCATCGTGGGAAAGAGTGTTTGATTTACAATTATTAAACCAGTCTGATTATTGGGCAGGGGCGCAAGTTATTCAGGTCACAACGGGCGAAATCAACGTATCTCAATTTAAAAAGGTGGAGCATTTTATTGCAAAATAAAGGATTTAGAGAAGGAGTACAACAATGAATGAATTTCATAAGGCATTAACATACATAAATGAACTATTTTATGCGCCTAATAAGCTCGCTATAAAAGATGTAGTAGAAGAAACTCAAAATGCGGAGTATGGGGCGGGGATATTTCAATTAAATTCTAAATCAATAAGGTTTCGAGTCGCGAAAATAACACCTACTAAGATCGGACAGTTTGTAGCCTTTTGGGAAAAGGATGATAAAAATAAAAACCAAGCATTTTCATTTGAAAAAGCGCCAGATTTATTGGTCATTAATACGTTTACTGATGATAAGCGTTTTGGACAATTCGTTTTTCCAAAAGAAGTTCTGGTGAAACAAAATATCCTAAAAACAGCTACTAAAAAAGGGAAGATGGCGATGAGGGTCTATCCTAGTTGGGATACGCCTACGAGTAAACAAGCAATAGCAACGCAAAAATGGCAATTACCCTATTTCGTTAATCTGGATGATGCCAATAGTTTAGCGGTACAGGAACTATTAAAGCTATATTCCAACTAAAATCCTTGAACCATATTCTCAGTTTAATTAGGAGCACCGTGTGCAGTAAAAAAAGCTGATTCGAATAGTCCAATCAGCTTCTGCTTTTGAGCCTTTTTTCCGTTTCAATCCCCGCACTGAAAACAGCCACTATCATCGTAAAGAAAAATAGGATTTGAATGAATCGATCTGCTGTCCAATAGCCCAAAAAATTCATAAATACAAGAATCACAAATAAAATGGCTGTCGCAATTCGGATATACAGGCGTAAATTATACGTCATGTTCAATCCTCCTATTTAGGTTAATAAGGTTATATTGTAAGGTTAACATGAAATGGATATTAAAACCAATTTATCGCTGAGTGCTTCGTTTAGAGAAACTTTTAGCGCCCTTTATCCGTATAACAACGAAAGGGGGGATCAGTATGAAGGAACGGTTGCAATTATTTGTAGATAATGTAGAAAAGATTCGCCTTTACTTCGGTGTGGACGGAGAAAGGTTCGTGAAGAAAATGGCGACACAATTAACGGTGCGCGGGCTTCGATTTTATTATCACGATTATGAGGAAGTACAAAAGCACATTAAGGCGAACACGAAATGGTATAGTGTTGCGCGAAGTAGTGTGAAAATCGCGCATGCGTATTATGTGCAGTTTGCGAAAGAGCCCGAGCAGGTGAAGCAAGCGATTGCACAGCAAGCATTCGTGAAAACAAAAGGCTTTGCCTCTTCGGAGGATGCGTGTTTAGCCGCGATGTATGTAAAAGACAGTGAGCAGGCACAAAAAATGGAGCTGTTGACGAAAGAGCTCATAAAGCAGCCAAGCTTAAAATTTTCGTCATTATCACTACCTTTACGCGCAATGCTAGCAACGCGACCCGAATCACCAGAGGAGCTAGCGACTACATACGAGCAATATTATCAACGACTAATCAGTCTAGGCTGGAAACGCGACGGTACAAGCAAACATGCCGCCTTTCTTTTGACGATTGGCACTGGTGCATGGGATGACACGATTTGGGCGAAGGTAGAGGAACTGGCGGCACTTATTCAAGCAGCGAATACAAAGCTCGAACCCCGTCATTATAGCGTTGTGTGTTTACTGGCACTGGCCAAGTTTGAAACGTCCGCCTTTCCAGCACTCACGGAAGTCCACGACCACGTGTGTCAAGTGTTAAAAGCGAAACCAAAGTATGATAATACATTACTGATCGCGACGCAAATTTACACAGCGAGCGAAGCATTTGGCGACCTCCCAACATATGATTTCGATTTTGCAGATATTGTGATGCAAGCCATCGATAGTGATTCAGGTGGTGATGCTGGTGGTGACGGCGGTGGTGGGGGAGACTAATTAAGACTAGGGTGCGAGTAAAAAATGTTGGTAAGCGGTCAAAAAGCAGCTGAACGAGCAAAAAGCCCGAGTAAACGGTCAAAAGCCACGTGTATGCGAGCAAAACGAACGTCTATCCGGTCAAAACCCGCAGCTATCCGTTCAAAAAACTAGCTCAAGCGATGTATAAAAATCGGTATTCCGTACAAACTAATTACACACTCTCCTGAGAGGTTTCTGTTTTCCGAGAAAGTGGAGATTTCTCTATTAACTTTATGTAGAGGTTTCTGCAAAGGAAGCGGGAACTCAAACTTTGATGAGATCGCATGCGATGTGGTCTCTTTTTTATGCGGAGGCACGAATGACAAAATTTTAATCCGCCAAATTTTGGTGAAGCGACCAAAAAGCGTTATAATATAAAATAACCAATCAGACAGGGAGAAGTGTTATGAATTTATTTATCGTAAGTGACATACATGGAATGGCCAAAGAATTTGAAGCAATTCTACAGCACTGGGATGAGGAAAGTTTGCTTGTAATTTTAGGGGATATGATTGATCGCGGGGAGTACTCTTATGAGGTGGTACAGCGTGTGATGGCTTTGCAGCAACAATATCCCGAAAAAGTGATTGTCATGAAAGGGAATCATGAGGATTTACTCATGTACTATGTGGACGGCTTGATGAAAGATCCAACACCGTTTTTAATGAACGGTGGTATGGAGATGCTGCGTTCATTCATTCAGGATGTCGATGTAGAGGCAACAGCTGACAATATAAAAATTTTAACAACACAGTTTGCTAAGGAAATCGACTTTTTACGGAATGCTCGCCACTATTACCAATACGGCAAGCTGCTACTGACACATGCGGGCTTTGATTCGGGACTCGATCATTGGCAAAATACAACGAGTCGTGATTTTTTGTGGATTCGAAATCATTACATACATGAAAATAAAACCGGCCTAGTGAATGTGTTTGGTCATACGCCAACACGCAATATGCATGAAATCGACGATATTTGGATTAGCCCGTGCCAAAGCTATATTGGGATCGACGGCGGCTGTGCATACGGCGGTCAATTAAATGCCCTGCTAATGAGCGAGCAAGGGGAGATTTTGGAGACATTTGTTGTGCTGTCGGGTAAGGAAATAAAGATGGAAGAAAAGGGACTGCCTCACGGATGAGACAGTCCCTTTTTTAATGCCCGTAAGTATGCTCCAGCAGAAAAGAAGCAAACTACTCGAAAGTATTTTAAAATTGAAAATATTTTATTTCGTGTAACGTAAATAGATTGTCCACGTCTAATGCCTTGAAGTACAGCAACTAGAAAAAGGAGAGAATAGTATGAAAAAAATGTGGATGATGGTGCTAACGGCGATGTTAGCGATGGTGATTGCAGCTTGTTCTGACAACGAGTCTGCGACAGTGGAAGTGAAGGAGTCTGCCAAAGAAATAGCAGACACGATGGTGACGGAAGTCGAGCAACCTGCACAAATCGAATTATCAGCAGAACAATTAAAAGAATTTTACAATATAGATGCGGAAAAGCTGGAAGATTTTTCAGTGCGCATGCCCATGATGAATGTTAAAACAAATGAAATTGCGATTTTTAAAGTAAAAGAGGCAAAAGACGTGGCAGAGATTGAAGCAGCGGCGAAACAACGCGCGGAAAATGTCATGAAGCAGTTCGAGCAATATTTACCGGATCAATATGAAAATGCGAAAAACTATAAAATCGTGACAAAAGACAATTATGTATTAATGGTGATTTCTGAAAGTGCAGAAGAACTAATCAACGTGTACGACCGCTTCTTCGAAAAAAAATAGACGGCGATGGTATTTAGTAGCCTGCTGTTCCTATTTTTATTTTTGCCGGCTGTTTTAATGCTTTATTATGTTGCCCCAAGACGAATGAGAAATCTCATTTTATTTATAATGAGCCTGCTCTTCTATGCTTGGGGTGAGCCGGTTTACATTGTCATTATGTTAGTGTCTACGGTGACCGATTATAGTTTTGGGTTGCTATTAGATAAACCGAATATGGCCGCCATTAGACGGAAGGGCATTGTCGTCTGTTCCGTTATCGTAAATCTGTTGCTGTTATCTTTTTTCAAGTACGCAGATTTTTTCATTCAAAATGTCAACGCGTTCGTCGGGACGAATATTTCACTACTAGAACTGCCTTTGCCTATCGGAATCTCTTTTTACACATTCCAATCGATGTCTTATATTATCGACGTGTATAGAGGAACCGCGAAAGCACAGCGCAATTGGATCGATTTCGGCGCGTATATTGCGCTGTTCCCGCAACTGGTGGCAGGACCAATCGTGAAATATAGTACGATTGCCGAACAACTGCAACGGCGTTCGGAAAATATGAAGATGTTCGCTGAGGGGGTTCGTCGGTTTACGATCGGACTAGCGAAAAAGGTGCTTCTGGCGAACAATATCGGCTTACTATGGGACACGATTTCTAGCTCTAATTTAGAGACGATGCCAGTGTTAACCGCTTGGCTCGGCATTATCGCCTTTGCGTTTCAAATTTACTTTGATTTTAGTGGTTATTCGGATATGGCGATTGGCCTTGGTCTCATGTTTGGTTTCCGGTTTAATGAAAACTTCAATAAACCGTATATTGCACAGAGCATAACGGACTTTTGGCGAAGATGGCATATTTCGCTTGGGTCATGGTTTCGCGAATATGTGTACATTCCGCTTGGGGGCAATCGGCGCGGGTTAGCCATCCAAATGCGTAATATCCTCATTGTGTGGATGCTCACAGGTTTTTGGCATGGTGCCAACTGGAATTTTATCGTTTGGGGGCTGTATTTTGGTGTTATTCTCCTCATGGAAAAATGGTGGGGACTTGCATTACTGCTTCGTTTACCTCGCTGGATGCGACATCTGTATGCGATCGTACTCATTCTCATCGGCTGGGTGCTATTTACCTTTGAACAGCCTGCTGCGATTGTCGATTATTTGGCAGCGATGTGGGGATTCAATGGTCAATCGCTTTGGAATGCTGAGACAGTGTACTTTTTCTACACAAACGCCGTGCTTCTATTCGTGTTACTCATTGCCTCGTTACCGATTAAGCAATGGTCAAAAACGAATGAATTATCGTTCGTTCATGTAGTGTGGTATGCCTTTCTTTATTTGCTTTCTGTCGCATATTTAGTCGATGCCACATTTAATCCGTTTTTATATTTTCGTTTTTAGGGAGGGAATCGTATGAAGCAGTATACCGAGCGATTATTCGTGTTTGGCTTTGTCGGTACGATGTTTCTAATGGCGCTCCTTTTTTTCATTTTGCCTCATCAACGCTTCTCTGAACTGGAAAATAGATATTTACAAGCGGCGCCACAGCTGACATGGGATAACCTACTATCGAAGCAATATGCCGAAGAGGTGGAAAGCTTCATCACGGATCATTTTCCGTTTCGGGACAAGTGGCTATGGGTGAAATCGACTGCAGAAAAGTACCGCTTGCAGCAGGAAAATAACGGCATTTATCAAGGGAAAGACGGCTATTTATTTGAAAAGTTTGTAGAGCCTGATTACGCGACAGTCGCGCACTATACCGAGGCGGTCAATGCATTTGCAGAGGGTCATCCAGAAGTGGCTATGACGTTTCTACTTGCCCCGACATCGATTGGTCTTTATCCGGAGCGGTTACCATGGTTAGCCCCGTCGTATTCGCAACGGAAGGTTAATCAATGGGTCGCCGGGCATATGCACAACGAAATCAAGTTTATGAATGGCTTTGATTTTCTCACACTACATGCAGCGGAGCCGATTTATTATCGGACTGACCATCACTGGACGACATATGGGGCGTATTTAGCCTATGTCGCGTATGCCGAGCAGCAAGGATGGCAGCCGCTGTCACCGCAACAATTTCACATTGAAACGGTCAGCCAGTCGTTTTTAGGCAGCTATCATACAAGAAGTCAATTTACGAATGTCACACCCGATCAAATCGACGTATACATCCCGCGTGATGCGGTCACGACCGAGATGTATATCGCGGATACCGATCAAACCGTGAACAGCCTATATGATCCCAGCTTTCTTGCCAAAAAGGATCAGTATGCTTATTTTCTAGGCGGGGTCCACGCGCTCATGAAGCTAACAACCGAGCTCTCTCCGCAACAGATTGACCAAGAGAAGCTACTCATCATCAAAGACTCGTATGCCCATAATGTCATCCCGTTTCTCACAAGGCATGTGCCGGAAATCCATGTCATCGATCTGCGCTATTATAATGGCAGCATTGATGCGTATTTGACGGAGCATGATATTCAAGACGTCTTGTTTTTATTCAACACGACTACATTTGTGGACGATGGATCTTTGTTGAAGTTGAAGTGATTAGGTGAATAAATTAGGGAAATCCCACTGCACAGGAGGCGGTGGGATTTTGTGTTAAAACAATTGTAATTGCTGTGTTTCATAAATGACACGGCTTTTCACACGTTCAACAGCCCATTTTGCAATCGGGTCAGCTACTGCTTTAGCGAGTAATACAGGAACGGCATTACCGATTTGCTTGTATTGCTTATCTAAGCGGTTATTTTCCGTTACATTCTGATTGCCGCCATCGCTAAATGTAAACCAATCCGGAAATGTTTGAATGCGGGCAATCTCCCGAACCGATAAACGGCGGTGTGCTTCCTCACCATCTGGGAAGCTCCACTCGTCCTTACCGACCTTTTCCATTGGTAAGCCACTCGGATGAAGAGGGGCTTGTCTACCAGATGCTTGAATCGTAAAGCTTTGCTCGTCCCAACGTTTCTTGCGGTTTCGGGACATATAAATGCTGGAATAGGAGCCTGTAAAATACGGACCGGGATTTGCCTCTAAATCCCCAATGGCTTCGCGCAATGTCACAAATGGCAACAATCCTTCTCCATGTGTTGGCTGCGGATAGTTATATTTAAAGCCAAGCCCTTTCTTCACACCGACGATAAACACCCGCTCCCGTAATTGCGGTACACCGTATTGTTCTGACGATAATAATTGATACTGCACATCATACCCACAGGCCGCAAAATCCTCGGTAATTTGTTTAATGACTTCACCTTTCCCAATCGTCATCAGTCCTTTCACGTTTTCTGCGACGAATACATCAGGCTTCGCTTGCGTAATGCAGCGGATGAAGTGAATGTATAGGAAGTTGCGCTCGTCGTCGATGAGTCTCAATCCGCCTTCGCTATAGCCGGTACACGGAAATCCGCCAATGACTAAATCCGCTTTTGGGAAGTGATGTACTTTCCTAATATCAATCGTTTGCTGAGCATTAGCAGGGAAATTGAATGAATAGGATTGATTTGCCTCTTTGAAACAATCAACTGTATAAATGGTATGAAAAATACTTTGATGACGAATGGCATTAAAATCTTCTTGTGAACGAAAAGCGGTCATCGCTTGTTCTTCCCCTATAGTCGCTACAAGTCCAGCTAATTCAAATCCAAGATCGAATCCACCACACCCAGAAAACAAACTGACGACATTGATTTTATCGTTTCGCCAGTCAATAGACGGGATCCCCTTCTCCATTTTCGTTTGATAAACACGTGCATATTCGGACGCAATCTTCTCCTGCAACACTTCTCGAATGTTTAGAACCTTGTTATCTATTGCCATAACCTCACCTTTTGCATGTAAACTGTAAGCACCATTCTAACAGGCCAGGTTGTACAAATCGGCCGAACGAAAGGGCCAAATTAACATGTTTTGTAATATTAATTAAGTAGATTATTGCCGCTTCTCATACAGAAGAAAAAGTTGTGCTAGGTATATCATGTGAACTGTATATTCAGCTCTTTCCAGTTGTCATTCGAAACCCCTGATAAAATTGAGATGAAAAAGCCAGGTTTCTTATTCCCATTAAATGAAGCTAATTGGATTGAGTATAAGTGTTTGTTAAGACTATAGGAAGTGATGAGGAAAGGATGTTTAGCTATTTGAATGAAATTTTAAAATTAGGAGAATTGCAGTGATGTTTAGATTAAAGTAAGAATTACGGATATAATGTTTATTTGTATATTATGGTATAAAATAACACTTAAGGAATAGGACTTATAAAGGGAAATGATGATAGGTATCTCCTCACATTAAAAATACACTATCAGAAATAATGCAATTGAAAAGGTGGCAAGAGGTATGAAACATAACCAAAAACTAGCACTAATTATTGCGTTTTATTTATCGAAATATGATCGAGAAGCTGTAGAAAAGCTAGGATATAAAAATTTTACCGAGGCCTTTAAAAGAATTGGTGACATTTTAGACGTAAAGCCAGCATCTATAAAGCAAATGAGAGAACAATTTGATCCGTATTTCGATAATCCACGCGTAGGCTGGTATCAAAGACCGCTGTCTCGAAGCCGTAAAGATGTGATGAATCAATATGGTGAATATAGTGAAGCAGCATTGCGAGAAGTGGTAAAGGACATTGTGAATTCGCTTCAGCTAGAAGAGCCTGTAAATAGCGTGTACACAGAATATATTTTAGAGGATGCTCTTGAAGTGAAGGAGGTTTTAGTACCCTATACGACACGAGGTATTACAGGGAAAGCCGCTGAAGAATTATTTTTAGAATTATACAGAGAAGGTCAAATTTTAAGTTTTTCAGCACCACTTGAAGATACTCGTGAACATGGAACAGGTTATGATTTTCGCATGAAGGAAGAGCCCTATTTTGTTTTTGAAGTAAAGGGGCTATATGAATCAGAAGGTGGTATTTTATTCACAGATCATGAGTGGAAAGTGGCACAAACTTTAGGTGAGTCCTATTTTGTTGTATTGTTAAGTAATTTAAAAGACCAAGCTCAAATTGATATTGTACATAATCCATACCAATTGTTAACACCAAAAATGAATGTTCAAGTGGCGACGCAGGTTAGTTGGTATGTGAGTAGTAGTGATTTTAAAAATTAGAGAAAGAGAAGCAATGTTATAGACCGTTTAAAGGTATGGAGTAGCCAACCTTATACCACATATAAGATTTTAAAAAGTTTGCTCAAATGACGAAGTAGTGCGACAGAAAAAGGGGAATAGCTATTAAAAAAGGGGACGTTTAGATAAAGTGTAATATATGTGAAACAGGCAATATGCATCATGAATTGATTTTAAGCAAATTTCAAGAAGAGGATGTCATGATTGCAACAACAGGGAGCTTATTATATTGAAAATGAAGGTGATGCTATGGCTTACAGCTCAGAAAAGGGAAATGTAAATGTAGATGTTTTACATAACGAATTGAAACTGAATAGAAAAGGTGCCGAAGTTGTATTCCAAAATGATGATTTATTTGTAATTTCGCCATCTATTCAAAACGGTGCGAATTGGTTTGATATACGAAAACTGAATTTAGATCGATTTAAAATGAGCAATAAAAAAGGATTACTAATATTACGACATGAGCAACATTTTTTATTCGCTGATTTACATGATTTTGCATTACAACTTATGAAAGAGACATATTTACGAAGTAGTAAAACTGGTGGGGAACATTGGAAATTTAATATAGAGAATCTCGATGCACAATACTTTGTTTATAACCAAGGTAATCGAAATCTTTTATATACAATGAGATATTCTGATAAACAAACGTTAAAAAATGATATAGAAAAGATGTCGAAAAAAATCACTCCTTATCAGCTCAATAATCAAGAAGAGTTTAATAATGAGGTAAACGAGGAAGGAATGAATTTAGTATTTACCAACTTAGATGATAAGGAAGTATTAGAACATACCCACTCCTACCTAACCTCCCGCGGCTTCCTTTATTCCAAAGAAAACATCGCCAACCTGTACCTCTCCCTTCGCAGTAAACCGTTTGTTATTATTTCTGGTATTTCGGGGACGGGGAAGACGAAGATTGTGCAGTTGTTTGCGGAGAGTGTGGGGGCGACGGAGGCGAATAGGCAGTTTAAGTTGATTTCGGTGCGTCCGGATTGGAGTGATAGCTCGGACTTGCTTGGGTATAAAAATTTGCAGGATCAGTTTGTGGAGGGGCAGTTGACGGAGATGGTGAAGCGGGCGCATGCTAATCCGCAGCTTCCGTATTTTGTTTTGCTGGATGAGATGAATTTAGCTCGAGTGGAGTATTATTTGAGTGAGTTTTTAAGTATTATGGAGAGCCGTCGAGTAGGAGAGGATGGGGAAGTCGTTTCCTCTATACTTGTGACAACGAATGACGGAGCATTTTCGTTGCCGAATAATCTGTACATCATCGGGACGGTGAACATGGACGAGACGACACATTCATTCAGTAAAAAGGTGCTGGACCGTGCCAATACAATTGAATTCAATGATATCCAACTCAATCATTTTGCGATGTTTGAGCAAGACGAGGAAGAGGTAGCTGCCGTTCGTGTAGGGAACGAGCAGTTTGAATCGAAATATCTTTATTTAAAGCAAGCTTATGCAGAAAATAAGGAGCTAGTTCAACAGGTTTCTGTGCAACTAGAGAAAATGAATGAACAACTCCAAATGATTTATGCACAAGTCGGTTATCGTGTACGAGATGAAATTTGCTTTTACATGCTGTATAACGATGAGATGCAGCTACTGTCTGAAGAGGAAGCATTTGATTGTTGTGTGATGCAAAAGATTTTACCGCGCATTTCCGGCGCTGATTCGACTGTGGATGACTTGCTTAAGAACTTATATAAGCAGTTTACAGGAAAAGCATATGAGAAAGATAAAGTAGTGTCAGAAGATGCACCTTATCCACGTAGTGCGAAAAAAGTAGTGGAAATGTTAAACCGATTATATAAAGATGGCTTTACGTCATTTTGGGTTTCATAAGGAGGCGGTATGATGCTCCAGTCGACAAAAGAAATAGAGTTATTAGTCATTGAAGCGACAGAGGTAACCGTTGTATTGAAAGGAAAGATTGATACAAGAAAGCATCGTTCCGCAACAGGGTTTATTCCGATGACCTTTTCGACAGATGTCAATGCCGATGTGCAACTGTATCATACGGAAAAAGAACAGTTAACCCCTTTTGAACCGAATCAAATGGCACCGATTTTTTTCGAGAATGGCAATTATGAAATTATCATTTTACCGAAAACTGAGGATGCATTTAGCTTTGATCATGAGTATGAGCCGTTTCGAAATGCCGTCACAAAGCTTTCGCGGTCTAATATTCTAACGGGGAATCTGCATTTTCGAAATGAAGTCGGCTTATCGACAATGAACATTTTAAAAAATGGGCAACCGCTTTTTTCATTTACCATCGAAGTATTTCCGACGAAGCTGGATTATCAAAAGGATTATACGGCATTACTTGATGAAGTGAATGCAGAAATTTATAATTTGGCGTTTAGTTTTATTCGTCGTACCCATTTACGAGCAAGTCGAAAGCAATATAAAGAACCGTCGTTGACCGAGTTTTATCGTATTTTGAGCGAGCATTTTGAGGAGTACATACAAGCTATCCGTAATGTTGAACGGTTTCCACATCATCAGATCGTCACAACGTATGAGGAGGTGCGCGGTGATCGTTTGCGCAAGCAGGATAGTAAGGGGCGGGCGTATTTACGTAAAAATGCCCATCGCTTTGTAGATGTTGCAAGTGGATTGCCGTTAGCGAATCGAACGGTGATGCCAGAAAAGGGCTTACTTCAGAAGAAGCAACAGACATATGATACCCACGAAAATCGCTATGTAAAATGGACGATGCATCGTATTCGAGCGCGGATTGGACACGTAAAAGAAAAAGTGTTGAAGTCTTATAAAAGTCGGAATGTAAGTCCAGACTCGGCGTTGTTACAACTGTTAGAGCACATGGAGCAACAGCTAGGTATTCATTTAAGAAAGCCATTATGGAAACAGGTCGGGCAGCTCGACCGTTCGGTGTATAGTTTAGTAATGCAGATGGGAACGGGTTACCGAGAAGTATTTCAAATCTATGCCATTCTTTCGCAAAGCCTTGTGCTGCACGGGGATATTTATAAAATGTCGGTAAAAGATATTGCGACACTTTATGAATACTGGACGTTCCTGAAGCTGGGGCAAATCTTATCGGATAAATGTATTGGACTAGAACAGGATATTGTACGTGTGAACCGAAACGGCTTATATGTAAACTTAAAACAAAATCAAACGGCTACTCGCACATTTAAGCACCCATTAACAGAAGAAGTGGTGACACTGCGTTATCAATATAAGCCAGAGAAGAACTTACCGACTGTTCAGCAAAAACCTGATTCGATGCTCAGTATTGCAAAGAAGGGGAAAGATTATTTATTCCAATATATTTTTGATGCTAAGTACCGCATTAATGTAGAGGGACAACCTGGACCAATGGAAGAGGATATTAATACGATGCATCGTTACCGGGATTCGATTGTTGTAGAGCAGGGCGGTACATATGAGCGCACGGCTTTTGGGGCATATGTGCTGTTTCCATGGAATGATGAAGGGGCGTATCGTGCGCATCCACTGTATAAAAGTATCGAAAAAGTCAATATTGGTGGGCTTCCGTTTTTACCGCACCACACGGGACTTGTAGAAGAAGTGATCGATAATTTACTGAATAAAAGCGCGGATGAATTACAGCGTGAAGGCATTTTACCAAGAGGGACGATCAGCTACTTGCAGGAGCAGGAAGGGACTGTACTTGTCGTGCATGAAAGCCATGTAGTGAATCAAGAGGTGCTAGTAGAAGATACGGTTTCTACATGGATTGACATAGCCAATGCATCTTTACCAGAAGGATATCGGGCTATTAAACAGATGGCTATCGGAAACAATCAAGGTGTGCATACAATTGCGAATGCTCAATTTGTACAAAGTGATGCATCTAAAGTAACGTTTTATTTGGACTATATAGAGCCGCATACGCTGTTATTAAAAGATTCTTATGAATGGGTGGCGCCGTTTGCTGTCAATATGAAAAGCTTTGACTTGGCTGATGCCTTTTCAGAGCTGTTTGTTCAAGAGAGAGAACTTGAATTATTCAAGATGTTCCGCCGGCTATCAAAAGATGTACAGGTGCAGTTAGGCCAGCGACATATTACGAGCATGAGCAAGGTGGAACGATTTATTGTAGGAGACAAAGTTTTTATTCTACAGGGAGAGAAGCTTATTTATGAGGGAATTGAAATAGCGATTACCGGTCGCCCGATATATGAAATTTTTGAGCAAGTAACGATGGTGTTAGGCATTTCTACTGTAGAGTAGGGATGCTTTTTTCCTTTTCACGTATTAATTTCTCCACCGCCGGAATATCTGCAGGGGCGAAATTAAGTGAACGTAATTGATGACGAGGGACCCATCTTGTCTCAGCATGCTCTAAAGCAGTATGGGTGCCCGTTAAAATTGTCGACATATAGGTTTCAAGGCGTACAATCACTTTTTCATATTCGTATGTTGTATCTTCTACTTTTTTACCAACGGCAATTTCGCAGTTCAATTCTTCTTGAATTTCACGAATAAGTGCCTGCTCCGGTGTTTCATTGGCCTCAATTTTTCCACCAGGGAATTCCTAATAGTTCGGTAAAGACATTGCGGGACTTCTTAAAGCACAAAAAATTTCCTGTTTTTCATTTTCAATAATCGCCCCTACAACGTGTACGGTTTTTTTCATGTAAATCATCCTTCCTATATAAAAATAGTATACCCAACTGTGTAACGGCATGCAGCGCAAAGTAAAATAGTGCTAATTAGTGCAAGGTTTCTTTATTGTGTTCAGCAAGGAGTGACGATGATGAAGTAAATTGTCATCAAAATTGCACATGGTTTAGTCGTACAAGTAATCGCGGAGGAAGAAGTAGAGCTGGTCATCCTGAATGTAGACGGAGGACATAAGGATCAAGAAATGGTGATGAATGGATGTGGTTATTTTGTAGAGGAATATGTAGCAGATGTTAATAAAAGAGAGATTGAGGTCATTAAAAAAGCGTTACGACAGAGAGGGTGAATACATGAACTCACCTACGCTTATGATTTTGCAGAGAGGAAGCATTTTTCCCCTGCAATTGCTGAATGCGAATAATTTTTTTCTATAATTCCGCCATATAGCGAAATCGAGATACAACTTATTCATAAATAAATGCCAAAATAGGACTTTGTGCATAAATGGCGCTTATTTATATTTAAGTCGTATATCAAAATCGATCAATTGAAATTTTGGAGTTTTTTGAAGTGGGCGTATTATTTTTTCTGTTGAAAAATTGCAAGTAGGAATTGATTTTTATTGTGATAAACAAGAAAGTATTATTTGTGAAAATAATAGGCTGCAGTTGATGGTGCTATCTTTTTTGAAAAGAGACTTCATTTTGTTCGTTTTTTATCTGAAAAGGTGTTTTTTTGCTCACTTCTTTTTTAGTAAATATCTCTGTTATTTAACATAGTAGCTATTCGTAGAGCACATGATTTCGCATAAAAATATGTATTTTTTCTCTTAAAATGGAGTGGTGTGTATAGTATCATCTGAAAAATTAACGAAAAAGGAGCCAATACCTTGAAAAATACATTACTGATGCAAATCGACATATCTTACACATTAAAATTTTTGATTTACCTATTTTCCGAACAGGAAAGCCTTTGCCTTTAGGCTTGGGATGAAAGTGAGGTCAGATAAGGAGCGCCAAAACCGGTGCTCTAATTATCTGAATTTTTAATGTATTTAAGTTGCAGTTTAATAATTGAACTGATACAATCAATATATGTTAAATGAATATAGAAGAACTAAAACAACTGTGTCATTAATTAATTATCATTTTGTGTTTTGTCCGAGATATAGGAGAAAAATTTTTCTCAACAGTAAAGTTGAAGAACGCTTCAAAACATTGGTTCAAGAGATTTGCGAAGAATTAGAAATCGAAGTCATTGCAATGGAATGCGATAAAGACCATGTGCATTTGTTTTTAAATACACTACCAACATTTAGTCCAACAGACATAATGGCAAAAATAAAAGGAGTGACTTCTAAAAAGTTGAGAGAGGAATTCCCTCATCTTCAACATTTGCCAAGTCTATGGACGCGTTCTTATTTTGTTTCAACTGCTGGAAACGTATCAAGCGAAACTATTAGACGTTATGTAGAAAATCAAAAAACGAGGGGGTGAATGCGATGTCAACGCCAAGCTATGTATTAACGTTGCGCTTAAAAACAGAATCTTTCCAAGATGATATTCTAGATAAACGTTTTGAAATTTCTCGCAAGATATACAATGCCTGCGTGAATGAATTATACAAACGTTATCGCACTATGCAACAATCAAAATCCTATCAAAAAGCCAAAAAGATGAAAAAAGGAAAAGAGAGAAATGCTATTTTTTCGAAGTTGAATGTACAGTTTGGGTTGACAGAGTATTCTATTCACGCTTTTTTAACACCTATGAGTCAACGATTCAAACAAAATATAGATTCACAAGCTGGTCAAAAAATGGGAACAAGGGCTTTTCAAGCTTTTAAAAAAATGATGTTTGGTGAAGCGAAGAAAGTATATTTTAAACGCTACGGAGAGATGGAATCCGTTGAAGGTAAATCAAATAAAACGGGTATCCGCTTCGTAAACGATCTGTTGACTTGGAAAGGTCTTTCTATTCCTGTTATTGTTCGAAAACAAGATGCATATGCTCATTTAGCACTTCAAGATAAAGTGAAGTACGTTCGTATTAAACGAGTGTTTCTAAAAGGAAAATATGTATATTATGCTCAACTTATATTAGAAGGCATTCCGCCGCAATCGTATAACTCAGAGGGATTAAAGCAACAGGTAGGCATTGGCAGAGTAGGAATCGATATAGGTACTTCGACTGTCGCAGCAAGCTCCGAGAAACAAGTAATGCTAAAGATTTTGGCTCCTAATGTGGTTCATTGTGAAAAAGCCATTCAACGAATTCAACGCAAAATGGATAGAAGTAAAAGAGCGACAAACCCTTTAAAATATAATGATGATGGAACAATCAATCGTAGTCATCGAGAAAGATGGGTATATTCGAATCGTTATGTTGAACTACGAAATCAATATCGAGAGTTGCATCGTAAGAACCGAATGGTAAGAAAACAAGACCATGAAACATTGTCTAATCAACTGTTATCTATGGGCGATACAATTTTCGTAGAAACAATGCCCTTTAAAGGACTTCAAAAACGAAGTAAAAAAACAGAGAAAAATAAAAAAGGTCGATTTAAGAAGAAGAAAAGGTTTGGAAGAACCTTATCGAATCGTGCTCCTTCTATGCTTTTAAGTTGCCTAGAACGTAAGTTAAAGTATAATGGTTTGAAATTAAACAAAGTGAATACAACTAAAGTAAAAGCGAGTCAATATAATCATTTTGATGATACGTATACAAAAAAATCATTGAGCAAGCGTTGGAATGACTTCGATGGCATCAAAGTCCAACGAGATTTGTATTCAGCTTTCCTTTTGATGAACATGGTTAATGATAAAGATTTAGATAAAATAGATAGAGATTTATGCTTTAAAACATTCGATTTATTCCTTAAAAATCACGATGCATTAATTAGTAAACTAAAAAAGAATCCCATACGCTGAAAAGTATGGGGATAAGGTAAACGATAAAAACGGTTTAGGCATGAGCCGGTGCGAACGCTAATGATGGCAAAGGTCGTCTTGTTCGTTGAAGTCTAAAGGAAATAAGAACGTGTCTTTATGTTGTACCCAACCAGTTTCATCGGTTGATGGGAGAGTAAAGAAGAAATCTTTTGTACTTTAGAACCCCACTCATTCATGGGTGGGAGTGTCAGCTACAAAATATGTACATGAACCAAGGGCAGCAGGAAGACCAATTGAAATTTCCGTATATGCCGATCACAGTAGCTTTTCATGAAGACTTTGAAGTGGCCTATCAAGTATTGTGGAAGGAAGCCTCACGAAGAATCGCGGAGTATGGTCATAGTGATTTAGATATGTTTTATAAGGAAAAAGAGTCGTTTTTCGGAAGGTTGTTCGCGTCCGATGCTGTTGGCTTCAAAGATTTCCATACGATTTATAAAACTTTTACCGTGTGGTGGGACAGTTTAGCCGGCGGTTTTTCAGTAGAACGATCGATTGATGACAGAGTAGAACAGGTATATAGAGATTTAGTAAATTCTTTAGCACAAGCAGGGAAATTGCCACAAAAGCCATTGCATATTAGTGTGCTTTATGACGACTGTTTATTAGGGAATGAAGAGCATTTTTCCTATTTTGCCATTGTGCCTATAAACGGTTTTGTTGTGCAGTATAAAGCGGTCGTTTTGAAATTGCAGGGATGTATGGAGTAGTGGGGAAGGTGGTACGTCCCTGGTACAAAGATGGTACGTCCCTGGTACAAAGGTGGTACCGGGGACGTACGATTGTTATTCGTTATTATGTTGTTGTTGTTTTTCGTAGTGTGGCTGTTGCACATTATTGTGAATCACTTGGTTAAACTCCGCTGAATATTCCTCGCGCTGCTTCTTTTTAGGATGAACGTCTTGCTTTTTCTTTTTGAAGCTTGTTTTTTCTTTTTTCGCCATGTCTGTTCACCTCCTCGCAACTAATGTGTACAGGAGAGAAGGATTTATGCTTGAGATTTTTATTTGAGATGAAGTAAAGGGATAAAACCTATCACCCGTGGAAAAATAACCATGGTGATGAAAATGAAAAAACTATCGATTCTGTTAACTGTTTTCACGTTGCTACTTTTACCGATTCAATCTGTCATGGCAAAACCTAATAGTGATGATGTAGTGAGTGATTTTATGATGGCGTTAGTGAAAAAGGATGAAAAGCGGGCTATGTCTTATGTAGCTGCTGACACTAAAATCCCTGAGATTAGGGAGGTTACATCGATCAAGCGTTTTTCAGGTTTGCCTTCGCCTACAGAACAGATGAGAGTTGTCATTGCATATTTTGACGATGGCGAAAATATCGCTGAAAGAATCGCTTTTATTTGGGAAGTGACAACGAATCAAGAAAAAATAACCGACATTCGAGTTGTTTATGATGGAGCGAATCCGTTTATGAATGAGGGAGCAATCATAAAAGAATATGAAGCGAAGCATAAAACGAAGATACTAAAAGCATCTGAATTTCCTTTTACGATTACGCATGTTGAAGGAAATATAGAAAAAGATATGCTAGTGCTAACCTATCAAAATGCGGATACTAATCAATCGTTCCAGGTGAAGATCGTACCGAATGCTGAGGAGGCACTCGAAGGCGAGGGTAATCAATTGTATACGTTGGAAAATGGTCGCCAAGTATTGTATCACTCGAATGCTGCTATTCCTCAGTTGGTGTTTCAACATCATGATTTTACGTATTCAGTCAGCGTACATGCTACAGTAAAACAAACGATTACCGTAGAGGATTTGCTGCTAATTGCTAACTCAATGTTTTAAAACGAATGATGGCGTTGATCCAAGAAGGATTGACGCTTTATTTTTGTAAAACTAATCATTTCCTCTCCTGATTTTACCTATTTTTAACCTTCATCTGGTATTGTCTAGCTATTATATGGTAGAAAGGTGTGCGTTTTTTGAAGATTGCGAGAGGGATCTGGTTACTCGTGTTCGCGCTAATGCTCGGGGCATGTGGCGATGAATGGTTAGAGGAAGAGGAAACGAGCAAGGTACAGGTTGAAACAGCGAGTACGCAAACAGAGGATGCTGCTAACTATGTAGATGAGGAGCTTGAAATGGTCGACCTGGTTGGAGATGGCTGTAAAGAGGGCGAGGTGTATATCGAGGAGGACGATGTATGTTCGCTTGTGGTGGCATGTGATGACCCAGAAGGCTGTGTTGAGTGGGGCGACGAGCTTGTGTCGGTGCTGGAGGAGGAGTACGGTTCGCTCGTGTATGAGGAGTCCGTGCCAGAGCCATTTGACGGGTTAGATACGATTGCGGTGTATGAGGTAGATCTCGAAACAGAGGAACTGTATGCAGATGCCAATATCGATGATGAGACAATGGAGTATCATGCAGGGCTTTGGTATAGCTATGCTTGGATTATTCCGGAGCATGCGAGACCAGAGATGGACCGCTTTGAAGTATTTCAAAGTGGTGACCGTTTAGCGCATGTATATATACATGACGAAACAGCGGCTTCTCAATGGACGCTCGGTATTAACAATGAGCATCAAGAATACGCATCTGAATCCATGGTGACGTATATTCACGAATTTGCGCATTTGCTGTCATTGCGTGAGACGGAAGTCGATTATTATTCAGAGGCTTGTGAAACCTCTTTAATTGAAGAGTATTGTTATTTTGATGATGCGTATATTGCGGATTTCTATCATCAGTTTTATGCAGATGGTAAGGCAGCGTACACAGAGGATCATTATGTAACGGAATACGCGGAGACAACGATTGTCGAGGATTTCGCAGAGACATTTGCGCATTTTGTGTTAACGGCCTATCCAGCTGGTGACACATTGGTGGAAGAAAAAATTCGATTCTTCTATCAATATGAAAATCTAATAGAGCTACGTGCGGAAATGTTAGGTCGTGCTGCTACGTGGATGGATCGGATTGTTGTCGAGTAATACGAAAGCGTTTGAACATGAATTTGTTCAGGCGCTTTTTTTCTGTCCCTTTTTTGTGCTCATGATGGGAAGTGGTGATGTAGGAATCATCCATCCGGTATTTGAAACATATAAAGTCTAGTAGGGAAAATAGATAATCATTGTGAAAGGGGGATTGTATATGTTGCAAGAGCTAGGGGTGCAGCAAGTAACAATACCATTACCATATCGTTTAAATCATGTGAATGGTTTTATCGCAGAAGGAGCAAATGGTTGGACTATCATCGATGCGGGATTAAATACGGAACAGACCGCAAAGCTGTGGGCACCGATTATTGAAGCACGTGAAATAGGCGATATGTTGATTACCCACCATCATCCAGACCATTTTGGCTATGCGGGCACGCTGCAACAGTTGACAAATGCGTCTGTTTGGATGACCGAAATCGAAGCACAGCAAGGCTTGTCCTTTTGGCAACCGGCGTTCACGGAAAGGATGAAACAGACGTCTTATACGTTTGGTTTTCATGATGCCACGTTCTCTGACACGTTCACAGTGGAGGGCGAAAGCTTCGTTCAACCGTATCCTGTGGTGAATCAATACTTGGAAGAGGGACAAGTCATTCCGTTTGGCAAGTATGAATATGAAGTGCTCATCACACCCGGTCATTCAGACGGGTTAATCACGTTATTTAATGAAGAACAAAGCATTCTTTTTTCGACGGATCATATTTTGCCGCATATTTCACCGAACATTTCGTACTGGTTTGAGGGGGAAGAAAATCCTTTAGGGTCGTATTTTGCCTCACTGGAGAAAATACGCGCACTCGATGTGGACCGAATCATTCCTTCGCATGGACAACCATTTCGCCGTGGGAATGAACGAATTGAGCAATTAATCGCGCATCACAAGGAGCGTTTAGCGCAAACATATGAAGTCATTCAACACCCGGTCTCTATTTTTGAAGCAAATGCACAGCTATTTAGTCAAGTGCTGACAGCTCATGAGTACCGCTTTGCAATTGGTGAAACAATTGCCCATTTAGAATATTTGTATCATCAAAAACAATGCCAAAAGAGCTGCGAAAAGGGTGTTTGGTATTATCAAGCAAGGTAAGGGGGAGTGTAGATGAGTAAACCGTATTTATTGGAAGAGCATCATATTTTCCGCAAGGCTTTTCGTCAGTTTCTGGCCCAGCATGCGGCACCATATTTTGAACAGTGGGAGCAGGACAAGCAAGTGCCACGGTCCTTTTGGTTAGAGGCAGGAAAGCACGGATTTCTTTGTCCGTGGGCAGCGGAGAAGTATGGTGGCGCGGAGGCGGATTTTGCTTATTCCGTTATTATTAATGAGGAGCTGTCTACAATTGGCGCAGGGCTAGGCGGTGTGGGGCTGCATAATGATATTGTGATGCCGTATATTCAAGATTTTGGGTCTGAGGAGCAAAAGGAAAGATGGCTCCCGAAAGCCGTCAGTGGCGAGATTATTTCAGCGATTGCGATGACAGAGCCAGGCGCCGGGTCAGATTTAGCAGGTGTGAAGACGACGGCGGTGAAAGACGGCGACCATTATCTCATCAATGGAGAAAAGACGTTTATTACAAATGGCTATTCAGCGGATTTAGTGTTAGTCGTTTGTATTACTGATCCACAGGCACAGCCGATTCATAAAGGGATTAGCTTAATCGCCGTGGAGGCAGGAACGCCAGGATTTACAAAAGGGCATAAGCTGCAGAAAGTAGGACAACATGCAAACGATACATCGGAGCTGATTTTTGATAATGTGGTGGTGCCAAAGGAAAACTTGATTGGGCAAGAGGGCATGGGCTTTTACTATTTAATGCAAAAACTACAGCAAGAGCGCTTAATTTTAGCGATTGGAACGGGAGCAGAAATGAAGCGCATGCTCGATATGACGGTGGACTATGTGAAGCAACGTACCGCTTTTGGGAAACCAATTAGCAAATTCCAAAACACACAGTTCAAACTCGCAGAAATGGCGACGAATATTACGATCGGGGAAACATTTGTCGATCGGCTTATTCAGGATCATATGACGGGGAAGGATATCGTGACGGAAGTATCGATGGCGAAGTGGTGGATGACCGATTTAGCACAAAATGTGGCAGTGGAATGCATGCAGCTTCATGGTGGCTACGGCTATATGGAAGAATACGAGATTGCGAGAAGATACCGCGATGTCGCAGTCGGTTCCATTTATGCCGGCACGAATGAAATCATGAAACAAATTATTGCGAAGAATATGGGGTTGTGAGATGGGGGTACCAGCGTAGTACCTGGTACGAAGGTGGTACAAAGGTGGTACTACGACGGTACAAAGGCGGTACCACATAGCTCGCTCTATTTTAGAGCGAGCTATATTAATTCTACAGACTATTTTACGAGGCGTATATGTCAATCACTTTGTCGAATGTTGCGTAAAGTTTTTTTCGTTGATGTAACATGTGAGCATGCATTCTTACATATATATTAAAAATTAAATGCAGTTCAAATTTTAACCATAGTTCAAATTATGATTGTCATCATAGTTTTCTACGGGAAATGTACTGTTAAAAGGGAGAGTGACAGATGGAGTTATTTGATATGAATACAGAGCAACGAGAGTTTCGAAAGGCGCTTCGAAAAATGCTAGAGAAAGAGGCGTTTCCTTATTTTAAAGAGTGGGAGGAACAGCGAGATATTCCACGTGCTTTTTGGGAGAAGCTCGGAGAACATGGTTTTTTAATGCCGTGGGTAGAGGAACAGTATGGCGGTTTAGGGGTAGATTTCAGTTATTCCGCTATTTTAACAGAGGAGCTAGAGAAAGTTGGCGTTGGCGTATCGAGTGGCATTTCGCTACATGCGGATATCGTCTGTCCTTACATCGCGGATTATGGCACAGCGGAACAAAAAAAGAAGTGGTTACCAAAAAGCGTAGCGGGGCAATTGATTAGCGCGATTGCGATGACAGAGCCGGGTGCGGGGTCAGACTTGGCAGGTGTAAAAACGGTCGCCAAACAACAGGGCGATTACTACATTTTAAATGGCTCGAAAACCTTCATTACAAATGGGGGGAAAGCGGATTTTATCGTCGTTGTTTGTAAGACAGACCCAGATGCGAAGCCGGCGTATAGGGGCATTAGCTTACTTGTTGTAGAATCGGATACACCGGGATTTAAACGAGGAAAGCAACTCGAAAAAATCGGGATGCATAGCGGTGATACAGCGGAGCTAATCTTTGAGGATGCCAAAGTACCAGTCAGCAATCTCATAGGACAAGAGGGCAAAGGCTTTTATTACTTAATGGACAAGCTCCAGCAAGAGCGGCTGCTTGTTGCGTTACAGGTGATGGTAGAAGCAGAAGAAATACTGAAGCTAACGATCCAGTATGTCAAAGAACGCCAAGCATTTGGTAGTCGCATTGCAGACTTCCAAAATACACGCTTTAAAATTGCTGAAATGGCAACGGAAATTGAGCTAGGGCGTAGTTATATCAATCAGCTAGTGCAAAAACATATACAAAAAGAAGAAATTGTGAAAGAAGTGTCCATGGCCAAATGGTGGATTAGCGAAATGGCGAAGAGAGTGGCAGCAGAGTGCCTGCAGCTACATGGAGGATATGGCTATATGGAAGAATACGAGATTGCAAGGAGATACCGTGATATGCCCGTGACATCCATTTACGCAGGCACAACCGAGGTCATGAAAGGCATTATCGCGAAGAAATTGCTGGATTAGAGGTGTAGTCATGCGAATAAGTGAAAAAAGAGCTCAGAAAAAAAGGGAAGAGATTTTAAAATCTGCATTAGCCATTGTCAATAAGAAGGGCTATGAAGGAACGACCATGGAGGAAATTGCAGCGGGATTACTTATGACAAAAGGGTCTCTTTACTATTATTTTAAAAATAAAGATGACCTAATCTTTCAATGTCATAACTTCGTATTAAGCAAGGCTGTGAAAGAACATGAGGATTGCTTACAAGATGAAAGAATAAAATCAGCAGAAGAGACGCTAACCAAAATGATTCAAATCCACATGCACTATGCTCTTCATGAAAAGGAAAGCTTCAACCTCATTATTGAGCCTCAGAAAGCATATAAGGCAGAGTATTTGGAGCCCGTTTTACAGTTGCGAAGACATTATGCAGGCTTATTTGATGAAATTATTAAAAGAGGCGTGGGGAGTGGTGAATTTACGGTACAAGAGCCAATCATTTCAAGGCAATTTATATTAGGTGGTTTAAATTGGGTACAACAGTGGGTAAGGTCACGTGGGCGTCTCGCGTACGATGAGATTACGGATTTATTCGTCAAATATATTCTGAAAATTCTGAAATAGAAAATATATCGGGGGGAATACAATGAAAAAATCTTTCATGTTGTTTGGTTTATTGCTTTTAGTCCTTGTATTAGTCGCATGTGGAGGTACAACAAATGAATCTACAGAAAATATGGAACCTGTATCTGGCGATAATGATGCCGCTGCAACAACGCAGGAAAAATTAAAATTCCGTGCATCCTCAGGGGTACCAGATAAGCACTTTTGGTATCGCGGTATGTTTAAGCCATTAACGGATGCGGTAGCAGCAGATACAAACGATCAAATTACATTTGATGTATTTAATGCAGGTGAATTAGTAGAGCTTGGTAACGAGTATGATGCATTATTATCAGGTCAAATCGATATTGCCTTAACACTTATGCCGCCATATGACCCAGCACGCTTTCCGTATACAGAAGCAGTGATGTTGCCGCTCCTTTCTTCGGATGCAGAAATTGCGCAGAAGGCATTTGCGAATGTTATGAGCAGTGACCGCGCAATTAAAGACGGCAAAACGTATTATGAGCTAGAGTTTGGCGATAAAGGATTAGTCGCATTTGCTAACCCACCGACAGAGCCATATGTATTCTCTACGACGAAAACTAACTTTGAAAGTGTAAGCGATTTCACGCAATCAATTCGCATTCGTACGGCATCACGTGTACATGAAATTTTATCGAAGGAATTAGGGATTACGGGGCAATCACTCCCAATTTCAGATGCTTATGATGCACTAAGTCGTAATGCATTAGACGGTATACTTTACAATGCACCGGACTGGATTGCATTTGGCTTAGACGAAGTCATTAAATATACAATTACAGGGGCGAACTTCGGGCATTTTGTAGGACATACAGCGATGACGGAATCTACGTGGAATAAGCTAACGCCAGAAGTACAAGAAATTTTCCAAAAGCGTGCACTGGAAGCAGCAGCTGGTGGTGCCACATTAACGAAGAGCGAAACACAACAAAATATTGACTCTAATATTGCAAAAGGCGGGAAAATTATCGAATTTGATGATGTAAATCCAGAAGTAAAATCATTAATTGAGGAAGCCATTGTGAATTCTTGGACACAGTGGATTAGTAATCTAGAAGCACAAGGTCATGCAGGAAAAGAAATGGCGTTACTTTGGAGAGATGAGCTAGTAAAAGTAGGTGCAACACTTCCACAAGAGATTATGGATTTATAATTGCTCAATACAAGCCGTCTGGCGGAACCGTTACGAACACTGCAAGAGCAATAGTTCTTAATGAATCATGATGAAGGATGGAAGGGTGTGTGCTGAAAATTTTTACCCCTTCCTTCCATGGAGGTGATAGTGATGGAAAATATCGTCATTCTAATATGTTTTGTGCTTTTCATTTATTTACTGCTCGTCGGACATTATATTAGCTCGTTAATGTTTGTGGTAGGGATCATCGGGATTTACTTAATCGGTGGCATGGATTTATTAAAAGGATTTCTGCAAAATGAACCGTTTAACCGGGTGGCGGTCTATTCCTTAACAACGATTCCCATGTACATTTTAATGGCGCAATTTATTATCCAATCTGGTATTGTCAAAGATTTATATGGGCTACTTTACCGATTGTCGAGAGGAAAACCAGGTCCCCTTGGCATAATGACGATTTTTCTAGGAGGGCTATTAGGGGGCGTATCAGGTTCTGGAACGGCGACATCTGCTGCCCTTGCACAAATTGCTGTACCTGAGCTAAGGAAACGCGGCTATTCCCCTGAATTAGCGGGAACAATTGCTGCTTGTGCAGGGTCGCTCTCAGCTATCATTCCACCGAGTGTAATTTTAATTTTATACGGAGTAGTCGCCCAAATTTCGATTGGGCAACTTTTTACGGCTGCTTTAATACCAGGCATTTTGCTCATGCTCATATTTTCTCTGATTACCCTTGTGTATTTGAAGATTTATCAAAAGGAAATGAGTGCAACTAATGAGGAGCAGGAGCAATTTGAAGAGGCTGTACCTGTTTCTCGGTATGTCATTGTGGCAATGCTTGGCACAAGTATGGGCGTAGCCATCTTTGGTGGAATTTATTTAGGGATTTTTTCACCAACTGAAGCGGGTGCGGTTGGCGCTTCCCTCGCTTTTGTGATGGCCTTATTACTGAGAAAGGTAAATTGGGCTTTTATGAATACCGCATTAGTCGAAACAGTGAAAATTACGGTCATGGCGATGTTCATTGTAGTTGGCGCTTCTTTGTTTGGACGCTTCATTTCATTATCGCTCGTACCCCGTAAAATTATTGATTTACTGCAACCAATTATCGATCAGCCTGTGCTGATTTTAGTTTTAATTATGATTTTCTACTTTATCCTCTTTATGTTTATCGAAAGTGTAGCCGTTATTTTAATGACTGTGCCAATTTTAACACCGATTTTAGATGTGATTCAGACAGATCCATTATGGTTTGGTATTGCACTCACAATCGTTTGTACCATTGGGATGTTAACGCCTCCTGTCGGTTTAAGTGTATATGTAGTAGGCAGTGTGACGGGTATTTCCATTGAACGGTTGTTTAGGGTATCGACTGTATTTGCCGTTATTAGCTCCATTATCATCATTGCCATACTCATTTTATTCCCTCAGCTTGTCACATGGTTACCGAGTCGAATGCATTAAGGGAGGTATAACATGAAGGGACTTTATAAGACGACCCACATAGGTAGAGAAGTGTGTAAGTACATTAGTTGTTTTGGTGTTTTTACCATGATGCTGCTCATCACAGCGGATGTTTTTATGCGCAATGTGTTTGGTATACCGGTTCCAGGTGTATATGAAATTACGGAAAACTTCCTCATGCCATTAGTTGTATTTCCGGCACTTGGTTATACGTATTGGGTCGGCATCTTGCCTCGATTAACAGAATTAGTCTCGAAAGCACCGCAAAAGTTTCGAATTGTCCACCATTATTTATTGCTAGTCATTGATACCGTTGTATTTGCTTTATTAACGTATTACGGTTTTCAGTTTGCTTTATCGGGATTGAATATTGGCATGGCCATTCCAGTAGCAGGAAAGTTAGTCCCGATTTGGCCCATTTATTTTTTAGTGCCACTCGGATTTTTCTTAGTATTACTTGAAGTGTTAATGCGCTTCGTTAAAAAAGAAGGAGATATTATATCTCCTAATGTAAGTGGGGATGAGCATGTTTGAAACAATTGAAACGACGCTGGAACAAGGCATTTTAACTGTTACATTGAATCGACCAGAAGCATTAAACAGCTATACGTACAAAATGAGTGAAGAGTTAGAGCAGTTATTTGATGAAGCAAAGGAGAATGACCAAGTACGTGTCATCATCGTCACGGGGAAAGGTCACGCCTTTTGTGCAGGCATGGACTTATCTGCGAGTGAGAATCCGTTTAAAGTCGAGGTGACAGAAGAGCAATTCCGTGATATTGGAGGAAAGGTGAGCTTGAAAATATACGAGCTCAATAAACCGATTATAGCGGCGATCAATGGTGCAGCTGTTGGAATTGGCCTTACGATGACGCTCCCGATGGATATTCGAATTGTGAAAAAGGATGCGAAAGTAGGGTTTGTGTTTGCAAGAAGAGGGATTGGACCAGAAGCATGTTCAGGGTGGTTTTTAACGAAACATGTTGGGCTTGGAAAAGCATTGGAATGGATGTATTCAGGGCGCTATATTTCAACGGCAGAAGGGATAGTGGCAGGCTTATTCCAATACGAAGTGGATGACCCGTTGCAAAAAGCGCAAGAAATCGCAGCGGAAATCATACGCTATACAGCCGCCACCTCGAATGCATTTACGAGAAAGTTGCTGTGGACGATGGTGAATGCACCGCATCCGTTTTCCTCACATGCGGCAGAATCGAAATTTTTATATTGGGCTTCTCGCCAAAAGGATGCATACGAAGGGATTCAATCATTTATGGAAAAACGCAATCCACAGTTTCCGTTGAAAGCTTCCGATTTACCACTGTTTTTTGACTAATTTTCTCGAGGGGAAGGGTGTTCAATTTGTTCATCACAAATATGTTGAAGCAGTATGCCACATCAAAAGCAGACCGTATCGTAGCACAGTTTAAAGGGGAAACATTAACGTATCAGGAGTTGTATAAGCAAGCGGAATGTGTAGCGGCATATTTACAGCAAAAGGGCTATAAAAAAGGCGATATCGCGGCCATTTATATGCATAATTCCAATCAGTTTTTAGTGAGCTACTTTGGCGTACAACTGCTAGGGATGGCGGCTATGCCAATCAATACAAAGTTAGCAGTTCCTGAGGTGCAATATATTTTGAATCATTCTGAAGCAAAAGTACTCATTTGTGATCAAGTGCTGGAGGAGAATGTGCTGGCGACAGGATATGTTTTTGAAGAAGTCATTAGTAGTGAAGGGACTTTACAAGACATTGTAGGAGATACTTCACTCGGTGATGCCTTTACTCCTGTTGAAGTAGATCCGGATGAAATGGCGGTTGTTATGTATACATCAGGTACGACAGGGAAGCCAAAAGGGGTCATGCTGTCGCAACGAAATGTATATGAAACGGCAAAAATTTGGGCGGAGTCTATGGAAATGACAGAACAGGACCGAATGTTCATTTGTACACCGCTATTCCATTGTGCAGGCAGTCATGTATTTGCTGTACCGACAATTTATGCGGGTGGCACGGTAATTATTGAAGAGGCTTTTTCACCAGAAAAGACATTACAGCAATTAGTGGAAACAGAGGCAACCATTTTCTTCGGCGTACCAGCTATGTATACGATTTTGTTAAGTCGCCCGGATACAAGAACATTGGCGTTTCCGCATTTACGATTGTTTTGTTATGGTGCAGCACCGATGCCCTATGAAATATTACGCCAGTTAAAAGAGGCGTTCCCGCAAGTGCGTGTACAAAATTTATATGGTCAAACAGAAAATACACCTGCCGCTTCGTCATTATTAGATGAACAAGCATTAGAAAAAATCGGCTCTGTCGGTCGGCCGCTCGTACGGACAGAAGTGCAAGTCGTCGATGAACACGGAGAGCCTTTACCGACAGGTGCTGTTGGAGAGATTATAGTCAAGGGTCCACAAGTGATGATTGGCTATTTAAAGAACCCTGAAGAAACCGCTCGTACACTAAAGAATGGGTGGCTGTATTCTGGTGATTTAGGTCGTTTTGATGAGGAAGGCTATTTATATATTGTCGATCGTAAAAAAGATATGATGATCCGTGGTGGAGAGAATGTGTATCCGATTGAAATTGAGGATGTGTTATATCAAATCCCGGAAATTTTAGAAACAGCTGTTGTCGGTGTACCTCATGAAGTGTACGGTGAGGTTCCGAAGGCGTATGTGGTGTTAAAAGAAGGGCAGACGCTAGATGCCGATGCGATTCTGGCGTATTGTGCGAAAAATTTAGCGAAGTATAAAGTACCAGCTGAAATTGAATTCATGGATATGCTTCCACGAAATGCATCGGGGAAAGTGTTGAAGCATACGTTGAAAGTGCAGCATGCATAGGGTAGTACCTGTATAGTACCAGGTACAAAGGTGGTACTACGATGGTACGAAGGTGGTACAAAGGCGGCAATACGCTGGTACCCACAACCCAAAAAGCTGAATGGCGACGGCCATTCAGCTTTTTTGTCTATCCCGAACTTCTAACAATATACGACTTCTCTCTGCTTCACCAAGCTGTTTGTTTGTTGAATGGACTGCTTGATAATTTGCTCACTACGTTGAAAGTGAGCATTGTCTCGTGTAAGCAAAGATGTTGTAAGGCATTGTTTAAGGTAAATGGCTTTTCTGCTGACAGGAGATAGGTGTTCGGTAGTGCGCAAATAATACTCTCGCTTTTGACCAAGTTTAAAAATAGCTGCGGCAATTTCTGCATTTTCTTCCACTAAAACAAAATCAACCCAACGCATAAAATAGAGTGCTAAGTAGTAGCTAAAGATAAATAAACGATCCGCATCCTCTTTCCATGTCTGTGTCATCTCAGCAATTTCCGCTGAATTGTTTAGCAATGTTGCAAAGTAATAGTCACATCGGTGGATAAAGTGTTGCTCCATATTTGGTATGGTGATAAATGGGTAATGCCGAATAAATACCCAACAGTTTAATACAGCTGCAAGTGCATTATCACGATTATGAATTTTGACAGTAAGAGGCGTGAGTACGTCCGCCCATGTTGTGTAAAGTACTTCAAATTCCTTAAGTTCTATTGGTGAAATGGGGTATAAAGAATGTTGAATTGTAAGATTTTTCATTTTCTCTATTGATTCTTCCTTTCAATTGCCAAGACTACTATACATGAAATGACAGTGATATATGATGGATATAATACGATACTAAAGAGAAAGAGGATTATACTAGGAAGAATCTATTTAATCTGTTTATTATCCTCTTAATGGAAGCACTTTGCTTTTTGATTTTTTACATTTATCCATCCTATGGTTGGACCAATTTTTACATTTGCTATTCTTGTGGTTAGACCAGTTTTTGCATGGCTAATCATTGTGGGGGAAATGATTGGCTAGCAATTCGATTTTTTGTGATTTACGGGAATGAGCAAACTTATAATATATATGCACATCGTAAATGAAATATTACATGTTTTTATTTTTTTTATTAATTTTATCCCGCTATTAAAATTTATAGGAAGACACGTGTTAGTGCAATAAATTCGGGAATAATACGAGCAAAAAGAGGTGCTCGTATGCAGATTTATGGGATTGAGCAATGTGATGTATGTTTTGATTTAATCGATATCGTTAGCCGGAAGCAACATCAATTCGTCCATTCTTATAATGTGAATTGCTTATTGTGCGAGACATGTTACGAGAAAATACTGGATATGACGGAAGAACAACTCGATTATTTTTTTCCGCCGCATATTAAACGGCAAGTCGTATATAAATATGAAGGTGTCCCATTTATGAAGTGGGTAGGTCGTTCATCGTCCTCTAAAGGCTATTGGTATTAGCGAAATACCGTCTCTTTCTCCACAACTTGTGTCTTTTGTGAGAAAAAGCTCTAGCATAATGGAAGTTAGACATAGGTTAGGGTATAATTATATGAAGTGATTATATGAGGGAGCATTTAATAGAGACAAAATGGTGAATCAATCATATTCAAAATTATGGGCACAGGCAGTCAAGACGGGGATTATTAAGTCCAATTTAGTCCCGATGGTCGCTGGCTTAATGCTCGCATTATATACTTATGAACTTAGTTTTATCGATAATATTTGGAAAGTCGTGTTCGCTTTAGCTGGTACAGCCGCCGTTATTGCAGCGGCAGGTTCGTTTAATAATGTGTATGACCGCGATATTGACGCTGTTATGCCGCGCACGAAAGTTCGGCCAACTGTAACAGGGGCATTGAGTGTAAAAACAGTATTAATTGCTGCAGTAATTTTATTAATTGTAGGGATTGTTTTACTTTATTTTACAACACCATTAGCCGCATTATTGGGGTTTCTTGGTGTGTTTTTCTATGTTGTGCCCTATACAATGTGGACAAAGCGTCGGACGATTTGGAATACAGAAGTCGGTAGTATTTCCGGTGCGATGCCGCCATTAATCGGTTGGGCCGCAGTGGCACCAGATATTTGGCATCCAGCATGCTGGGCCTTATTTATCATTATGGTCATTTGGCAAATGCCGCATTTTTACGCGATTGCCATTCGAAAGCGTGAGGATTATGCCGCAGCCAATATCCCGATGTTACCGGTTGTAAAAGGTGAACGCCGCACATACATTCAAACGAATGTGTATTTAGTATTAGTCATGCTAACAAGCTTGTTATTCTATCCGCTTAGTCTCGGACTGACAATCGTGTCGTTTGTGCTTGGCGGTGCGTGGTTATGGTTAAGCTTTGTTGGCTACCACAAGATGGAAGGGAAAACGTGGGCTAACAAGATGTTTACGTATTCGTTGTTCCATATGGTGGTTTTATTTGCCACAGTTATTATTTACTCCGCAGTCGGATTAATCTTACGTGCTCTATAAGCTATGAAAAACCCTTGAAGCGAATGTGCTTTGAGGGTTTTTGGCGTTTTAATGGGGAAAGTCGCGTAAAACCATAAGAAACCCGCGTAAAAACCCCCAACAAAAAACCACCCTTATGCGTAAGGATGGTTCATATGAGACAGGGAGACAACTTGATTTTTTCCTTGGCTTTTCGCCATATAAAGTGCTTGGTCAGCGATACGAAACAACTGCTTAAATTTACGGGCAATGACACTTGAGTTACAGACGACCCCCATACTAATCGTAAACTGCACATTGTATCCTTCACCTGAAACCGTCATATTTGTAAGCGCGTTGAATATGTCATTTACTTTATTGGCTATTTGCTGCTGGGAAAAGTTTTTCAGTAAAATCACGAACTCATCTCCACCGTAGCGCCCAATCAATGTTTGTTCTTCCTGTACAATTTTCCGACACTGTTGTCCGACAGCCGCAATTACTTCATCCCCGACGAGATGTCCGTAATAATCATTAATCGACTTGAAGTTGTCTACATCAAATACAAGGCAACAAATATGATCGCTTGTTTCTCGTGCTTCCGTTAACCAATGATCGCAGGTGGACTCCAAATAGTGGCGTGTATATACACCGGATAGCGGGTCCATATTCGCTCGCTGTTCCATTGTGGAAATGCTATGCTCGATGTCCAGCTCCCTCACTTTTGAAAACAGGCGCCCTTTGTACACTTGTTTTAGCATGTCAGCGTGTTTTTTCATATACTCATAGGCATTTTTGAAGCACTGCTGTTGTTCATACGCTTGCGCATGATAAAAATAAATCCGTTTGAGCAACACATAGTTATTCGTAGATAGCGCGATGATTTCTGCTTCCGATAAATAAGTAATCGCCTCGGTAAGTCGTTCTTGCTTTAGGGCAAGTAACCCTTTTGTATATAAATAATAACTGCGCTCACGCTGATTACTTTGAATAAAAGGGTTAGGTGAGAGTAATTCCAGTATTTGTGCTACATCAGTAAAGCGCTCCAGATGCACATAGGCGATAGCAAGACTACAGTAAATTTGGCAATGTAAGCGCACCTCTTCTGCGCAATGCGTTTTCGCGATCGCTAGCGCTTCTTGTGCCATAGTAAGCGCTTCTTCATAATGTTCTGTTACGAGATGAAAATTACTCATCATGCGATAGCTTTTACTTAATTCGTAAGGCAAGTTGAGCATTTGTGCGAGGCGAATACATTCTTCCGTTGCTTTTTTTGCTTTATCGTAATGTTGCTCATATTCATAGATCAAGGCGTAAATGTGGCATAAATTATAGTGTTCGTGCGGACTACCGTACTCATCGCATAACTGTTTGTACTGAAGTGTACTTTGAAAGGCATTTTCCATTTGTCCTAAACAATAGTAGCAAGACGCAATATTAATATGAGCAATCATGGCGCCATATGGATTGTTATGCTGCTCAAATTCTTCTAGAAAGGTGCACATGACGTCAATGGCTCCGTGATAATGCCCATCAGCAAATAGTTGGTCGTAATGTGATTCTACATGTGGAACGGGTTTATATTTTATACTCATTTTGTCACCTACTCTCTATTAGGAGAAAATTACTAGTCTACATAAATCATTTATATATATTAATTATACTATTTATCCAAAATTTAGGGTATATGTTTAGGGGGTATTTTAGTGTAGATTTTATGAAAAATTGTTTTTTCCTAGTGATATGTAGTGAGAAAATAGAAAAACCTGCACGCTTAGAGGGCGCAGGTGTTAGTGTGAAGTTTTTTACAGTTTCAGTGTCGCGACTTCATATAAATAGTCGCCTAATACACGAAGTCCTTTATCGAAGTTTTCGAGATGGAAGTGCTCGTTTGGCGCATGGAAGTTTTCGCTTGATAAACCGAAGCCCATTAGTACGACAGGTAAATCAAGAATTTGGTCAAATGCTGCTACAATCGGAATCGAGCCCCCGCCACGTATATAAGCAGTCGGCACGTCATACACACGCTCATACGAACGACCTGCTGCTTGGATCACAGGGTGGTCAAACGGCGTGATGAACGGTGCCCCTTTATCAAATTCTGAAATCGTAATATCCACACCAGCAGGCTTATGCTTCTCCACATGTACTTTTAGTAGGGCAACAATTTCATCTGGATCTTGATTTGGCACAAGGCGGCATGTAATTTTCGCACCCGCTTCAGCAGGCAGAACCGTTTTAATGCCTTCACCAGAGAAGCCACCGAATACGCCGTTTACTTCTAACGTCGGGCGTGCCCATATTTGCTCCAAATAAGAGTAGCCCGCTTCACCGAATAGTTCGTTCACGCCAACTTCTTCTTTTAATGCCTCTTCGTCAAAGTTCAGGTCGCGGTAAGCTTGGCGCTCGTCTTCTGATAACGGGAGGACTTTGTCATAGAAGCCTTCTACTTGAATCGTGCCGTGCTCATCGCGGAATGACGCTAAAATGTCAGCTAATGCATGAATCGCATTTTGGACGCCGCCACCATAAAGACCCGAGTGTAGGTCGCCCTTTGCTCCGCGCACATCAACTTGAATACCTGTTAAGCCGCGTAGTCCGTAGCAAACAGCTGGCTTACCTGGTGCATAAAGCCCCGTATCTGAAATTAAAATTAAATCGGCTGCAAGCTTTTCTTTATGTTTTTCTACATAAGGCGGTAAGTTCGGGCTGCCGATTTCTTCTTCCCCTTCAATGATGAATTTCACGTTTACTGGGAGTGTGCCATCTAACGCAAATAAGGCTTCGATTGTTTTTAAGTGCATAAATACTTGCCCTTTATCATCGGAAGCACCGCGCGCGAATAATTTATTGTCACGCACTTGCGGGTCAAACGGCGGCGTTTCCCACAGATGTAATGGGTCCACTGGTTGCACATCGTAGTGTCCGTAAAATAGGATAGTTGGCTTGCCAGGTGCATGGAGCCAGTCACCGTAAACGACAGGGTGACCACCTGTTTCATCGATTGAGATGTTTTCGAGGTTGACGCGTTTCATTGCAGCGGCTAACCAGGAAGCGGCCACTTGCATATGTTGTTTGTGTTCAGATAGGGAAGAAATACTTTGGATCCGTAAAAAAGCGTTTAGTTCTGTTAAGTGTTTGTCACGATTTTCAGCAAAATAAGCATCTAAGTTGGCTAAATGACTCATTTGTGAGCCTCCTTCAATAATTCGATAATAGAAATAGTATACCATATGGACTGGTTGGGCTGAAATGTTGAGGACCTTTATCACATGAATCACTATATTACAAAAGATTTCACTTCACCTTACATCATTGTAAGGTAAATGAAAGCAAATCCGATAGAGTGTAAGAAATAATTCTGCGAAAATAAACTTAACAAAACGAACGCTACATGGAGGCGATCTTTATGAATGAAAAACTAACTTTAATTTATAATGAATTTCATCGATATATTTATCATTTATGTTTAAAATTAACACGCAACACTTCAGAAGCAGAGGATTTAATGCAAGAAGTGTGGGTAAAAGTTGTCCGCTATGAGGATAACTTGACAGAAGTGGACCATGTAAAAGCTTGGCTGACAACGATTACAATGAATACTTTCCGCGACCGCTATCGCAAAAATGTACGCCGTAGTAAATACATGATGAGTCAACCTGAAACATTAGACGTACCGATTTTAGATTTGGTTCCCAACAATGACATTTCAACAGAGGAACAAATCGTCAAAACAGAAATTACGCAAATTGTACAAGAAAAAATGCGTCAGCTAGATGGCATTTATCAAAAAACATTATGGTATTTCTATGTCGATCAATATTCATTAGCGGAAATTTCAACGATTATGAAAGTATCTGTCGGTACAGTGAAATCACGTTTATTCCGTGCAAAAGCAAGACTAAAGGAAATTTTGTTAGCAGATCAAAAACTAGAAGCTGTTGTAACAGCTTAATCTTTCGCATAACGTCTATTGTGGCGTTATGCTTTTTTGTTTGGTTCGGAGAGGGGAGGGGCTGCGAGCAAAACGAATGCGCAAGCGGTCAAAAGCCACCCGCATCCGAGCAAAAAGCTAGGCTATCCGATCAAAATCAACCCCAACCCCACCCTAAAACTCAAAAAAATCCACGAGAATAATAGATTCTCGTGGATTTTTAACTGTCATGCACACATTTATTAAAAATGGTACGCATTGTGTCGATTTCTTCTTCGGTTAGCATGCCGAACAAATGGTTAATGAGTGTATCAATTTGTTTTCGAGATTGCTCCAATACATGAAGTCCCTGTGCTGTAATGGAGATTTGGGCAGCACGGCGATCATTTTCGCTTTGTGTTTTTTCTATAAAACCAGACTTTAATAGTTTTGTCGTAAGCACCGTTACGCCACCCGTTGTGACCTTCAAACGATCGGCGATAGCCGAGGGACGCTTTGGCCCTTCGCTTGCCAAATATTCAAGAATTAAAATATGAGATTTAGAAAAACCAAGTTCATTGTGGTTATTCCATTCATTCGCGACTTTACGTTCAAGGGCAGACATTGATTCGAACAGAGCAGCTAGGCTTTCTTTTCTTTTCTGGTCCATTTTGTTCAACTCCAACACAGTCTTTCGCAAATTTATGTAAAAAAAGGAAAGCGGATGACATTACTCAACCGCTAATTGTTGTAAGGCATTTAGTTCAAACGCACGAACTTTCCGTGGAATGAAACGACGAATGTCCATTTCATTATAGCCAACTTGGATGCGTTTTTCATCCAATAGAATAGGGCTACGTAGCATACGAGGATGCTGTTGAATTAAATTGAACAACTCCTGAATCGATAATTGATCAATATCGACTTGTAAATTTTTAAAATCATTGGAGTTTGTCGCAATGATTTCATCTGTTCCGTCTTCCGTCATACTTAAAATATTTTTAAATTCAGCTAGAGTAAGTGGCTGTGATGTAATACGTTTTTCAGTGTAAGCAATATTATTTTCATTTAACCATTTTAAAGCTTTTCGTGATGAGGAACAGCTAGATTGTGTATAAATTGTTACTGACATAATGAAATTCCTCGCTTTCGATTGTTTGATTTTTGAAATAGCTTACGAATAAGATAATTATTATACTTTTATCTTACTAGTAAGATATATGTTTTGCAAGTGTTTTTTTTGTAAATAAACTGTGTATGTAAAAGTTTATCCATTTACTTGTATACCCAGCTCTTTATAAATATATACGTCGTTTTTGAGAAAAAGTTTCAGAAAAATGCTATTCATTTACTCAGAACGAAAAAATACCTACAAGTAACCTATTGGTGAGTCAAAAGGCGGTATTAGTATGTATGATTCTATTTCCGTTCTCATGCATTATATAGAAATAAAATTTTCCATTACTGGGGGATGAGGGCATATCCGCCTCTAGACGGAGAGGAAAATCCATTCGTGGACGGTTAAAGGAAATCGCGATTCCAAGTACGATAAGTGTAACAAAACGAAAGGAGCACAACAGATGAAGAACTTTTTAAAATACACGGCAGTTGGTTTTGTCGTCATTATGTTAATAGCGATTTTAGGGCCCATGATTGGAGGATTTTTACTTGGTGCAGCGATCGCCATCTTTGGGGTTTGGGGCTATCAACGCAGTCAGTCGCTCGTCATGAAGCTGCTCAATATCACGATTGTCGCGGCGGGTGTCATGTTTGCGATTGGGAGTGTGCCATTCCTTCTATTATTAGCGGCACCTGTAGTCGGTTACTACACATATAAAGTATGTAAAGACGGTAACATCAAATTAAAAGAGCAAGACCCATTCGACAACTTTGAAGTCGAGTGGAGCAAATTAACGAAATAATAAGGAGCGAGTACACATGAATGTATTACAACGTTTAAGTACAACAGTAGAGGCTATGTTACATGATTTATTTGATTCGGCGGAGCGCAAAAATCCAATTGGGATGCTGAATCAATATGTTCGTCAGGCAGAGAAGGAAACAGAAAAAGTAGGGAAACTCGTGACACGTCAGTACGAGTTGAAAGAGAAAATTGCTGCTGAATTACGAGAAGTAGAGGGGAAACTCGCAAAACGTATGGAGCAAGTAGCATTAGCGGAAGCAGCAGGGGAGCAAGATTTAATCGACTTTACACAAGCAGAGGTGCAAGCGTATACGAGCCGAAAAGCATTGCTACAACAAAGCTACGAGGAAGCAGCGGCAGAGCATACGAAGCTGGAGCAACAATTTGAACAAATGAAGCACCGTCTACAAGATATGAAAGTGCGCCAATTGCAATTAATGAGTAAGGAAAATGTCGCGCATGCGAATTATCGTATGCAAGAAGTTTCGTCCAAGCAAGCGGACATGCATACAGGTAAATTTGACGATGCCGCCGATTATATTGACCGTCTCGCATTTAAAGTAAATCACAATTATGAAGTGACAACTTTCGAACGACGTTTAGCTGCACTGGAGCAAAAGCAATAGTAAATCGTCTACAGATGGTATTGTTTTTACATTTTACCTAAAAATAAGTGTAGATAAAGTCAAACACCGACTTTGTCTACACTTTTCGTTGTAAAATAAATGAGGAGGTGGGCAACAAATGAAAAATACAATACTGATCATTATTGGACTCATTATTTTTGTTGAACTATTTCTTTTTCATAACGGTGGGGTATGGTTCTTATTGTTTGCCTTTGCTCTTTATCGATTAAGTGTGCGTAAAGGGGAAAAAATGTACGCTGTCGCCGCACTGATCTTTTTCCTATTAGCGCTGTTGTCAATGGTGACAGTGAGGTGGCTTGTACCAGTAGCGGTAATCTATTGGCTGTATACACGACACCGAAAAGAGTTGTACGTCGCGGGTCCGTATATGACGCCAGAAAAGCCGTATGCTTGGCAGCAACAAGCAGTGACCCGTCTATTTGGCAACATCACCATCGATGCAACGAACACGATTTTGCCGTTAGAGCCGACGTTCATTTCGGTGTTTCAAGGCATTGGTAAAACAACGATTTTCGTTCCGTATGATGTGGCCTGTACCATTGCGGTCAATCAAGGATTCGGAAAAGTGCTCATTAATGGGCACGTGATGGACGCGAAAAAACACGTGTTGCTCGATGAAGGGGCAAGACGAACATGTATGATTCACGTATCAAATGGACTGGGCGAGGTGGAAATATGGCAAAAATAATTGGCTTTTGCTTTCGTACACTATTGCTCATGATTTTGTTAGGTGTTTTTGTGTATGGGGCGCTCCTCTTGTTATACGGTCAGCCAAGTGAAAAAAATTGGCGACCGCTCATAGAAGAGTCACTTTATACGAATGGGGTGCCGCATATCGCGATGATTGTGCTCGGTATTCTAATCGCGAGTTTTCTCATTTCGCTGTGGATGACGTTTATTATTGTATCGAAGGATTTTCAAACGAGTAGACAAATCAAGCGATTACTCGATATTGAACGGTATAAGGAGCCGACATTATCACCGCGCGCAACACGCAAGTCGTTAACCGAAGTAGCGGAGCTCATCGACCAGCAGCGCAAAACGTTACACCGCATTACAAATGAAAAAGTAGAAGCCGATGAAACGATTGTCCGGCAGCGTTTAGTCGAAGAAAGGCAACGACTCGCAAGGGAATTACATGATTCGGTCTCCCAGCAATTATTTGCCGCATCGATGCTGTTATCAAGCGTTACCGAACATAATGAAGACGCCGCGATTTTAGTGCAGATCGAAAAAATTGTCCAGCAAGCACAGCTCGAAATGCGGGCACTCCTGTTACATTTACGCCCGATTGCTTTACAAAATAAAACGTTAGCACAAGGGTTACGAGAGCTAATCGAAGAATTGCAGCAAAAGGCGAATATGGAACTACATTATGAGCTAGTCGATGTGCCGTTAACGAAAGCGCAGGAAGACCATTTATTCCGCATTGCGCAAGAGGCATTATCGAATACACTGCGACACGCAAAAGCAACCGATGTCGAGCTACTTTTAATGGAAAGAGAAAAAATGTATATTTTGCGTATTCAAGATAATGGGGTAGGCTTTGACATGCAAAATGAAAAGCTCGGCTCATACGGACTGAAAAATATCGTCGAACGTGCAACGGAAATCGGTGGGGTATGTACGGTGACATCGGTTGTGGGGCAGGGGACAAAGATTGAAGTCCAAATTGCGAAAGGGGTTTTGGTAGATGATTAGAATCGTCGTGGCAGATGATCATGAAATGGTGCGCATTGGCGTCGTCGCCTATCTGTCGGCACAGGCAGATATGGAAGTAGTCGGGGAAGCAGCAGATGGTGTTGAAGCAGTGGAAAAGGCGCTCGCGTTACGCCCGGATATCGTGCTTCTTGATAATGTGATGCCGAATATGACTGGGGTAGAAGCGGCAACAGACATTTTAAAGCAGTGGCCCGAAGCAAAAATTATGATGGTCACAAGCTTTTTAGACGATGACAAAGTATACCCAGCACTAGAAGCAGGTGCAGTCAGTTATTTACTAAAAACATCGAATGCAAAGCAAATTGCCGATGCAATTCGTCGTACCGTCAACGGGGAATCTGTATTAGAGCCAGAAGTGACAGCGAAAATGATGCAACGCTTGCGCCGCCCGAATACGACGGCACTGCATGATGAGTTAACAGAGCGTGAAATGGAAGTATTGCTCCTACTCGCCCAAGGGAAAACGAATCAACACATTGCCGATGAACTATTCATTGGGATTAAAACGGTAAAAACACATGTGAGCAATATTTTATCAAAGCTCGATGTACAAGACCGTACACAGGCAGTCGTATATGCCTTTCAACAGGGGCTTGTCTAAACAAAAAGCATTCGACCGTCAGAAATGGTCGAATGCTTTTTTAGTTAATCTTTTTGTAATGTTGTCATACGGAATGGATCGAGGATGACGTCGATCTCTTCTGCTGTGAAGTAAGCGTATTTTAAGCATAGCGAACGCACAGATTCACCTGTTTCTAACGCTTCACGTGCAAGCTTCGAAGCGATTTCGTAGCCAACATGTGGGGCAATAGCTGTAATGACACCGATACTGCGCTCTACGTTATTACGTAGTACTTCTTCGTTCGCACGAATGCCTTTTAAGCAGTATTCCGTGAAGGCAGTAAAGCCGTTTGTCATAATGCGAACTGATTGTAATAAGTTGAATACAAGAACAGGCTCCATTACGTTTAGCTCGAATTGGCCTGCTTCAGACGCCATGGAAATCGTTGTATCGTTCCCAACCACTTGGAAAGCGATTTGGTTAATGACTTCTAACATAACCGGGTTTACTTTCCCAGGCATAATTGATGAACCTGGTTGGCGCTCCGGTAGTAAAATTTCAGCAAAACCTGTTTTTGGACCAGACGCCATCAGACGAAGGTCATTACAGATTTTCGACATATTGAGCATACAGATTTTTAATGCACCTGAAACTTCTGTGTAAATATCTGTATTTTGTGTACCATCTACATGATCTTCACATTGCTTGAATGGAAGTCCTGTGTTTTCCTGCACGTACTCAACTGCCGATTTAATATAAGCAGCATCAGCATTCAAGCAAGTACCGATTGCTGTTGCGCCAAGGTTAATTTCGTATAAATCTTCTTTTGTTTGCTTAATGCGTTTAATATCACGGCGTAGCACTTTCGCATAAGCAAGGAATTCTTGTCCGAGTCGGATTGGCACCGCATCTTGTAAATGCGTACGCCCCATTTTAATAATGTGGTCAAATTCCTTCGCTTTCGCTTCGAATGCTTCAACCATTGTTTCCATTACGTTTAATAGCTCAATTAACACAGTTACTGTTGAGACGTGAATCGCTGTTGGGAAGGCATCATTTGTAGACTGTGCCATGTTCACATGGGAGTTTGGGCTAATAACTGCATAATTGCCTTTTTCGTGACCAAGAATTTCAAGTGCACGATTGGCGATGACTTCATTTGCATTCATGTTTAATGAAGTACCCGCTCCACCTTGAATTGGGTCAACGATAAATTGATCGTGCCACTGTCCTTCCATAATTTCATCTGCTGCTTGAATGATTGCATTCGCAATCACCGCATCTAAATGATTCGTTGCCAAGTTCGCTTGGGCTGCCGATTTTTTTACAATTGCGAATGCACGAATTAGCTCCGGATCCACTACTTGTCCAGTAATCGGGAAGTTCTCCTTTGCGCGCATTGTTTGAATTCCGTAGTAAACATTTTTTGAAATTTCCATTGTACCTAAAAAGTCTTTTTCGATACGTGGCGTCATTGTAATTCGCTCCTTAGAAGATTATATTGCCATTGTATAGGAAGTATTTGCAAAAGTTAAATAGAAAATGTATTCCGACGATTTGCATGACAGAGTGCTTTCTATTATGTTGTGTTATCGATATAATACGTGTACATAAGAAAGGGAATTTTTACATAGGGAGGAACAAAAAATGATTCGATCAGTCGGTACAGGCGGCACAAATTTAAACGGTCAAGCGCCGCGAAGAACGCAATCTCAGCCTCAAGCGGAATTTCCGAAAATCGGCACGAAGCCGCTTTTAACAGAGGAAGAAGTAAAATCTACACGCAAGCAAGTAATGGTCGGCGTCAAACCAAATGCCGCGATGCAGTCCATATTAGATGAAGAACATGGTGTAATGCGACTGAATGCAGATGGTGACCGATTAGAAGTCAGCAAAAAAGCCATTTCGTTAGCGAAAGAAAAATTATTTGTTTGATGAAGAATTTGGGGTTGTCTATTAAATCGCTGGGATTGTCTATAATCCTAGCAGATTGTCTATAATCAGTAAGAAATTGTCTATTATTGGTCCAAAGTTGTCTATTAACTAGAGTGGGTTGTCTATTATCAATCCCAAGTTGTCTATTAAATCCGAAAACGTGAACAACACAAAAAAAACTATGCCAGCGATCAGCTGGCATAGCTACCTCAAACTTATAAATCTGTTTTTCCTGATGTGAACCAGTCTTGGACGTTCCATACTTTTGTCGCTAAGCCTTCATAGAAATCAGGCTCGTGGGATACGAGAACGATCGTGCCTTTGAATGCTTGCATCGCACGTTTTAGTTCATTTTTGGCATCGATATCTAAGTGGTTTGTCGGTTCGTCAAATACAAGCCAGTTTGTTTCGTGCATCATCAGCTTACATAAACGAACTTTCGCTTGCTCACCACCAGATAGGGAATTCAGCGGGCGTTGGATATGCTCTGATTTTAAGCCAGCGCGTGCTAAAGCAGCACGTACTTGCGCTTGTTCCATCGACGGGAACGCATTCCACACATCATCAATTGGCGTAATTTTGTCTGCTTTTACTTCCTGCTCGAAGTAAGACGGATATAAATAATCCCCGCGTATTACTTTTCCGCCAAGTGGATTGATTTTGCCAAGCATCGTTTTGAGTAATGTCGATTTCCCGACACCGTTCATGCCGACTAAGGCAATTTTTTCGCCGCGCTCGATTTGGAATGTCAGCGGTGGTAGTAACGGCTTGTCCTTGTCATACCCGATTAATAACTCTTCCGCTTCCACAACGTAACGGCTCGAAGCACGTGTTTCTTTAAAGCCAAACTCTGGTTTGACAGCTGTTTCCGGGCGGTCGATACGCTCTAAGCGGTCCAGCTGCTTCGCACGTGATTTTGCACGACCTGTCGTCGAGTAACGCGCCTTATTTTTCGCGATGAAGTCCTCTTGCTTTTTAATAAATTCCTGCTGCTTTTCATACGCATCAATATGCTGACGTTTATTGATTTCAGCTAGCTCTAAAAACTTCTCGTACGTCGCTGTGTAACGTGTCATTTTCGAGAACTCTAAGTGGAAAATCACATCGACTACTTCATTCATAAATTCCGTATCATGCGAAATAAGTAGGAAAGCATGTGGATAATTTTTTAAGTAATTTTTTAACCATGTAACGTGCTCTTCATCTAAATAGTTCGTCGGCTCGTCTAGTAATAATACTTTTGGCTTTTCAAGTAAAAGCTTTGCGAGTAACACTTTCGTACGTTGTCCACCTGAAAGGGCTGCTACGTCACGTTCAAGACCGATTGCATCCAGTCCTAAACCACGTGCGACCTCTTCAATTTTCATATCTAATGAATAGAAGTCGCCTGCATCTAGTGCATCTTGAATTTCTGCCATTTTTTCTAAAAGTGTTTCGTAATCTGCATCTGGGTCCGCCATTTGCATCGAAATTTCATTTAGTTCTTCTTCCTTTTTATAAAGCGGCAAAAACGCATCACGTAACACATCGCGCATTGTACGACCAGCTGTTAATACCGTGTGCTGATCTAGGTAGCCGTAATGTGTACCAGGCAGCCATTCTACTTTTCCTGCATCGTGAATTTGTTGCCCTGTGATGATGCCCATTAATGTCGATTTCCCGACACCATTTGCGCCAACTAACCCGATGTGGTCGCCTTCTACAAGACGGAATGAAACATCTTTAAAAAGTGTACGGTCGCCAAATGAATGTCCTAAATTTTCAACTGTTAAAATTGCCATACCTATCCTCCAACTATTGCTTCGTTATTTTCATATAAAAACTCGCGGTGGAAAATACCGCGAGCAGATTAGAAAGCAGCCAGCTGTTTGTTTAATTCTGCTAGTCGTGCTTCCATTTTCTCAAGGCGCTCTAAAGCTTGTTTCACTGAACCTTCGTGCCCTAATGATTCAAGCTTTTCCATATCGCCTTGTAGGTTGATATAGTCCATTTTTAACTCTGTAATTTCCTGTTGAACTTGTGCTTTCGTAAGCATAAAAAATACGCCCCTTTACAAACAATCGCTACGCCTTATTGTAGCACATGAAAGGGAAGTTTGAGAATGAGGGAGATTCAGGCAAGTACATCTAAAAATATAATAAGTAAAATTTAATATTAGGCAAGTAAATCTACAAATATGGCAAGTAACATCCCATATTAAGCAAGTAAATCACGCTTACAACTGGGCTAAATGGCGGCCGTATGCAAAGTCTAGTAATAGCGCTTGCAAAATTTCATTGTTTCCTAATATATCTAACGAGCGTTGCTTGCGAATGGCGCGGTCTCGGCGATGCTCATGAAGAAGTAGCTCCATCACGGCATTTTGAATGGATGATTGTTTAATTTTGCGCCCTAAACCTAAATGGATAAAACCGTTTAATTCACGTGCAAAGGAATGTCCAATTTCACGCTCTTGCTGTGCCAGCGTAATACATGGGATGCTGACGGCGGCCACTTTATATGGTGTATAGTTATTGTTACATACGACAATATCGGCACTATGAAGTAACTCGTATAAAGCATCACTTTTTTGCACAATTTTCCCGTTGCGGCGGCTCAGTAGCATCATTTGTAAATCACTGACGGGATGCTTATATTCATCATCAATCGCCACCGAAATTTTGAGTGGAATATGCAGCTGTGTTAAATGGCGCAATGTACGGTATGTGAGATTGTTTTCGTCCCCGTCCTCAAATGCAATAACAATATGAGGGGGATCATTTTCAATCATCGTATTGCGCTCTGCCGCAATTTCTTGCAATTGTTCCTCCACTGCAAATGCATAACTACCTGCTAATGTATTAGGTGGGAGTAGTTCACCTGAGCCTAGCTCTTCAAATAGCGCCAATACATTGCAATCGACTAATACGTTACCACTCCCGAAATCATCGAAGTGAACCATTGTTTTACACAACGGTCGCAATAACTCCATTTGTTCAATTAATGAATCTCTACCATCTTGGATAATTAAATCTAACTCTAAATTACGGAGTGCCTTGACAAGCTCCTCGTACTTTTCAAATAAAACAGGTGTAATACCTGAATCTTCAAATTGTTTTAATATAATCGGATTATTTGTTTTAATAAACATAAATACGGATTCTTCATCTAACAATTTACTTAAAATCATTGCTCGTTTAAATGGATATAAGCCTTTAAAAGGGCATTGTTCTACGATAAAAGCAATTTTTCTTTTTTGATTTGGCATGTTTCATCGCATCCTTTCTCTCGCATGTTCTTTTTAAAATATGGTGAAAAATTGGTAAGTATGTGTGAAAATGAAACAAAAAGCATATTAGACGGTGAGTAAATGTGTTTTTCTGGATGCATTTGCATTTTTAGAAGCGTTTTAAATAGAAAGGTGGTTTTTTATATGGGCATGCGTTCAGCGATTGTGGTTGGTGCAACGGGGCTAGTCGGATCACAGCTTGTACAGCTACTTTGTGAAAGTAAGGAATATATGTCGGTCACAGTGCTTACAAGAAGGCAACTCAACTATACACATGACAAATTAGTAGAACGAATCGTAAATTTTGATGAGCTAGTTGAATCTGATTTGGAGTTTGCGGATGACGTATTTTGCTGTCTCGGGACAACGATTAAAAAAGCGGGGACGAGACAACAATTTGAAAAGGTGGATATTGAGTACCCGCTACATATTGCAGCGATGGCGAAAAAGCGTGGTATCCAGCATTTCATCGTTATCTCAGCTATGGGGGCCAATGAAAAATCGATGGCGTATTACAACCAGGTAAAAGGAAAGCTTGAAAAAGAGTTGATGGACATGGATTTGCCACAGCTCTCTATCGTGCGCCCGTCGCTACTTGTCGGCAATCGCCAAGAGTTTCGACTAGGGGAAAAAGTAGGGGAGGCCGCACTTCGAGCACTCAATCCACTCCTTATCGGCCCGATGAAAAAAGCGCGTGCCATTGAAGCGAGTCAAGTCGCCCTTGCTATGAAAGTCATTGCGCTACAAGGCAAAAAACAGAAAGTCTCGATTTATTCATCCGATGAGCTCATGACGATGCATATGCCCGTGACAGAGGAGAGGGTAGAAATCGCCCGTGAACGTGTATTTAATTGGGATAAACGAAAAAATGACGAGCTAGCTCCTCTAGATGAAGAAGTCGTGTTTGATCGCGATAAATTAAAAGAATTAGAAGTAAAAAAAGAACAAGAATAATCTACAGATAGTAAAAGACCGTCTAGAAAACGGAGGAATGATGATGCTTCATTCAATTTTATTTGAACTCACCTGTATTATTTTTCTCGGTATGTTAGCACAATGGATTGCATGGCGTTTCCGCATACCTGCCATTGTTGCGATGTCACTAATGGGCTTAATCATTGGCCCGTTTACGGGGTTATTTAACCCGTCTGAAACATTCGGCGATGTGTTTAACCCATTTATCTCCCTTGCTGTGGCCATTATTTTATTTGAAGGTAGCCTTAGTCTCGATTTCCGAGAAATACGAGGGTTTCGCAAGGCGATTTTACGTGTTTCTACAGTCGGTGCGTTTATCGCGTGGATTGCGGGCTCTCTTGCCGCCCATTATGTAGCGGGACTTTCATGGGCTGTGGCATTTGTCATCGGAGGTTTATTTATCGTAACAGGCCCGACTGTCATTTTACCTCTTTTACGGCAAGCAAAATTAAAAGAACGACCAGCTGCGATTTTAAAGTGGGAAGGGATTGTCGTCGATCCGTTTGGGGCACTACTTGCGTTATTTGCCTTTCAAGTTGTACTCACGACGAATAACTTAGAAGGTGGTACAACGATTCTGGCGTTTTTCTTATCCTCTGTTGCCGCGGCTGTTATTGGGGCAGCGTTTGGCTTCATACTCGGCGTTTTATTAGAGCGTGGCTTCATTCCAGAATACTTAAAATCACCCATTGTGCTGGCGTCTGTCCTCATGTCCTTCGCGCTTTCCGATTTAATTATGCACGAAACGGGTTTACTAGCTGTTACGGCCATGGGACTGGTGATGGCGAATATGCATTTAACGAGTCATCATGATTTATTGCATTTCAAAGAAAATATTTCGGTACTATTGATTTCGAGCGTGTTTATTATGTTAACAGCGTCACTGACAATGGATACATTATTAGCCATTTTAAATTGGCGTATGTTGTTATTTGTGTTAGCGATGATGTTGATTGTGAGACCAGTGTCAATGTGGATTGCAACGATCAACGTGGGGCTCACAAAAGAAGAAAGAACATTAATCGGGTGGATTGCACCGCGCGGGATTGTAGCATTAACCGTGTCCGGTTATTTTGCAAATGCCTTACAAAATGCCGGATTTCAAAGTGCACAACTGTTAACAGCCTTAACGCTGGCCCTTGTTTTTGCTACCGTATTAGCGCACGGTTTTTCGATTACGTGGCTCGCCCGTAAATTACATTTACAAGCAACGACCGAATCAGGCGTTGTCATTGTTGGAGGGAGCCCATTTACCGCACTACTAGGAGAGGCACTCGCTTCCTTTCATAAACCGGTGTTGGTTATGGATCGATCATGGCAAAATTTATATGAAGCCCGTCAAGCAGGACTCACTACTGAAGTAGGGGATGTGTTAAGTGAACAGACAGAGTTCTACGTAGATTTGGGACCGTATGACCGACTCATTGCAGCTACAGAAGAAGATGCTTACAATGCCCTCATTTGCATCAACTTTGTACCTGAGTGGGGACGAGAGGCATTGTATCAGACCGCTATTCACTCAGGTGATCCAACCAATTATTCAAAATCACTCGGCGGGAAAACATTGCTCACAGAAGGATTAGACATCCATAAATTGAATGATTTAGTACGGAGCGGCTATGTAATTCGTAAAACAACGATTTCAGAGCAATACACATACAAAATGTATCGTGAAGACAATGAACATCAAGTCATCCCGCTCTTTACGATTGGGCCAGGGAAAGATTTGCATTTCTTCGTTAATGGCAAAGTACGTACCGGAATTGAACCAGGTATCGTCATCGTCAGTTTGTCACCACCAAATACGCCGTAATACTGAAATTATATGAAGGTACTGGCTGCTGTAGAGGATTAACGACAGTATAAAAAAACCCGCTAACAGCTGACCAAGTAGCTGTTAGCGGGTTTCTATTTTTGCATGTGCGGAACGTGTGGCTCGCGCAAATGTTTAGATGAGTAATTAACCAAAAATCGAACTGAATACATCCATTAAGCTATACAGCCCTAAAAAAGTACAGATTATTGTGACAATTATGCCTAAAATATTAGCAAGAGGACCATTTTTATATTCACCAAGAAACTTTTTGTTATTCATAATAATTAATAACATAATCGTAATAACCGGTAATAAGATACCATTCAATGCTTGGGCAAACAATAGAACAGACAGTGGATTGATCTTTAACGCAGAGAATAAAATCCCGATCACAATAATGATTGTAAATACGAGTTTGAAGCGCTTGTCCTTCATGCCGTCTTTCCAACCGAGTACATTACTTACCGTAATCGCAGCACCTAATGGGGAAGCAAGAGCAGAAGAAAAACCAGCCGCAAATAAACCAATACTAATAAATACTTTTGCCCAATCGCCTAAAAGGGGCTCTAATTGTAATGACATTTCTGCCGCACTCGATACTTCTACACCATGAATTAACGTACCAGCCGTAATTAAAATCGCCGCTGTAATTAAGCCACCAATCCCGATGGAAATAATAATATCCCATCTTGATTCCTTTAAATGCTCTGGCTTATTCCATCTTTCTTGAACAGAAGCGGAATGTAAAAACAAGTTATATGGAACGATAGTTGTCCCGATTAACGCAATCACTGTAAGGATAGAGCCAGATGGCACACTTGGGATAAATGCACCGCTAAATACGGCTCCTAAGTCTGGCTTTGCAATAATCGCTGTTGTAAAGAAAGTAGCACTCATGACGATCACTAAACCGATCATGACTTTTTCAATTAATTTATAGCTACCCGATAAGCCTAATATTAAAATAACGATCCCAAACATCGGACCTAACACATTCGTTGGAATGTTTGTTAATGTATGAATCCCTAACGAGGTCCCAATTAAGTCACCGGCAATATAGGCAGCACAGCCTACCGAAATCGCCATTAATACAAGCCATACGGAACCGAACCGTAAGATTTTGTTATCAAATTGCTCTCGTACAGCATCACCTAACGTTTTACGTGAAATAATCCCAAGACGTGCGGACATTTCTTGCAAAACAATCGTCGCAATAATCGAAAATACGACTGTCCATAAAATCGCATAACCATAAGAGGCACCAGCTTTCGTCGCTGTCGTTACCGTTCCTGGTCCAATAAAGGAAGCGGTAATAATCGCTCCCGGACCAATCACCTTCAATTTATCAGCAAGACTTTTCTTCGTCGTTTGTTCTTTTGTCTGTTCCATGTTAACAGTCATAAATAGCCCCCTTTTCTCCTTTTAAAAACATCCCCTAAATTCATTAACTATTCTTTATCACATCTAAATAATTGTAGATGGTTTGCTTTGAAACTTGTAAAATATCACTTACTTTATCGACCGCGCCATGAATGAGGAAAATCCCTTTATCGTCTAAAATTTGCACGAAGCGGATTTTATCTTGTCTGGACATTTTTTCAACAGGTACATGTACTTCTAACAAAGAGCTTTGAATAATTTGTTCAAAGATTTCTTCTACGTTATTGGCATAGGACTCATTCATTTCGTCATTTGGTAGTCCAGGCTTAGCGCTAATAAAGTCGTCTAATACACTTTGAATATATTTAAATGCTGTCATATCATAATTGATACCGATGTAACCGATTACATCATTGTCGTCATTTCGGATAAACATAGTAGACGTTTTAATATGCTGGTTACTTTTCGTTTTAATCGTATAACCAAGCATATCTTGAATGTCATTGCCAGACTTGCGTAACTCTTTTAAAATCACATCTGTTACAGGTGCCCCGAGCGAGCGGTTTGTGACAGTACCATTAATATAAATTAAGGATGATTGAACATCTGCTAAATCATGAATGACGACCTCACATTGTGGTCCGAAAGTATGAACGATCATGTCAGCCATTTGAAAATAGTTTTCTAAAATTTTTCGATTTGTTTGTTTCTTATCCAAAATCATGTCCCCCCAGTTTAGAAAATAGTTACAGGATAGTGGTGAAATAATTTTTCCATCACAATCATACTTTTAACGCTATTCCCATTTTCGTCAAGTGGTGGGCTGAAAATTCCTAAACCTAGTCCATCAACAAATAACGGATGGTTTTTCGGAGAAGCGGGGATAATCCCTAAAATGCCTCCCGAGACGCCACTTTTTGCTGGAATGCCAATCGTTGTGGCAAACTTACCAGAACCGTTATACATGCCCGATGTGTACATTAAAATTTTTGTCAATCGTGCTACTTTAATCGGAAATACTTGCTCCCTTTTTTCGAGGTCGTAGCCGTCCGTTGAGAGGATGCAACCAAATTTCGCTAAATCCCCGACAGTTAACTCCATTGAACAAAGTTTCGTATACGCTTTTAAAATTTCATCGACGTCCCCTGAAAGGATTTGCTTTTCTTTTAAAAAGTGCACCATCGCTTTGTTGCGATCCGCTGTTTCCCACTCTGACAAAAAGACGTCTTGATTGATCTGCAGCCGTTTCCCAATTACAGAAGATAAGAAATCTAAGACAAAATTTACTTTGTCCTCTGCGCTATTGCCCGGTAACAACGAGACAACCGTGATCGCACCTGCATTAATCCAAGGATTAAATGGCTTTTTGGCATCGGATAATTCAAAACGTAGCAAGGAATTAAAGCTATCGCCCGTTGGTTCAACATCTACTTTGGACAGTACACTTTCAATGCCAATCGCTGTACAAGCCGCAATAAATGAAAATACTTTACTAATACTTTGTACAGTGAATGCATAATGCGTGTCGCCAATATTTAATGTATGCCCTTGTGGGAAATACAGCGAGATTGCCATCATCTCTGGATTTTGTTTGGAAAGTGCAGGAATATAATTCGCGCACTTTCCAATGGATTGACCTTTATACTCATTCGTTAATTGGATAAGAAACTGTTCAAGCCCTTTGATCATAGCCCTTTTTTGTAGTCGATATGACCAGCTAATGCATATAACACGATCGTTGATGCTAAGTGTGCAGAACGGTTGCTAGGGTCTTGTTGTGGATAAACTTCTACAAAGTCCATACCGATGATCCCTTGTTTCCCAAATTCGTTCACTAACGTTAATAGTTCATAAGATGTTAAGCCGTTGCCGTCTACTGGACCACCTGGATTGAATGCGTAGTCTAATACGTCACTACAAATACTTAAGTACACGCAATCTACATCTGTGCTTGCTTGTGCATAAATCTCTTTTGCGAACGCTTCCAAATCGCCGTGTTTACGAATATCATTCATTGTGATTGTTACAGCGCCAGCAGCTACTGCGTTTTTCCCGCTTTGAGGGAAGTTACGTGGGCCGTGAATCCCTGTATGAATGATGCTTTCATTGCGGACACCGTCTAATTCGTATAGACGCATGAATGGACTACAACGTGCATATTTATCTCCGTTATGTGAAGGTAAATTATCATAGTGTGTATCTAAGTGGATAATCCCCACTTTTTTCCCTGTATTGACTAAGCCTTTGATGATCGGGAACGTAATCCCATGATCGCCACCTAATCCAATAAGGAATTTTTCTTTTTTCCACAGTGCTTCTGTAAATTTCTCAATTCGGTGCATTGTTTCATCTACATCTGCTGGTACAACATCGATGTCACCAATGTCTCCTAATTTAATACTCTCAAATACATCTACGTGATTTAATTCAGGTAAATAGCCGCTATAGCGACCTGAACATAAGCGCATAACTTTCGGGCCTAACTCACAGCCTGTATAATCTCCCCACGTTACAGCACCTTCCCAAGGAACACCGTAAACGATTGCGTCTACTTCCTCTGTATTTTCAGCTTTAAGTAAATTTGTTGCATTTAAAAAGCAAGGTGTGTTGCCATATAAGTTGTCCATTCCAATGTACCCCCTGTTTGAATTGTTAAAAAGTTTGGAATTAATTTAAAAGATAAATTTATTTTTAAAAAAAGTCAAACACTTTTTTAAAAAAAATAAAATTAATCAAAAGTAATTAATTGCTCGACGATGGCGATAAACTCGCTAAGCCTTGTATTTAAAGCAATGTTTTTCTTCGTGACAATCCCTAACGTTCGCATATATTTTTCTTCGAAAGGAATGCAAGAAATGGATAACGGGATATTGTAAAGTAATAATTTAGGCATAATGGTAATGCCTACACCTTGCTCTACCATGGCTAAAAGGGCATGGTCTAAATCTGATTCATACATAATCGTAGGGTGTAAATGATTGGAATAAATTAAGGAATTGACATTGCGATCAATGGACTTTTTAGGCATTACCCACTGTTCATTTTTTAATTGAGTGAGTCGAATCGACGGTTGATTTCCTAATGGATGGGACGCAGGTAAAATACATAGCAGTTCATCATCTTGAATTTTTTTAAAATCAAAATTGGTTTTACTCGGTTGAATACTAAAAGCTAAATCAATCGTTTCGTCTAACACCCAATCTTCTAATTGATCGTAATTACTTTGATAAACTTGTAATTCCACATCGGGGTAGTGTGCATGGAAATATTTTAAAATGGACGGTAGCCAATTCATTTCAATACTTGGCAAGACGCCAATTTTAATCGTACCCCCCATGACATTTTTGATCGTACTTAACTCGTTCGTTAATTGTTCCTGCCAATGTAAGATTTGCAAAATCGAGTGTAAGAGCTGTTGGCCGTCTGAAGTCAGCCTTACATAGTTCGTATTTCGATGGAACAATAATAGTCCCCATTCTTTTTCTAAAGACTTGATCGCGTGACTCACTGCAGACTGTGTCATATTTAATTTAATCGCTGTTTTGGAGAAACTTTTTGTTTCGACTAACACTTTAAAAATTTCATATTGTACAATTGTCGCCATACTCTCCACCTACTTATGAATTTTACTCATATTCTATATGTTCATTATTCATTTGTGTAATGATTTCTCGTTTTTTATAATGGCGGTAAGTTAAAACTCGTAATGAGCAAAAATGCATCATAAAAATATCAGGTAAATAGTGAAAGATACTAATTGAAAGTGGCATCATAGCCTCCGCGCTTTGCCACAGCCTACACAGGAGCTAAAACAGGCGTGGCCTGTTTGGATCTCCTGTTACTGCTCCTGACGTTGCACTTTCGTCGCAAAGAAAATCTTGGCTCCTGTGGCGATGGCGCGCTACGGCAAAAAGTGAATACTTCTCGATATACTAGAAAAACATTTCTCTTCTTTAAAAGAAATCAATTTCTTTCTAGTTGCAAGTATAATTGCCTAGCCCCTACCGTAATAGATGAGAATCTTTCTTTCTTTTTAGCAACTGATTATTGTATTGAACCAGATGTGTTGATTATCAAAATATTTCCTTTATGAAGCATGTTTTTTAGAAAAACGTGATTAAAAATGACTTGCCAGTTGATTGAAGCGGAATCGGCGAGACTCCTACGGGAATAGCAATGTTTTTCTGCAACGAAAGCGTAGCGGCAGTTGCATGAGCTGAAGACCCCGCAGGAGCGAGGTACGAGTGACGAGGAGGCTGAGGCCATGCCCGTGGAAAGCGAGCCGAATGGAGCGGAAAGCAACGGTTACCAAAATGGTGATATATGTTCAAAAGTTTGCTCGTTATAAGTTAAAAATAAAATTTCAAAGGAGTTATAAAAACATGACAGAGTTGGCAATGAAAAATTTATCGATGGATATGATTAGCGCTAAAATGTTCACGTGTTTAGACAAAGAAATTACTGTGAAATACGGGGAAGAGGGGAAAACATATTTAGTCGAGGGCTTAACAAGATTTGGCTTAAAAGATGCGGAAGCGATGGCCAAAAAAGCAACAGCTGAAGGGGAAAACCACACTTTCTTTCAATACTTACCTAAACAAATCGAAGGGGTAGAGCAATATGCACACTTAACGGATTTTGCGAGATTCGCCAAAATGTTTGCGCAAATTGCAAAGGTTGTAGTGGATATACACGGGGATGAAGGAAAACAAGTCATTTCGGAAGCGGTGCGTAAATTTGGCGAGAGTCGCGGACAAGGGATTGCCCAACGTGCCCGTGCCAATGGGTTCGATAATGATATTGATAATTACTTAAAGCATTACGATATGGGGCGCAGTGATTTATTTCACTATGAATCGTATTTCACGTCCGACAATATCGAGCAAACGTTTTTCCACTGTCCACTAGGGCAACAGTGGGCGGATGATAATATGCATGAGTACGGCATTTTATATTGTCAGATGATCGATCCAGCAATCGCAAGTGGGTATAACGAAAAGTTTGAAGTGGAGCACGATCAATATGTTTTAAAAGAAGGCGTATGCCATTTTAACTTTAAAATGAAAGAGTGATGAGCTTGATTCAACTAAATCGATTATTAAGACATATTGAACAATTGGGGACAATCGGGCAAATGCCAGACGGTGGGGTTAGCCGATTATCTTTTACAGATGCAGAACACGAAGCCAATCAATTTGTACAAATGTTAATGCAGCAAGCGGGGATGGAAACGTCCATTGACCCGATCGGCAATATCATTGGTACGTATTGTAAAGATCGCTCTATAAGTCATGAAGCCCCGATTATTATGGGTTCGCATATTGATACTGTGCCAAACGGTGGGAAATATGACGGTGCTTTAGGTGTATTAACGGCCATCGAGGTCATACAGACATTCCATGAGAACGACATTACACTCGCAAGACCGATTCAAGTCATCGCGTTTAAAGATGAAGAAGGGGTACGCTTTGGTGTCGGTATGCTTGGGAGTCGTGCAGTCGCTGGCACATTGACAGCACCTATGTTAGAAGCGGTGGATGCACAAGGCATTACGGTCGCTCAAGCAATGGAAAAACAACATTTACAGCCTGCTAACATTCACTTGGCTAAAATCGACTCGATTTATGCATATTTGGAACTGCATATTGAACAAGGACGTGTATTAGAAACGGAAAATCTCCCGGTCGGTGTTGTGACAGGGATTGCGGGTCCACTTTGGTTGGAAGTAACGATTCATGGATTAGCTGAGCATGCCGGAGCCACACCGATGCAACTACGGCAAGATGCTTTAGCCGGCGCTGCTGAAATGATGGTAGCAATTGAGCGAATTGCAAACGGAATTGACGGAACAGTAGCAACAGTTGGGAAAATTGTTGTTGAAAATGCAGGCGTTAATGTCATTCCAGGTCAAGTCACATTTACCTGTGATCTTAGACATGTCATACAAGAAAGTCGAGATCTGGCAGAGCATGAAATCAAAAAAGCCATTTGTACGATTGCAACAAAACGTCATTTATATTCCTGCGTGAAAGAATTACAACGTGTCAAGCCTGTCACAACGGATGCGGCTATTATGCAAACGATTCATCAGGCCATGGAGAAGTGCGGTTACGATGCGTTTTATTTAAGTAGTGGGGCAGGGCACGACGCAATGCAATTTGCCCATCATTGCCCAATCGGCATGATTTTTGTCCGCAGCAAAGACGGCGTGAGCCACAACCCATTAGAATATTCGTCTCCAGCAGACATTAAAGCGGGTGCACAAGTGTTATTCGAAACAATTTTAGCGTTATAGGGGGTGCATAACATGTTCGATATGATGGTCAATAGATTGAATTGTAACTCGGTAAAGTGGGATGTCACAGAGAAAGCGAGCAATTCGGACAAGGCATTATTGCCGATGTGGATTGCTGATATGGATTTCAAAGTTGCGCCAGAAATTCAACAGTCGCTATTGAATGAAATTGAGCGGGGGATCTTTGGCTATACGTATATGCCTGAAAGTGCAAAAGAGGCGATTGTGCAGTGGGTGCTCAACAGGCATGGATGGTTGGTTGATGAACAAACCATTCTCTTCCGAAAAGGGGTCATTCCTGCCATTGCCGATGTCATTAAAGGATTCACAAAAAAAGGAGACGCTGTATTAATCGCGCCACCTGTGTATCCACCATTTCAACAACTGCCGGAATTCAATCAACGAAAAGTGGTGCACTGTCCATTAGTAGAACAAAACGGAAACTATTCAATGGACTTTGTACTGCTTGAACAGCTATTAAAACAAGACGATGTGAAGTTATTTATTTTCTGTAATCCGCATAATCCAGTCGGGAAAGTGTGGACAGAAGCAGAACTAAAGCAAATTTCAGCGCTATGTTATGAGCATAATGTGTTAATTTTATCCGATGAAATTCATGCGGATATCGTCTTTGGTGATGCACAGCATACGCCGATTGCGAAGGTGGCAACGGAGGCAGAACAAGCGAATATTATTACGTGCATGGCGCCTACGAAAACATTCAATTTAGCAGGGCTACAAATTGCGTATATGATTGTGACGGATCCCCAAAAAAGACAGCAACTGAATAGACAATATGAAGCGAGTGGATATGGGGACTTAAACTGTTTTGCAGCCGTCACGATGCAAACGGCCTATAATGACTGTGCCTATTGGGTAGAGGAGATGCTTCAATATATTTCAGCAAATATGGATTATGTGATCCGAGAGTTAAAGGTGATTCCGAAAGTAAAGGTATATAAACCAGATGCTACCTATTTACTTTGGATTGATTATCGGGAACTCCATATTTCTGAACAACAGATGATGAATAGTTTAGTGGAAGTGGGCGGCTTAGTGTTAGATCCAGGCACGAAATATGGTGTAGCAGGGGACGGATTTATTCGGTTAAATGTCGCATACCCGATGTCCACTATAAAAGAGGCAGTAGCAAGACTACTGCAAACATTTAACATGATTGAAGAAACAGAAGTGATAGCCGCTTTGAGGTAAAGTACGCCTTAAGACTGAAATTTAGCAAAGTGTGTACTCTGTTGTGTAGCATTCTGTTACAATACTATACGAGGATATGAACGCTCGTATTTCACAACGGAGGAACGATAACAATGAAAATTTTACTCGTTGACGGCACAATTTTCGGCAAGAAAACAGGTGCTTTATTGCAACAAGTTCAACAATATATCGCACAATATAATGCGGATTTACAATTAGAAATTCTTTCTTTTAGCGAGTTAAAGCATCAAATTTTAGATGGTAGCCCGCTAAATGATGATATGAAAATGATGATTCAAAAATTTGAAGAAGCAGATGGGTACGTATTTGCTTCACCTATTTTCCAAGCATCCATTCCAGGCGTGTTAAAAAATGCATTCGATATGATTCCACCGAAAGCACTACGCTACAAGCCAGCTGCAATCGTTGGGAATGGTGGCACATACCAGCACCATTTAGTATTAGAAAACCAGCTGAAGCCGATTCTAGATTACTTCCGCTGCTTAGTCACACCAAACTATGTGTACACACATGCCGATCATTTCGATGCAGACAATCGCATCATTGACGAAGACGTACATGCACGTTTACGTGAATTGGCGCGCGTGTTCGTACAATACTGCGAAATGAGCAAATCACTTACAAAAGAGCCTGTTGACGCAAAATAAAATAAGTACTTGATACCCCACCGAAATCATCATTCGGTGGGTTTTTTATTTGTTAGTGGACAGAAGGTAACCGATACAAACGATGACATGAGCTAGCAGGTTTATTGTTTAATTTAAATATTTATAAAATTCTTTTCAAAAAGATATTGACGCACAAAACACTTTTATGTATTATGTTTATTAACTTAGTAGGAATTAAAAACAAAGAGTAGCTCACTAGACAACTGGAGGCTCTTTACTGCGAAAACAGTAAAGGGCCTCCTTTTGTTTGTATACAGGGAATGCTTGCTGTTATTTTTTTCTTTTATATTCCTATTAATTTTATAGGTATAGTTAAAATTAAAATCATACTGTAGGAGGAGAGAAGATGGGAGAAAAAATTAGAATTGAGCGGTTGACGAAAACGTTTGAAGTGCGCGATCCAAAAAATAAACGTCTGACAAAACAATTTACAGCTATCGAAAATATGGATTTTCGTATTGATGAAGGCGAGTTTCTAACGATTGTAGGTCCTAGTGGTTGTGGGAAATCGACATTGCTTGATTTATTAGGCGGATTATCGACTGCTTCTACAGGACGTATTCTCATCGATGGTCGTGAGATTACAGGGCCAGGGCTTGACCGAGGCATCGTTTTTCAACAGTATGCATTATTTCCATGGAAGACAGCGCGCGGCAATATCGAATTTGGACTAGAGGCAAAAGGGATACCAAAATCCGAATGGAAGGAACAAGCCAATTATTATTTAAATTTAGTTGGGTTAAATAAGTTTGCGGAGCATTATCCGCATGAATTATCCGGTGGAATGAAGCAACGCATTGCCATTGCTAGAAGCTTGGCCTTCAATCCAGACGTACTCCTAATGGATGAACCATTTGCAGCACTGGATGCGCAAACGCGTGAAACATTACAAACAGAGCTGTTACGTATTTGGGAGAAAACAAAGAAGACGATTATTTTTATTACACATGGGATTGATGAAGCAGTGTATTTAGGGCAACGAGTCGTCGTCCTCTCACCCAATCCAGGGCGTGTGAAGAAAATTATTGAGATTCCGTTAAAAAATAAATTAGCGGATACGGATATTAAATCCAATCCGCAATTTATTAAGGCAAGACATGAAGTATGGAGCTTGCTACACGAGCTAGAATACCAAGGGGCTTATATTTAAGGAGGAATGCTAGATGGTAACAATTCGAAAATCGATTAATGAAGAACTACAGAAGAAAATACCGCCTCCTCGTGTGAAGGCTACTGTATTTCCAAGCTTTTTAAATGGCTTGAAAAAAACGATTGTACTGATTTTATTTTTTGTCACATGGGAAATTGCTCCTAAACTTGGTCTTGTAGATCGTGCCTTTTTCCCGACTTTTTCAGAAGTAATCGGAGCCTGGTGGCAGCTTATCCTATCTGGAGAACTATTTACTCATTTTCAAGCGAGTATTATTCGCTCCATTGTGGGCTTTTTATTGGCACTTCTAGTGGCGATTCCATTAGGACTTCTCATTGGCTGGTATCCGGTAGCGAGAGATTTACTGAGTCCGTTACTTGAGTTATTCCGTAATACAGCAGCATTAGCGCTGTTACCGGTATTTATTTTATTGCTAGGTATTGGCGAAATATCAAAGTTTGCGATTATTTTATTCGCATGTACATGGCCGATTTTATTAAACACTATTTCAGCTGTGAAAAATGTCGATCCATTGTTCATTAAATCGGCACGGTCGATGAATATTTCATCTTTTAAGCTATTTTATAAAGTGATTTTACCAGCTTCCGTTCCAACCATTTTTACTGGCATTCGCATGGCAGGAACAGGCGCCATTTTAGTATTAATCGCAGCTGAAATGGTCGGTGCGAAAGAGGGACTTGGCTATTTCATCACATACACACAATATAACTTTTTAATTCCCGAAATGTATGCCGGGATTTTAACAATCTCATTGTTAGGGTTAGTTATTAATCACTTATTAGTGTTATTAGAAAAACGATTTTCCAGATGGAAACAACTAGTTTAGATAGGGAGAGTGAAAACGATGAAAGTGTTTATTCGTATTTTAGAAATTTTAGCTGCCTTAAGTATTGTGGTGACGGTGCTGGGTGCATGTGAAGAGAAGGCAGCCACAACAGCAAGCGGGGAAAGCGGGAAGATATTACGCTATCAACAGCCTGCAAGTATCGTGTATCCAGTGGAGCTTGCGGCAGATTTAGGGTATTTAGGTGATGTGCAGTTAGAAAGTGTCGGAAACTATAAGGGGGGACCAGAGAGCATCCAGTTAACCGCAACGGGAGAGATCGATTTTGGTTGGGCATTTAATGGTGCATTGGTCAAATCTGCTTCGAAAAACGTTAACTTAGTTTCGGTGATTGGTGCATATGGCAGTGATGATGTGAATTTTACCGGAGCATATGTTTTAGAAGAGAGTGAGATTGATGAACCGAAAGATTTAATCGGGAAGAAAGTCGGTGTCAATATTTTAGGGGCACATTCAGAATTTACCCTCGTCGAATATTTGCGACAAGGTGGTTTAAATGAAGCGGAAATTAAGCAAGTACAGTTGGTGACGATTCCTACGACGAATGCAGAACAATCGCTACGTGCAGGACATTTAGATGCAATTTTATTGCTAGGAGCACCACAAGATTTAGCATTAGAGCGTGGTGGATTAAAACGATTGTTTACAGATACAGAAGTGTTTGGTTTTAACTTTACAGGTGGTAACTATTTCTTCACCGAGGCGTTTGTTGAAGAAAATCCTGAAACAGTACAACAATTTGTAGAAGGGATAGCAAAAGCAATTGAATGGGCACGTACAACACCACGTGAAGAAGTGATTACCCGATTTGCAGACATTATTGAAAAGCGTCCGGGCAATGAATCGACAGACTATGTTCAATATTGGAAGAGTTTTGGCATTGCCAATGAAGGTGGCGTAATTGCAGACGAAGAATTTGATGTTTGGATTGATTGGTTAGTGAAAAGTGGCGAATTACAAGAGGGTGACATACAAGTAAAGGACTTATATACGAATGAATTTAACCCTTACGCTAAATAATTTTTTCATATAATACCTACTAAAATTATAAGATAAATAGGAGTGAGATTACATGGTTAAAAAACAAATGAAATTAGGGGCATTCTTTTTCTTACCGGGGCATCATGTAGCGAGCTGGCGCCATCCACAAGCAGAGGTACACGATACATGGACGATATCTTACTTAACACAGTTAGCACAAACAGCAGAGCGCGGCAAATTCGATAATATTTTCTTTGCGGATGTATTTGGTCAAGGTGTGCACGAAAGTTCATTATCTGGCATTAAGTTGGATCCATTAGTGATCATTTCTGCATTAGCAGCAGTTACAAAAAATATCGGTTTAACCGCGACGTTAACGACAACGTATAATGAGCCCTTTCATGTAGCACGTAAATTTGCAGCGATTGATCACTTATCTGGTGGGCGAGCGGCTTGGAATGTCGTCACGTCACAAAATGAAAATGAAGCGCAATTATTCGGTAAAGAGCAGCACTTACAGCATGCAAATCGTTATGCTCGTGCCGAAGAGTTTGTCGATGTCGTGAAAAAATTATGGCATTCCATTGAGGCAGAGGCATTAGTCATTGATAAAGAAAAAGGGCAATTTTTAGATATTACGAAAACAAAAAAAGTAGAGCATGAGGGTAAGCACTTTAACGTAACGGGTTATTTGGATACGCCATCGACACCACAAGGGCATCCAGTCATCGTGCAGGCAGGTTCTTCAGAGGCAGGGAAAGAATTAGCAGCAAAAACAGCTGAAGTCATTTTTACAGCATGGCAAACATTAGAGGATGCTCAAGCATTTTATCAAGATGTGAAGTCGCGCTTAGCAAAGTATGGTCGTAGCGAAGAAGATTTAAAAGTAATGCCAGGCGTCTTTATTACAGTAGCTAAAACAGAGGAAGAAGCACGTCGTAAGCAAAAAGAGTTAAATAGCTATATTTCGCCTGAAGTAGGCCTTGGGTATTTATCCTACTTTATTGGTAAAGATGTGACGCAGTTAGACCCGGATTCGTCCATTCCAGATTTCGGCGTGAACGAAGAGGACGTAACTAATCCAAATACACGCGCCAATATTATTAAAAATACGATTATACAAAATGGCTTTACGACATTACGTGAGCTTTATGAGCATATTGCAGGTGCACGTGGTCATCGTGAAATTGTAGGAACGCCTGAACAAATTGCCGATCAACTACAAGAATGGTTTGAAAATGGCGCGGCAGACGGCTTTAATATTATGCCGCCAACGTTCCCACAAGGGCTGAACGATATTGTCGATTTAGTCATTCCAGAATTACAACGTCGTGGTCTGTTCCGTACAGAATATGAGGGTACGACATTACGCGAAAATTTAGGGTTAAAGCACCCAATAGCACAGCAAGTCGTGCATACAAATTAAGGGGGATGTCACATGGCACATGTAGTAATTATTAATGGAACGAATTCAGAAAGCTCGCGTATTCAAGGTGTGCAACAATATATTGAACAGCACGTGGAAGAAGCGCGTAGCATTGAAGTGTATAAGCTACCAGCACAAGCACTCGTCACAGCGGATTATACGAATGAAGTCATTCAAGCAGCAAACCGACTCATTGAGCAGGCACAGGTCATCATTATTTTAACACCTGTTTATAAAGCATCATATACGGGCATTTTAAAGACATTTTTAGATCTCATTCCGCAAAAAGGTTTAGAAAATAAGGTGATTCTACCGATTATGGTCGGTGGCTCTGCGCATCATTTACTGGTGATTGAATATGCATTAAAACCGGTATTATCTGTATTGGGTGCAACAACGATTTTACAAGGTGTTTATTTGATTGATCAGTCGATTGAACGGACAGCTCATGGCTTTACGATTCAGGAAGAAGCACGTGAGCGCCTACAATCACAACTTCAAAAATTACGTAAGGAACCGATATTCTTATCGTAAATGATCCCTCTCCGTTGTGTAGAGCTACACGCGGAGAGGATTTTTGTGATGTAATGATTCAAGTGGTGCCTTATAAATAGTGTATTGAAATCCATCATCACGTTTATATAGAAAAGTGCCTTTTGATTGCATGCTGAACAGTCATTTTGTTAAATAGGAGGGGGAATATTCAACAGAAGCTAGGAGATGAAAGCATACATGAATAAAATGGTGATGGCATTAGTGACTACGGGACTACTGCTTACTGCTTGCCAAGGGACAGATGAAAAAAGCAACGAGGTAGCAGAGGAAAATACACAGACGCCGCAAACAGGTGAAGAACAGTCAGCACAAAACGTGCCAAATGCATCAAATGATGAACAATGGGCTTCATTACCTGAATATCACGTCATTATGGAACAAATCGGGACGAAGGATTACAACGTTGAAACAGTAACAGATAACGAAGAGAAACGCATACTCCTCATTAGTGATGAATCAGGGGAATCACAATATAAAACGATATTTATTAAACAGACACAACGTCTCAAAATCATTGAAATGGGCGAGGACGGACAAATTTTCAATGACATCTTACCTGAAAAATAATTGAGTGAAACGCTACTTGTAAAAAATCCTATAAGTCCACAGCTTATAGGATTTCTATATATAAATCATCTTAAAATTTTCAACTGTGACCGGTCAAAAGGCTACCGTATCCGAGCAAAAGCCCACGATAACCTCAAAAATGACGCTGGAATAGTTAAAGACTATTAAACTATTATTTTTTTGTCTCTTCAGACTTTAACGTAAATGTAACCCAAATAAATACCGCAAAGCTAATTAATAATGTGGTACCCCCTGCGATAAAGAAGATGAGTGTAAAGACTTCACTCAAGTTAAATGGGTTGATATAGTAAAATAACATACCAATGGTTAAGCCAATCGAGCTAAGGATGGCAGTCCAGCCGTGTACACTAACCAATTTCTTCGAACGTACTTCAAACACGCGGTAAAATAGCCCCCAAGCAAAGACAGAAAGCCAGCCAACGACAAGAATATGAGCATGAATAGCACGTAATTGATAATTACCAGACCCCGACATATCAGAACCGATCACAGCCCCGATGAGTCCGAAAATAGCGGCTAAACGAATCAGACGAATACTCCATTGTTTTTCCATAAAAAAACCCCTCCATATTTTTTACAATACAGAGAGTATAAATCTGCTATCTAAACTGTATCTGAACTTTTTATCCTGCTCAGCAAGATTTCAAATTCTAGTCACAATTATGCGCATCAAACGTTAAAATAAAGGTAGTTCCTTTATGCTTCTCGCTTTTCACCTCAATCGTGCCATTGTGCAATTCCACGACTTGCTTGACGATGACTAAACCGAGCCCTGTTCCTGGTGTTGTCCGAGATTGTTCCCCACGGAAAAAGGGCTCGAAAATATGCGGTAATTGCGTGGCGTCAATTCCGTCTCCCTCATCTTGTATATGGAGTGTGATTTTCCCGTCCTGACATGTGCCAGTCATCGTAATTTCGCTCCCAGCATCGCTATATTTGATGGCATTATCCAATAAATTTTCGATGGCATACGTTAAAAATGGCGCACTGCCCTTCATCGGCATAGGGGCAAGTTCCAACCAAACGGTCATTTGCTTTTTTTGTAGCGACCACTGACGCTCCTGTACGACCTGCTTCACGACTTCATCTAGTAGGAGGCGCTCTTTTTGCTCGACAAGCTTCGTCGCACTTTGCCAAAGGAGGAGCTGTTTCGTTAAACGTGAAAGTCGCTCGCTTTCTGCCTCGATAATTTGCCCGTATTCCACTATTTGCTTACCACTCTCCTCATGTTTTTGAATGAGCGAGGCATACCCCCCGATATTTTGTAGGGGAGTTTGAAAATCGTGTGAGACATTGCGGATAAAGTCTTTCCGTATTTCCCGTTGTTTTTTTAATTCTTCCGTCATATCATTGAAATTTCGTGCCAGTTCACCAATTTCATCTTGGCGAGTCAGCTCTACATAAGCATCAAAGTTTTCGGTTGCCACTTGTTGCGTCGCGCGAGTCAGTCGTTGAATCGGCTTGATTAAATACCACGCAGCGAAAATCATCGCCACAATACTGAGAAGTGGAACAATGGTGATGATGGCCCCTACAATAAAATGCACTTCGTTAAACAATAATGGAATATCCAATCGTACGAACATGGCATATGTGTTTCCTTCGTATTGGAAGGGTAGCCCAACTGTGTTTGTTAAGTCATTCGCAAAAAAGCCGGTAATAAATAATTGTCTCGGGTATTGTTTAATGCCGTGATACGTTTCACCGTCCAAGACGCGCTCGATGACAGTTGGAGGGAGTTCACGTAGGCGATATTGGCCACCATAAAAGGTCCCTTGCAAATCCGTATCGACTAAATAAATTTGATAGCCAATTTGTCCAAGGTGTTGCATGTATGTGTCAAGTGAATCCGGTGATTCATGTTCAATGTAATCGACAATATGTGTCACGAGCTCGACGTACTTAGCGTCATTTTGTCCTTTAATGACTTGATGGTACAGGGCATTGGTCATTAAAAAGCCGATGACCGAGCTCATGATCATAATGGCAATGGTAAAAAGGGTAAATTTGCTATAAAGTGTTTTCATGTTCGACCTCAATTTGATAACCAACATTACGTACCGTTTTAATCGTTACCGTACTTTTTAGACGAGCGAGCTTGTCACGTAGCCTTTTAATATGTGTATTGAGCGTGTCATCACTTACGATATCCCCCCACACCTGCTCCATTAAATAAGGGCGCTCAAACACACGGGTACGTCCACATAAAATAGCTAATAGCTCAAATTCCTTATTCGGTAGCACAATGGAGATAGACCCTTTTGTCACTTCATATTGCTCCCGATTTAACATTAAATCCCCGCATTCTATTTTGTTTTGAGTCAGCTTGTCGTATCGACGTAAAATTGCTTGAACCCGGAATAGTAGCTCCTCAGGCTCGAATGGTTTCACGATATAGTCATCCGCCCCTGCTGTAAATCCAGCCCGTTTATCATCCAGCTGTGCACGTGCCGTTAAGAGTAAAACAGGTATTTCCCAATCTTCTTTTAGTATTTTAGTTAACGCCAAGCCGTCTACAAGTGGCATCATGACATCGACAACCGCAATATCGACCGTTTCATCCATTATGTCTAGCGCTTCTTGTCCATTTTTCGCGATAATTGTATCGTAATGCCATTGCTGAAAATGCGTAGCGAGTAATTTTAGTATAGAGACTTCATCATCGACTAATAAAATTTTCCTCAAATTATCCACATCCTTTTTGCCATCTCAATTGTTATGGATTATGACATGAAAAAAGAGCCATCGCAAGGAGCGGGAGGATGCCTTTTAAAATTTAAAAACAAAGGTTTGTCTATTTTCGCTAAATAAAGAAAAGAAAATATTTTCAGAAAAATGTTGACTTTTAAAAAATGATTGATTAAAATTTCTTTCAAGAGAACAGTTAAGCCTCGATTGGAAATAGTAAAAAGGCTGCGTACTTTTAGAGAGCCGGTGGGTGGTGCAAACCGGTAGACGCGAATTTTGAACTCGTCCATGAGCTACTCCCTGAACGTATGTAGTAAGGGACGTCGGTTGCCTCCGTTAACGGGCTAGACAGTGATAGCTGTTGATAAGGGGAATGCATGCAGTAATGCGCATTCAATTAGAGTGGTACCGCGAGAACAATCTCGTCTCTATGGAATTTGTTTTTCATATGAGGCGGGATTTTTTTTATCTTCATTCAGTAGAAGACTACTATTTCTATAGGTGGCAAGAGGAATACGATTGTAGCTTCTTTTGGAGAGAGTTCAAATGCGAATTGAATGAAGATAAAGCTTCCGGCGGATGTCACGGATTTTGAAAGGAATGAATTGTGCTTGCACAATTCAAAATCCGGACGCAATTCCGCCGAGGCGTAATTGATTGAGCTTTTTTCGTGCGAGCGTTCTCGAACAAATCAAATTGAAAAGGAGTTTTGACAATGAGTAGAAAAATTTGGGTTTTTGATACAACTTTACGCGATGGTGAGCAAGTACCGGGAGCAAAATTAAATTTATATGAAAAAGTGGAAATTGCCCAACAACTCAAAAAGTTAGGTGTCGATATTATCGAAGCAGGCTTTCCAGCTTCTTCTCAAGGCGATTTTAATGCGGTAAAGGCAGTTGCTGAAAAAGTCGGCAACACGTCAGATATTATGATTACCGCATTAGCTCGCGCAGTAAAGGCAGACATTGATTCGGTGTATAATGCGGTCAAATATGCAGAAAATCCAATGATTCATATGGTGCTTGGTACATCAGACATTCACGTAGAAAAGAAATTTAATAAATCAAAGGATCAAATTTTACAAATCGGTGTAGATGCCGTCAAATATGCCAAAACACTTTTACCGCAAGTGCAATACTCAACAGAAGATGCATCGCGTTCAGACTTTGAATATTTATGGAAGACGGTTGAAGCTGTCATGAAGGCTGGTGCCACGATGATTAATGTACCGGACACAGTGGGCTATGCCGAGCCAGAGCAATGGGGCGAAATGATTGCAAAGCTAAACTATCGTATGAAAAACGTCGACCCTTCCGTTCTATTATCTGTGCACTGCCACAACGATTTAGGGATGGCGACAGCGAATACATTAGCAGCCGTTAAAAATGGGGCAGATAAAGTGGAATGTACGATTAACGGTATCGGAGAACGTGCAGGAAACGCAGCACTAGAAGAAGTCGTGATGGCTATTCAGACACGCGGCGATGTGTACGATGTATTTACGAACATTAATACGAAGGAAATTATGAACACATCTCGTTTAGTGTCCAGTTTTATGGGACTTGATGTGCAAGTGAATAAAGCGATTACGGGCGACAACGCCTTTGCACACTCTTCTGGTATTCACCAAGATGGTTTACTAAAATCGCGTGATGCATATGAAATCGTGCGTCCAGAAGATGTCGGGTTAGAGGATATGGAGCTTGTATTAACAGCACGCTCTGGTCGTCATGCGGTGAAAAATTCATTAGAGAATTTAGGCTTCAATAACTTTACGGAAGAAGAATTTGAAGGCATTTTTGAAGACTTCCTAAAATTAGCCGACTCGAAAAAGGAAGTATACAATCACGATTTATATGTGATTGTAGAAAGCTATTACGAAAAAACACATACAAACAATCCGTATAAAGAAAGTTACGCGGATCAATTTTATGATATTGAAGATTTACAAATCATTTCTAACGCAACGTTCCCTTCTGCAAGTGTGAAAGTGCGAAAAGGAAATGACGTGTATAAAGCAAGTGCTGTTGGTTCGGGTCCGGTGGATGCATTATACTCAGCGATTGCCACGATTACGGACATTGAAGTGAAACTAGTGGAATACAATATTAACTCTGTTTCGCGCGGAAAAGAAGCAATCGGAAAAGTGAAAATTATTGTCGAGCATGAAGGCGAAAAGTATATCGCGAAGGCAGCAGATACAGATATTTTAAAAGCTTCTGCACTTGCCTATATTAATGCGATTAATAGTGTAATCGCCGCACAATTAAGCCCGCAGTCAAAAGATAAGGTCGCAACGGTATAGCAATGATCCCCTCTGTTCAAGCATAGCAGAGGGGATTTTTATGTATGAAAAGGGAATGGCATAATGGAAAAAGATACGGCATACATATAGAGCCGGAAGTGGAAATTCCTTAAGCATGTAGATGAAACATTTCTGTATGATTGCTCGTTTTATAATAAATTCGCAAAGGGTGGGATAGTGGATGAGCTTTATTTATACAAAATGGTTTGAAAGAATATTTTTTAGCATATGTTTGCTGCTCATTATATGGTTGGTTATAGGTTTTGTTGTTCTTGGCGGGTATATTTCATTGCTTTTTTTAGGGGAGCTGATGAATTAATCGTTAAATGTAGAATGTCTATTAACTACCAGGGTTTGTCTATTAACGACAGCAGTTTGTCTATAAACGAGCTCAGAATGTCTATTAACTACTAAAGTTTGTCTATAAATCGAAATTCCCCTATCCATAATTGGATAGGGGAGATTTCCTTAGCCTACGATGAGCTTACTTAAGTTTGCCATTTCAATGGCGGATACGGCTGAGTCGTAGCCTTTGTTGCCGACTTTTGTGCCAGCGCGTTCAATCGCTTGTTCAATTGTTTCTGTTGTTACGATGCCGAAGATAATCGGTACGCCTGTAGATAATCCAACACTTGCGATGCCTTTTGCGGCTTCATTACATACGTAGTCGTAATGCGTTGTAGAGCCGCGGATCACTGTTCCTAAGCCGATAATCGCATCGTATTTGTTTGCTTCGGCCATTTTCTTAGCAATCAGCGGTACTTCGAATGCACCGGGTACCCAGGCGATATCAATGTTTTCTTCTGCGACACCGTGACGTTTTAACCCGTCCATCGCACCGTCTAATAATTTTGCTGTAATAAATTCATTGAATCGGCCAACGACAATGCCAACCTTTAATTCTGTTCCGATTAATTGTGCTTCAAAAATTTGTCCCATTTGTCCCATCTCCTATGCAAAAATATGATTCATTTTTTGTTTTTTGATTTCGAGGTAAAACTCATTTTCTGGTACGGCATCAATCGTTAAAGGTACACGTTCTACCACTTCGATGCCATATTGTGCTAAGCCCGCAATTTTTGCTGGATTATTTGTCAGTAGGCGCACCTTCATAATGCCAAGGTCGCGTAGCATTTGTGCACAAAGCCCGTAATCACGCATTTCAGCCGCAAAGCCTAATTGTTCATTCGCTTCTACTGTATCGTAGCCTTGTTCTTGCAATTCGTATGCTTTTAATTTATTTAATAGCCCAATCCCGCGTCCTTCTTGCGCCATATAAAGAACGGCACCAGCACCTTCCTGTTGAATCATGTCCAGTGCCTGATGCAGCTGCGGCCCGCAATCACAACGTTTAGAATGGAAAATATCACCTGTTACACAAGCCGAATGAATGCGGACAAGTGGTACTACTTCCTTTGTCAGATCGCCTGTGTAAAGGGCTAAATGTTCTTTATCATCGAGTAAATTCGAATACCCATTCATGCGGAACGTACCGAAATCACTCGGTAAGTGGATGCTCGCTTCTCGTGTAATGAGCTGCTCTTTTTCATAACGATAGCGCACTAAATCTGCAATCGTAATTAGTTTTAAGTCATGCTTTTTCGCGATTTCGATTAGCTCTGGGACACGCGCCATATCACCGTTTTCATTCATAATCTCACAAATGACGCCAGCTGGCTGCGAGCCGCAAAGCACCGCTAAATCGACGGCTGCTTCGGTATGTCCATTGCGCACCAATACGCCTTTTTCTTTTGCGACTAACGGGAACACGTGCCCCGGACGACGGAAATCGGTTGCGACAGTAGCAGGATCTAGTAGCCGCAAAATCGTTTCAGAGCGTTCAAATGCACTAATGCCTGTATCCGTCGTTTTATAATCAATACTGACGGTAAACGCTGTTTGATGATTATCTGTGTTGTAGCTCACCATCGGATGGAGGGCTAATCGCTCAGCTAGGGCAGGGGAGAGCGGCGTACAAATGAGCCCGCGTCCATGCACCGCCATAAAGTTAATATTCTCCGGTGTAGCATGCTCTGCTAACACGACGAAATCGCCTTCGTTTTCGCGGTCTTCATCATCGACCACAATAATGACCTTTCCAGCCTTTAAATCTTCTAATGCTTCGTCAATTGTATGAAACATTCAAAATCCCCCCTAAAACCCATGTTGTAATAAAAAGTCTCGTGAAATACCAGACTTCTCTTGCTGTTTGAAATGATTCAGTACGTATTTACCGAGTAAATCCGTTTCAATATTGACGATGTCGCCTTCTTTTTTTATGCCAAGTAATGTTTCTTTGTACGTATGTGGAATTAAAGAAACGGTTACTGTTTTATTCGTTAATTCAAAAATCGTTAAGCTCGTGCCATCAATCGCAATCGATCCTTTTGGTAAGGACGCATTCGCTAGCTCAGGTGAAATCGCGATATCAATATAGACGGCATTCGCAACGGGGCGCTTTTTTAAAATGGTGCCGATTCCGTCTACGTGACCGGAAACGAAATGTCCACCAAAGCGTCCGTTCGCAGCCATCGCACGCTCTAAATTCACCAGGCTTCCTCTTGTTAAAGATTGAATGCTCGATGCTTTGACCGTCTCAGGCATCACATCGACTGTAAACGTATCAGTCGTAAAGGTCGTCACCGTTAAGCACACCCCATTGACGGCGATACTATCACCTAGATGTATATCCTCGACTATTTTTTTAGAGGAAATCGTCAGCTCCATATGATCTTTTCCTGATTTGAGGGCTGTTACTTTTCCTAAATCTTCAATAATTCCTGTAAACATTAGCTGTCATCACCTCTTTTACGCACAGATATTGGTGCAAAAGGGGAATGTAAAGCTTTTCTCCATTGCATGTGACTCACCTCCATCAAAAATAAAAACCCCTAACGAAAGTAGGGGTTGATGAAAAAGGCATCACGAAATAAGCCTTTAAAAAGACTGATTTTTCGCTCCTTCTCTCATCCAGACTATTACTGTCGGCTTTGGATTCGCACCAAATCCTGCTGTTACGCTCGCGGGCTTAAGAAAAATATCTATCACCGCCGATTGGGAATTACACCCGACCCCGAAGGAAATATTTTTTTCGATAAAAAAAGCCCAAGTGAAATTCACTTGGGGGTCATTTTTGAGTACACGAAAGAAACCTCAAAAAACATGTGTTTTTTGAGAAAATCGCTTCCTTCTCTCATCCAGACTATTACTGTCGGCTTTGGATTCGCACCAAATCCTGCTGTTACGCTCGCGGGCTTAAGAAAAATCTATCACCGCCGATTGGGAATTACACCCGACCCCGAAGGACTTTATTTATCATTGTCCTATATTATAGCATTATATTCGGAGAAAGCTATAAATTAAAATGAGGAAGTCGCGTAAAACTAGTTCGAACCCGCGTAAAACTCACCGAAAACCGCGTAAATAAAAAAGTCCCTTCATCACCGAAGGGACTAACTGTATAAGAGTACCGGTTAAACAGCTGTTTCCACTTCTATACCAATGCAAGCGATAATTTCTTCAGCCACACTTTCAGCAAGTTCGAGTTGGGAAGTGAAGCCGACACAGGAGCAGTTCATTTCACCCAAAATATACGTGTCATTCCCGTGTTCATCTGTATCTAAAATGAAATCGGCTGTCCAAATAAGTGGTAAGTCATATCCACCAAGTAAAGACGTAATGTCAGGTAATTGTGCTAAAAATGCATGTACTAGTGTAGCCCAATCTTCGGGAGCATCGTAGCGATATTGTGCACCTGAGAATAACGTGGCACTAAAGGCATCTGCATCTTCGGCAGGTTTTTTATGAACGACATTGACAGGTGTGTCACGTAGCATTAATAAACGAATTTCCCCTTCTTTAATGCGTGGTAAGAACGGCATATCGACAAGCATTCCGTTTGCGCCAATAATATATTGCTCACAGAAATCCATAAAGGCACCGAGTGTGTGATATTCAACATGATTGTCTTTTGCTTCTGTACACTTAATGTTGGCATCAAGTGGTACTTCTGTTGCATCTTCAGCTAACGCATCCACAAGTTGTACACGCCAAATGCCTTCGCCTGTTGAGCCACGATTTTGCTTTAATACACGCTCGCCACCAAGTAAACTTTTTGGGAATGTCGACTTGAATTCTTCCGTCGTGTAGTAAGCGTATGTATCTTCAGGCACAAGGGAAGTATGACGCAGTTTCACTAATGCATCTTTTGCACCATAGCCAATCATCGCATCAGGATGCGGCATACCGATCACACCAAGCGCACATAACTCGCGTAACATATCAAAATATTCCGCTTCATGCTTTAAATTGCCAGGGTTAATGCGCGAAACATAGGCGATGGCATTTTCTTTCACATAGTCAAAAATTTCATCACGTTTTTCAATAGTAAAGAAAATGACTTCTGCTTCTTGTCCACGCTTTTTCAGCGCATCCACCATAGGCATCGTATCTTTCCGATACCCATTTAACCACTTGTCTGTACCACCAGGAACTTCGAAAAACACTACTTTAGTCTTCATTACAAATGCTCCTTTCGAATTAGATTACATCTCTATTATAAATCGAAAATTTTAATTTAAAAGGTATAAAATGTAAACGTTTTGTTGATTTTTTTCGTTATCAAAATAACACGCCCATTCATTTTGAGAAGGCGTGCTGCATACGGGTACTTTAATAAATTTTGCCAAATTCATCACATCTAAATTCGATTGTAAAGGCTTTTTCATATGTTATATTATTTAAATCGAAAATTCCCTCAATCCGAATACGATACGTTCGACCGCCATCTATTAAAGAAGCTTGATAGGATGTTTGCTCCCATGTACCAGAAGAATTTGCCAATTGTGTTGAAATATCGTCTGCTACTATAAACAATTGGCGGTCATGATAGGCGCTATATTGTGTTTCGAAGTGACCTGTTACTTCAATCTTCCTTAAAATATCTGAAAAGTAAATGTATGTGAGTTTTGTTGCATTCCCATCTCCATTCATGACTGCTTGTTCAGGGGTTGTAGACATAGCACGGATTTTTTCACGTTCTGTTGCTAAATGTTCATCGACCATCGATTGAATCCGCTGTTCAAATTCTTTCGGTTCAACCCAATATTCTTCTTTAAACTCATCTATTGGGGATACAGCTATAGATATTCCCACTTTCTTTTCCATCGCTTGTTCTACAATTTTTACATATTGTGCATGATATTGTCGTTTTTGTTCATCCGTCAGAGAAAGTGGTGAATGATTCATTGTTAGTTCATTCGAATTATTTTCTATTACTTGTTCATCAGTAATAGATGATTCACTATTAGAAGCACTCTGTTCCACGGATTGTAAAGTCGGTAATAATAAAATGACGATTAGCATAACGGCTAAAATCGATACCATTACAGGTTTTGCTTGAAAGGTAGGGGGATGAGATGAACGTACACGGTACCGAATCTTTGCTTTTTCCTGCTCTGTTAAATGTAAGGACGTAGGAATAGATTTCTCAAGTTCCTTTTTAATATTCATAGTGACCCTCCTCTATCGTTATTTTGGCTAATTTCCGACCCCTTGCTAAACGTGTTTTCACGGTATTCGCGGAACATTTTAACACATCCGCAATCTCGGGAATTGTTAATTCAATATAATAATAGAGCCATATGACTTCTCGGTATTTGACAGGCAGCTTATTGACTAATTCCCCAATCGTTTGATTTTGTTCTTTTTGTATGTAGTCCGCTTCAAGACCATCTCGCTTTTTCCACGTTTTAATTTTTTCGGTCATTTCTAGTTTTCTGTAATGCCAGCTTTTTAAATAATTTTGACACTCATTTACTGCAATACGATATAGATACGTTTTAATGGAGGAGCGCCCTTCAAAACGATGAAGGTTGTTATAAAACTTCATAAAGACTTCCTGTACAAGATCCTCTGTCTTCTGTATATCTTTTACATATGTAAATATTAATCGCTTTAAATAATCTCCGTGTTGTGCCATTGCTGCATTTAAGTGAACGTCTTTTTCATCCTCGGTCAAAAAATCGCCTCCTATCTTATAGAGTTAGACAAAGCTAGAAGTTGTTCGGTTTCATTTCCGTGCAATAAATTACAAATATTTGCTCCTGTTTGTTTCAACCTCAAATGGTGGTACTAAATGTAAAACATATTGGTATAACAAAACCCGCAGAGTCTTCACATCTGCGGGTTGAAAAACATTATTTATCAGCTGAAACAATGGCGTAGCGTTCCCACTTGCGGCTTTTCCAGCGAAACAGGACAAGGATAGCACGAATCCATTCATCCGTCGCAATGGCTAGCCACACGCCGATAAGTCCTAAATCCATGATGAAGACAAATACATAACCGAGCGATAGGCTGATACAAATCATCGAGATAAAACCGATTTTGACAGGGAACCGTGCATCACCCGCAGCGCGTAATGCATTGATGACCGTAATATTAATGGTACGACCCGTTTCAAGTAGTACGCTTAGTAGAAGAACAGAAGCCCCAATCGTAATAATTTCTTCATTCGTTGTAAAAACGCGCATGAGTGGTTCACGGAAAATCGTCACAATCCCGACCATGACGCATGTGAAGAGCAGCGCGGTTTTGACACTAAACCACACACGCTTGTAGGCGATGTCTTGCTCACCAGCCCCGACATGACGCCCAATCAAAATGGCTGTCCCCATCCCAATAGCCATCGCAAACAAATACGTAAACATGGAAATGTTCATGGCATACTGTCTGGCGGCAAGTGCAGTCGCGCCTAAATACGTGACATAGTAGAGGAACACAATTTGGCAAGTTTGGTATAGTACTTGCTCAAGTGCCGATGGAATACCAATTTGTAAGATTTTCTTCATATAATTTTTTGAAAAAGTATAGTAATAGCGTAGTTCGATTGTGACATCGAGTGCTTGGTACAGCAACCAGAAGAAGACGATCGCAGCTAATGCACGGCTAATAACAGACGAAATCGCCGCGCCTTCTACACCGAGTGCGGGTGCCCCGAAATGACCGAAAATCAAAAGATAGTTCAACACTACATGTAGGACATTCATGCCAAGTGACACGTACATCGTCTGCTTTGTCCAGCCTTGCACGCGGATAATCGCCGCAAGCGAAGTAATGAGCGCTTGGAAGAAAATAAAGCCCCCAACAATCGCTAAATAATTTTGGGCAAAAACAAGGACATCGCCTTCTAAGTTCATAAACGTCATAATGTGACTAGAAAATACGATAAATAATAGGCTAATCGCTAAGCCGACGAAAAAGTTTAACGTCACAGAAAGGGCAGAAATTTTCGCCGCTTCTAGTTCCCGTTTAGAGCCAAGATATTGTGACACAACGATGGAAGCCCCTGTGCCAACAACCCCAAGAATAAGAATCGATATTTGGATATATTGATTGGCTGCACCGACCCCTGCCACTGCATCATCTGATACAGCACTTAACATAAATGTATCGGCAAGCCCCATTAACATAAATAAAAATAACTCGAGAAAAATCGGCCAAGTTAATTTAAACAAACTTAGCTCTTTTGGATTGCTCATAAAACACCTCATCAACTTCAATATGCAAAACATGGAGTAGCTTAACATACTATTGAAGAGGTGTGTTATTAAATATTTCGAAAAACGAAAAGATTAAAATGTCTGAATTGATACAATTATTCTCTAGCAAGTACACGTTGTAGTTCCGCCTGAAGATCCATACTTTGCAAAAGTTCAATGATAATCTGCAGCACCGCTTCGTCATAGTTTGGTGCCACGACATAGCGGTAATGCGCGTCCCGAATAAAAGCGAGTTTTTCTAAGTGGCTTGCTTGTTTTAAGAAATCTTGCATTCGTTGAAGCTCTTGCTCATTTAATGAATGATGAGAATCAAATGCGTAGCTTTTACCTTCCGCTGAAGCGTTTTCGCCTATAACGCCTAAACCATCTAAAGTGAACAGAGATTGTCTGTTTTTCCGCTCGAGTTGTACCTTTTGGAAGTAAGGAATTACTTGTTCTTGCTGTGTGCCGAATGTTGCTTGAAAACGTGTAAACACAGCTTGTCTCTTCTTTGCCCAATCATTTGGGGTATCTTTGTAAAATTCCTCGATGTGCGCCTGGATCTGTGTTGCATCATCATATGCCCAAAAATCATCTAGCATTTCAACATGGGGGACAGAGGATGCCAAATTGAAAAACTGCCCAATATTTCGAGCCATATATTTAATAGGTGGATCATTTGTGGGACTAACACAAACAATCGGCGCATCTTGTAAATCCTTCGTTAAACCAAAATCAGTTAAAAAGCCAAAATGAATCCCAGCCCCACCTGTATGAGCAAAGGGAATTAAATCTGGCGGGGTGATAGGGTAAGTAAACCAATCATGAAGCGGTTGTAATCCAATCATTTCTAAAGATAGATCTTCCCGATTTAGTTCCTGTTCAAGCGCATGTAACTGGTGAATTTCTTTTGGTACTTCATAAGAACCGTAAATTTGTTTATATGGATGAGCCATTGTCATCTTCACTCCTCTTTGTGATGTAAAATATTATACAATAAGTGCAATAATTTACTCATTGCTGTTTCGAGCGTTTTGATCGATTGTTAGCTACATGAACTTGTTTTCTCAAGGGGCATGATTAGCTCATGGAAAACGATTGGAACTATTTGGACACTTTACACGTATGGATTAAATAAGGGGATGCACGTGATCATTGAAATAATAGTGTCGTGGTGTTTGCAGTTGTTGACTACTATTATCCAGCAGAGCATAGTCATAACAACCCCGTTCATGTTAGGAGATAAATCAGTCTATGGTTACTATGTTTAGGCTATCTACGGCTAAGTGGTTTTGATTTTTTATCTCCATGTTTCATATCAACTGCGTTTATCGACATTTTTTTACACGCAAAAATACAAGACATTCAACAAAATGAGGGGGAATTGGATGATTAAAGTACAGGGGCAGTATACAGATTCGATTATTTATACAAATAACCCGCAAGAGGCAGCCATCCAGCAAATTGAGGAGCTCGTCAATCAGTCCTTTATGACGGGGACGAAAGTGCGGATTATGCCAGACTATCATGCGGGGAAAGGCTGTGTCATTGGGACAACGATTGCGCTAAACGGGCGAGTTGTACCCAATTTAGTTGGGGTCGATGTAGGGTGCGGTGTATTGGTCGCAGAGATTGGCTCGGGTGAAATGGACTTTAATCAGTTGGATCAAGTCATTCGCCAATTCGTCCCAAGCGGCAACGCTATTCACGATGACACAAGTAACACTCGTATGACCGAACAATTCGCCAATGATTTATTTGTGACAACCGGTCTACAAAATGCGTATACGAATCGATCACTCGGTACGCTTGGAGGCGGGAACCATTTTATCGAGGTCGCAAAAGATGATGCAGGTGTACATTATGTATTAATTCATACAGGGTCACGTTATGTTGGGGCAAAGGTAGCCAACTGGCATCAAAAACGTGCATATGAATCACTTCAACGGGCCGATTTAACAGAAAAAATTGACGCATTAAAAGCAGCCGGGCGTCACCAAGAAATTCAGCCAATGATCGCTGCGTTTAAAAAGGAAAACCCGGTAGTACCGAAAGAGTTAGCGTATCTTGAAGGGGAATTATTTCATGATTATATTGCAGATATGAAGCTCGCACAGCAGTTTGCCCACGAAAATCGCCAGACGATTGCGCGCATTATCGCGGAGCATATGAAGTGGGAGTATGGTACACAATTTGACTCGGTACACAATTATATCGATTTAGATGCAATGATTTTACGAAAGGGCGCGGTTCGGGCAGCGGCAGGGGAACAGCTGGTCATTCCAATGAATATGCGCGATGGTTCACTCATTTGTATCGGGAAAGGGAATGCCGATTGGAACGAGTCAGCTCCACATGGTGCAGGGCGTATTTATTCACGCACTGCGGCGATGAAAAATTTATCGATGACGGACTTTAAAGAAACGATGAGTGGGATTTGGACAACATCCGTTTCGGAGGAGACACTAGATGAAGCTCCTATGGCCTATAAACCGATGGTAGAAATTGTGGAGCAAATTGGCGATACGGTCGATATTCAGAAACAAATTGTCCCAGTTTATAATTTTAAAGCGAGCGACAAATGGACTGGACGTAAATAAAAAATAGCTTTTAATAAATCATATGAAACAACTTCTCTCGTAGAAATGAAAGAAGTTGTTGTTTTTTTGTTTTATATTACGTATAAATATCTTTTTTTTGCATGAATATGAAACCTTTTTTGGTAAAATAGGTAGATGAGTTGAGTTTATTCTTTACAGAAGTTCGTAATGTCTTTATTTGCACACGATATTTTAAGTGAACTCATGCGGAACAGGCAGTCAATACAAAATGCTTTTGTGAAAATTTAATTCAATAGATATAGAGAGAATTTGGAGGAATTTTGCATGAGGATATTTATACCTGTCATTAAGTTTTTAAATGGAATGAAGTATAGTAAAAAGTTTTTATTAATAGGTAGCATTCTAATTATTGCATTAGTATTTTTCGCTATAAAATATAATAGTGAAATGAACGAGAACTTTAAAAATGCAGAAAGGCGAAATGAAGGGGCAGCCTATAATTTTATTTTAAAAGATATACTGTACAATATGCAGCTGATGCGCGGAATGAGCGTGACTTTACATAATGGGGACACGTCAGTAGAAAGTAAACTACAGGAAACATCTCAACGTGTAGATGAATCATTAGATGAACTGAAACAATTAGACGGACAAACAAAATACCCATTAAATATTACAAAGGAAATCACACAGCTAGAGCAAGAGTGGCAGACTGTAAAAGTGAAAAAATGGAGTGATGGTAAAGAAATTATAATGGGGTATTCGCCTATAACCAATTCGATTTTAAATATGATGAGAATGGTCAGCAACCAATCCAAACTGTTATTAGCTGATAACCAAGAAATGTTTAACTTAACCTATAATATAGCTATTACCATTCCCCAATTAACAGAGGATTTAGGGATGCTACGTGCATCTGGCATCAGTTTAATTGAAGCAGAAACATTTACAACCGAACAAAAAAATAATGTATATAGTTTATATTACCCGATATTCAAAAACTTAGATTCTTTACAGAAAGCGTTAGACATTGTTTTTGTCAATGAAGCGTTTAAAGGAGATTTGGAAGCGCCTTATCATGAATTTGAACAAAAAGCAGAGGCATTTTTAACGTTAGCTAATGAGATGAATGAAGCAGGTTTGACCGATGACGTAAAAGCAAATTATTATACGGTTGCGACGGAAGCGATTGATGCTGCATTTGCTTTATATGATGCAAGTATGACAACGATGGTGGACTTCACGGTGGCAGAAAAAGAGTCCAGTTCCCGTACAACGATTACTGTATTTATTAGCTTAATCATTGTGACGCTAGTATCGCTATACATATTTATAGGTTTATATCTTTCGATTCGACATGCAGTACAGCAGTTAGACGTGGCAACGAAAAATGTAGCGAATGGTGACTTAACGACAACAGTTTCATTACACACAAAAGATGAACTAAATGATGTAGAAATCTCGTTCAACAAAATGGTTGCGAGCTTAAATCATCTTGTAACAGAAATTTCGTCCAATGCCCAAGTATTAGCGGCTTCCAGTGAACAGTTAAATGCAAGCGCAGAAGAAACGACTGCCGCGACAGAGCATGTAGCCAAGTCTGTGGAGCAAATGACAAGCGATTCAGAAAAGCAGACGGCGGGTGTGACAGAAGCGAATGAAGCATTTGATACAATGTCGATCGGCATTGAACGAATGGCGGAAAATAGTAACCGCGTATCGGATTTAACACGCGCAGCGACAGAACAAGCACAATACGGAAATGAAGCGGTAAATAAAACGATGAATCAGATGAAAACGATTCAGCACACAGTAGAACAATCGAGCGAAATGATTCGAGGATTAAATACCCATTCACAAGAAATTGGTCATATTTTAAACGTCATTACAGACATTTCAGATCAAACGAACTTACTCGCATTAAATGCAGCGATTGAAGCGGCTCGTGCAGGTGAGGCAGGGAAGGGCTTTGCTGTGGTAGCAGATGAAGTACGAAAATTAGCGGAACAATCGGCTCAGTCCGCTACGCAAATTGCGACGCTTATTCAAACGATTCAAAAGGATACAGGAAATGCCGTTATGTCTATGGACAAAGTAAACGAAGATGTTCACTTAGGTCTTGAAATAACAGAAGAAACGGCGAGCAAATTTATTCATATTGCACAAAGTATGCAAACATTAAATCCAGAGATGGAGGCAATTGCAGCTACTATTCATGAGTTCTCGGCTCAAACCCAACAAATTGTCGCGGCCATGAATGAAATTATGGTAGCATCTCAAAATAATTTACAAGTAACAGAGGAAGTATCAGCGACAACAGAAGAACAGCTATCCGCAATGGAGGAAATCTCGTCATCGGCTGAATCTCTTTCTGCTATGGCTGAAACATTACAAAGTCTCGTCACGAAATTCAAACTATAATTAACGAAGGGGTGTCCCGAAAGTTTTCACTTTCAGGGCACCCCTATTTCTTAAAGATTATTATTTTTTAATAAACATTTGTGTCCAGTAGTGACCATCTGTTACATAGCCAATACCGATATGTGTATAGCTTGTGTTCATAATATTCGCGCGGTGACCTGGGCTATTCATCCAATCATTTACTACTTGCGTTGCAGATGTTTGGCCTTTCGCAATGTTTTCGCCTGCTGATTTATAAGAAATACCAAATTGCTTCATCATATCAAATGGTGAACCGTATGTTGGGCTTGTGTGACTGAAGTAGTTTTTGTCGCGCATATCTTGTGATTTGTATTTCGCGACACGTGATAATTCCCAATCCATTGAAAGTGGCGCTAATCCTTCTTTCGCACGTTCTACGTTCACAAGGTGTAAGACTTCTTCCTCGACACTCGCTTGCTCGTTTTCAGCAATAATGATCTTTTGACCTGGGTAAATGACATCTGGATTTGCTAAATTGCTATTTAATGAGATTAACTCCGAAATCCCTACTTGATTTTTAGATGCGATGTTCCAAAGCGTATCGCCTTGTACTACTGTATATGTTGAACTGGCTGCTGATGCAGACATTGGTAATACGATAGACATTGAGAGTGCAGCTGTCATGATGATTTTTTTAAACATATTGTTGTTCATCCTTTCTGCTTTCGTATGAACCTATCATAATCGCTTTTTTTCGATAGTTCATTACTGAAATTATGGAAGGATCTTTACGAGAGTATTACATTTGTAATAATACCCGAGTAATTTACTCGTATAACAACATTCACACTGAAATATTTCTGTCACATAGCTGAAAATAGGAAAATATTACACTATTTTTATTGGTGTATTGTATTTTTTTAACTTTAAAGCTGTCGACAGTGAACAGTCTAAAAGCTATGGTATACGAGCAAAATGTCGTTGCATCCGATCTAAACCTTGCCGTATCCGAGCAAAAGCCCGTGATGAACGGTCTAAAAGTTACCGTATCCGAGCAAAACATCGCCGTATCCGGTCTAAACATCCTCGTACGAGCAAAACACGACCGTTATGCTGGAACATTAAAAGTAGCATTAGCTCTTTTCAGGCTAATGCTACTTTAAGTTCACTTACGGCAAATTACTTTTTGCATGGTGACGCTTTTCCTGAATACTCAGCACACCAATGAGACCGATGACGGAAAACAGAACAGGCGTGATGAACCCGTAATAATAGCCATCTATAATACTACCGGAAGTCTGAAAATAATCGAGTACATAACCAAAAATGAGGGGGAGCAATACGGCACTAAGGAAGCCCCCTGTATTCGCAAATCCAGAGACAATGCCCGAGTCAATCATCGGAAACGATTGACGAACGGCAGCAAATGTTAAAGCACTTGCCCCGTATCCAAAGCCAATAATAAAGAACAGTAGGATGAGCAAGAAAAAGGGCGGCTGCCCATGAAATAAAAGAAAGAACGCCCAGCTCGATAAAATCATGATATGAACGACAACATAAGGTCGTTTAATCCTGTCTAACCGACCAGAAATCCAACTCATTAAAGGCGCCCCAATGAGTGCCCCAATGAGACCAATCATAATGAGCTGACTCGCATCGGCCCGTGTCATGTCATACATCGTCATCCCGTACGGTACGGCCCATGAACTGATAAAGCCGACATACGCTCCGACAACCCCAAAATGGCAAAAAAATAAAGCCCATGCTTGCCGATTGGAAAAGATTCTTCGTAGTAAAACGGATATTTTTTCATGTGGTGTGTCATGTTGAATTGATACCGATTCATTCACAAAGAGCTGTTGCGGTTTTTTCACGAGTACAAAGTAAAGGACGATCCCACAAAAACATAACAGTAGCCCCGCTGAAAAAAAGGCACCGCGCCAACCAAGGAGGTCAATCCATGCAGAGAAGGGGACGGTCGCTAGCAGAAACCCAAGACTCCCCGTCATGCCCGCCACGCCAATTAACCGTACAAATTCCTTAGCACTAAACCATTGGCCCAAGATGAGCACCATATTGACCCAAATGGTCGCATCCCCGATCCCCGTTAGGATACGGGCAAAAAAGAGCACAAACTCATGTGTGCCTATACTATAAATCAGCGTCCCGATTCCTGTTAGTGTTGCACCGACAATGAGAAAAAAATTAGGCCCAAACCGATCAGCTAAAATCCCCATCGGCACTTGTAAACTTGTATAGACGAAAAACTGAATACTCGTTAGTAAGCCAATCGTTGCGGCTGTGACCTGAAAATCTCGCATTACCTGATCTGTAATTAATCCAGGAGCCGTTCGCTGGCTCGCCATTAATAAATACGTAAATAGGACAGTCGCAAAGACTACCCATCGAAACTTGCTCTGTTGTTTGTCCAATCGTTTTACCTCTGTTCGCTTTTACTCTATATATATGAAGTTTCTCTAAAGGTATAAACCCATTTTTCAAAAGTATTGCAGTGCGCTTATTCATATTTCACGCCAGCTAACTATGTTATAGTAGGTATAGCATACATAAAAAGGAAATGTGTTTTTAGAAGGGGACAAATATATTGTCACATGGGCGCTTGGTCATTTAGTGACACTTGCTGACCCAGAAAGCTACGATGTGAAATATAAATCGTGGAATTTAGAAGATTTACCGATGCTGCTAGAACGTTTAAAGCTAACGGTTATCAAGCAATCGGGGAAGCAATTTAATACCGTGAAATCACAATTAAATCGTAGCGATGTGAACGAAATTATTATCACAACCGATGCTGGGCGTGAAGGGGAGTTAGTCGCACGCTGGATTATTGCGAAAGCGAAAGTGAATAAGCCGATTCAACGACTATGGATTTCGTCTGTCACAGATAAAGCCATTAAAGAAGGATTCGCCAATTTAAAATCGGGGAAAGCATATGAAAATCTATATCATGCAGCGGTCGCGCGTTCAGAGGCGGATTGGTATATTGGACTCAATGCGACACGTGCACTTACAACGCGTTTTAATGCACAACTGAATTGTGGACGTTGTAACTTGTATCCTGTCAATAGTATGGGCGGAATTTGTTAATCTAGATTTTATCTAGGTTGTATGAATTTCGCCCATTTTTGTTTGGGTATAATTCCAGTTTTTTTGTAAAATCAGCGTTTTTTAAAGTATATACATTTAAAATGTAATATCCAAAAAAAATAAAACTAGTATATAATTTCAATTTAGAGAGGGTGAGTTGAATGGAATTAATCTATTTATGGTCAAAGGAATATAAAAATTTAAAGGATATTGGCTATAATTTTTCCCCAAACTTTGATGTCAACTTCCATGATGATGGGGAGAATAAATATTTAAGTATAAAAAAATTAAACCATGAATTTCATATTTTTGAGGAAAACGAAAAAATAAAAAATGTTACTGCAATTATAGGAAAGAATGGATCAGGCAAAACAAATATATTAAATTTATTAGGAGTTAGAAGGGATGAGCGAGTTAGAATAAATCAACAAAAAGATGTTGATTATTTTTTAATTTATCATTATCAAAATGATTTATTTGTTGTTGAAGGTAATGATTTCTCGTATATTAAACCATTATTAAGAGATGTTGAAAAATTAGGTTTTGTATCAGATACATATAGCATTATATTTAAATATGAAAATCTGCAATTCTATTGTTTAAGTTTTTTACAACATAATGAGGAAATTCATAATAGCAATATACTTTTTAGTTATAGAAGTGATTTTAACAGAGAAATAGCCGCTGGAAGTAGTTCTTTTGAATTGGATTCGGAGTACACAGTATTTTTTAATAGATGTTATTTAACTCCACAATATACGGGACATCTGGCTAAATATAAGATGTTAATTGATTTTAATAATAATGTTAAAAATAAAGAAGATTTAAATTTTAATATATTTAAATTTGTCAATCAAAAAAATCATCTAATTATTCAGCTGGATATACAATTTGATTCTAAGTTTAAACTAGATTTGAAAAAAAATTTTAATAGCGGGTTGAGGATTATTGGGAAGGAAAATGAAAGTCCTTTTAAGCCCAAAGAACATTATATAAATAAGCTTGTATATTCAATTTGTCAAAGTGTATCAAGTTGGGTATTTGATGATCCTAATGAAATTAAGAATTTAGAGCACAAATTTAATATAGTAGAAGAATCTTATACAGAATATTGCTTGAAAATCATCTCAATACTGCTAGAGTATAAAAAACAAAAAGACCCTTATTTTAATGATAAAGAAGTAATGTTATGTTTTAGAAAATATATCAAAATAATAAAGGAATTTGAAGAATCATATTTTTCCGAAGATAAAATATTAATACCGACTTACACTCAAGCTGATAAAAATGTAATTGAACTTTTACATTTGTTAAATTTAATATCTAAGCTGGATGGGTATATTCAATCTTTTGTTAAAGTTTTTTCAATTTCATACAGTTCTCTTAGTTCTGGAGAAGAAGCATTGATTTCTTTATTTAGTGCATTACACCATGGATTAACACAAAATATATTAAGCCAACCTAAACATGTAATTTTATTGTTAGATGAACCTGATAATTTTATGCACCCAGAATGGAGTAGAATTCTTTTAAACGAACTTATAAAATTTTTAAATACAATTGACACTGAATATCAATCATTTCAAATAATTTTATCAACGCATTCACCATTTATAATTTCAGATTTACCTGCTGAAAATGTAATTGCTCTTGAAAAAGAAGAAATATCAGGGGATTGTTATATCGCACAACTTGGAAAAACATTTGCAAATAATATTCATAGTTTACTTTCCGAAGAATTTTTCATATCAAGTACGCTTGGTGAGTATGCAAAAAATAAAATTAATGAAGTAATTGAATTAATAATAAGTCCTAAAGAGTTAACAAAAGATGAAGAAGCAAAAATTGAGTATTTTATTAGTATAATAGGAGAACCTTTAATAAAAAATAAATTGCGTAGCATTATGAATCAGCGTTCAAACAAAAAATAAATACTTACTATAAGGGAGAATATAATGATTGCTATTAAAAGTGGAAATTTGAAATATTTATCTAAAATGCATTTTGAAGCAATTAAGATTCATTTAAATCATCCCCGCTTAAAATTTAAATTTGAAGATATAAATAATTGGTTTTTAAACAATGGAAAAGGTCGTACTTTTGAAGAAGTTATTTTGGCAGATTTCGCACAATTAAAATTAATAAAAGAAGAATATACTAATACTCAACCTTCAAAAATTACTAATTATATTAAAGACGTACTCTTTGAAAGGTATTTTTCTCAATCTACAGTGGGGTTAAAAGGTACTAAATACAATGCTAGTAAACTCATTGAAGGGCTAGATATTATTGTGTGTCCTTATTGTAATAGAAATTTTATAAATAACATTAAATACAAAAACGGTCAGGCTAGAAGAACTAGTCACATAGATCATTTTTTTAGTAAAGATAAATATCCGTTTTTATCAATGTCTTTTTATAACTTAATTCCTTGTTGTCCAAGTTGTAATCACGTTAAAAGTAATAAAATTATTGGATATTCACCCTATGACAATACCATAGATAGCAATTTAAATTATAAATTTGACTATCTGATTAATTCAATAGATTTTCTTACCAATCTATCTGCTTTTGAAATAAGACTTATATCCGAAAACAGTGAATTTGAAAACAACATAGAAGTATTAGGGCTTCGTGAATTGTATGGGTGTCACAAAGACATAGTTCAAGAAATATTAAAAAAGAAAACAATATATACAGCGACAAAAATTGAAGAATTATATAGAGATTTCAACAGATTATTTAGCAATAAAGAAGAAATGATTAATACCATATTTGGGTATTATTTAAATGAGGATAATTTTCATAAAAGACCCTTATCCAAATTAGCCACGGATATTTATAATAACTAATTTTGTGTAGTATTATATAAATTTATATATCGTTTTGATAGCTAAAAATTTACGAATAAAAATAATACATAAGATTGCATAAATGTAGAATGTTTCTGAGAAGTTTAATAGAAAATAATTGAACAAAAAAATGCTAATGTAGTATTAGATTAGGGAGGGAAATTAAATTTTTATGCACGTAAAAAAGCTGAGTCTAGTAGCTCTGTTACGTGCATATGATTTTATTTAATTTTAATCAAACTTCATATCCTTCAACAAATCCGCAAACGCATTATTAATCGGCTCAGCTTCTTTTTGTTGTTCTTTCATGAATTTCTGTACACTCCGCTTATCAACCTTACCGCCGCCTTCCTTTTTACGACGAGCTTCAAAAGCAGATAATTTCTCACGATAGCCACATTTACATACGAAAATTTGTCCATCGCCTTCACCACGTAGTTCTAGCTTTTTCTTACATTGAGGACAGCGTGCGTTTGTAACACGTGCAACGTTTTTACGGTGTCCACATTCACGATCTTGGCATACAAGCATTTTGCCTTTTTTACCGTTTACCTCAAGCATTGGTTTACCACAATCAGGACAAGACTTCGTTGAAATATTATCGTGTTTGAATTTCTTATCACTATTTTTAATATCAGCAACAATCTCTTTTGTATGCTGCTTCATTTCATTAATGAATGTTTCTTTTTTCAGTTTGCCTTTAGCAATTAACTCTAATTTTTGTTCCCACTCAGCTGTTGTAGTAGGGGATTTTAATTCATTTGGTACTAAATCTAAAAGCTGACGTCCTTTAGAAGTAATATGAATGTCTTTTCCACGTTTTTCGATTAGGAATGAATTAAATAGCTTCTCGATGATGTCTGCACGTGTTGCAACCGTGCCAAGTCCACCAGTCGATTTTAACGTATCTGCAAGTTGCTTGTTTTGTGTATCCATATACTTCGTAGGATTTTCCATAGCCGATAGTAGGGTAGCCTCTGTGAAACGTGCAGGTGGTTTGGTTTGACCTGATGTTTGAACGATTAAGTTTGTTTTTAATACTTGCCCTTTTTCAAGGCGAGGTAATAATTGTTCCTTCACGTCTTCGTTTGATTCTTCATCGTCAAAACGATTCGAATAAACTTCTTTCCAACCAGCATGTAAGACAGTTTTACCACGAGCAACAAATTTTTCATTGCCGATTTGAGCTTGTACTGTTAATTGCTCAAATTCATGTGCTGGGAATAATACCGCTAAGAAGCGCTTCACAACTAAATCATAAATTTTACGCTCTTTATCAGTAAATGCAGAGAAGTTCACATATTCCTCTGTAGGAATAATCGCATGGTGATCTGATACCTTGCTGTCATCTACAAATGATTTATTCGCTTTAATTGGCTTTGTAAGTACCTTATTCGCTAACGAACGATATTCGCCCACACCACACGCTTTTAAACGCTCTGGAAGGGTGCCAACGATGTCTGAAGATAAATATCTCGAATCTGTACGAGGATATGTCAGCACTTTATGTGATTCATACAGTTTTTGCATGATATTTAACGTTTCCTTTGCTGAATAGCCGAACATTTTATTCGCATCGCGTTGTAATTCTGTTAAGTCATATAAACCTGGAGCATAGGATTTCTTTGGTTTACGCTCAATATCAATAACCTTTGCATCTTTTTTTCCTAAAGAATTGACAATCGCATCGATTTTTTCTTTATTGAAACTACGAGAATTCCCATTTGCATCTTGCCATGTTAATTTCAGCTCTTTTGTTTGAGCTTCAATTCCATAATATGTTTGTGGTTTGAAATGTTTAATTTCATCTTCACGTGCTGCGACCATTGCTACTACGGGAGTTTGCACTCGACCTGTATTTAATTGGGCATTATATTTTGTGGATAGTGCGCGACTCGAATTTAAACCTAAGTACCAGTCTGCTTCGCTACGTGCAACAGCTGCATGATACAGATTATCGTAATTTTTACCAGGTTTTAAATTTGCAAAACCTTCTTTGATGGCTTTATCCGTAACAGATGAAATCCATAAACGTTTAATTGGTTTATTTACTTTCGCACGATCGATAATCCAACGAGCTACTAATTCACCTTCACGACCAGCATCCGTTGCAATGATAATTTCATTCACATCGTTGCGTGTTAACTGCGACTTTACAGCATTATATTGTTTACTCGTTTGCTTGATTGTAGTTAACTTCAAACGCTCTGGCAGCATTGGTAAATCTTCTAGATTCCACTTCTTATATTTCTCGTCATAACTCTCTGGATCAGCTAAAGTTACTAAGTGACCTAAAGCCCAAGTAACAATATATTTATCTCCTTCAAGGTAACCGTTTCCTTTTTTATGACATTTCAGCACATTCGCGATATCGCGTGCTACTGAAGGTTTTTCTGCTAATACTAAACTTTTAGCCATACATAACATCCTTTCGTACTTCCTTGTGTTTAATATAGCACATGCTTTTTACTTATACTTATTTTAAACAGATTGGAATAATAATTGGTTTTGTATTTTGGATATTATACAATAATTATGAAAAAACTTTATTAATTGATGCTGGTTTCTCATATGATTTAGGTATATCTTCCAATAACGCGAATGTGGACACCGTAAAAATGTTTCACGTGTGACAAATGCGCGCTGTCCGCAATGTAAGAAAAAGCTGGAGTTACGCGGGGAAGGCGAAGGGCAAATTTTTGTGTGTAAATGTGGGTACCGCGAAAAATTATCTGCATTTGAAGCACGCCGTAAAAAAGAAGGCGGCGGCAAAGTGGATAAGCGCAGTGTCCAAAAATATTTGAAGCAGCAAAATCAAGAAGAGCCTGTCAACAATGCCCTCGCTGAAGCGTTAAAGGGACTGAAATTTGACTAAGAAGTGTTAATAAATAAGCGAAAAGGATGCGCATTCAATGTGAGATGCGCATCCTTTTTTAGGTGTATGCTAGCTATAAATGGGTTCATTAATCAAGTAGCAACTACCTTTTATTTTTTTGCAATGTTTTTTTACGAGCGCAGCGGTTGTCGCAAGCTGCTCGATGGAATCGTATTGTTTGTACTCATTGGTCACAACCGCAACGGACAATGAAGAGACAGTAAACGGTTCGAGCTCCCCGTTTCGTCCAGGGACAAGCAAGTTTTGATGGAGATGAAAATCATCATAAAATTTACGAATGTTCTGATCAAATGCTTCAATAATACGGCTACAAAGTGGTCCTACATCGTAATGCGGGACAATCGCGACAAAATCATCCCCACCGATATGCCCTAAAAACATATTCGGCATATTGATGAAGTGCTTTAAAATATCCGTTAAATAAAGGAGCATTTTATCGCCTTTTTTAAACCCATATAAATCATTGTATTTTTTGAAGTGATCTAAATCGAAATAAATTAAACTGTAATTGGGTAGATCGAGCAACTCTTGCATTTTTTGTTCGATGACATGATTGCCTGGTAAGTGGCTGAGCGGATTCATAAAGCTGGCGATTCTCACTTGTGTTTCCGCTAACTTTAACAGTAATGCGCGAATACTCACGACGCCCTTAAAACATTGTTCTTTTGTCACAATAATATCGTCGTATAAGTCTGGCTCTTCTCGTTTCATCGCCAGTTGGCTGATGTCCGTAATCGGCATCGCATAATCCACAATAAGCGGGGAAGATTTATATAATAAGCGACATTCTCGCCCCATATATAAGTTATAGCCATATTTCGTACCAATTTTTTCGTAAAAATGTGTGCGCGAAATGTGCCCAATCGGTTTTTCTTCACGAAGCACAACAATCCCTCGTAATGTAGGATCTTCAACGAATAATTGATCTACCTTTTTACTTTTTGTATACTCATCGATGCAAGGAACAGTCTGTATGATATTTTCAATGCTCATATCCTTCTCCTATACATGTACTTTGTGTAATTGTTCAGCGGGTTTACCAATTGCGTACCCTTGTGCATAATGCACACCTACTGTTTGTAAGTAGTGAAGCTCCTCCACCCGTTCAACTCCTTCTGCAATGACTTTTGTATCGACTTGCTTGGCATAATTCAATAAGATTTCAAGCAAATGTTGTTGTGGTTGTTGCTGATCAATATATTGAATGAGCGAACGGTCAATTTTAATAAATTCTGGCTTTAAATAAATGAGTGTTTTTAAACTGTTGTAACCTGAACCGACATCATCAATGGCAATGCGATATCCTTGCTGCCGATAATGATGGAGTACCCGTGAAAATTCTTGGAAGTCTGTCACAGCGCTACGTTCTGTCAACTCAAACACAACTTGCTCTGGTGATAAGCCGAATTGCTTTAACAGTTGTCTCGTTTCACCGCTATGATAGTTGGCATCCAACAATACATGGGGATGGATATTTAAAAATAACACTGGTTGTTGCTGTTTAAAATGCTGCGGCGCTCGTTCATGAAAACGTTGCAATGACAAGTTGCGACATAAACATTCAAAGGCAAATACATTGTTCGACTCTCCGATAAATTCGTAAAATGCATCCGTTGTTGCAAAGGATGTTTGGAGAGCAGGTCGATTGAGTGCCTCGAACCCAAATGTTTTGCCTTCTTGTACGTCTAAAATTGGTTGGAAGTACGTATTGAGTGCTTTATGTTCTAAAATGGTTTGTAATGCATTTACTTGTTGTGTATATGTAAAGTAATTTTTACGGCGTTCGAGAATATATTTTCTGTAGGATAAAAAATTATCTTTTTTCGGTACTTTTGTAGATTTCATTGGTACACCTCATCATCGGTCTTTCGTTTTATTTTAACGATGAAATATTGAGTTTTTGTGAAAATTTAGTAAAATATTTTTTAATAATTTAATTTATTGAATCGATACGACTCAATTGATAAAGGAATGGGGGGAGAAATATGAAGATTGCTCAATTAATGACGGGAACGAGTTTTGATTTAGAACAGCGTAAGCGGGCCATACAGCGGCGTGAAATGGGCGATGCCTACAAAAAGAATGCCCAATATCAGTCGCCTAAAAATGAGATGCTTGAAGTATTAGAAAACTTACTTTCTGGTAAAACAGAAAAAGAATTGCATGCAGCTGATCAAGCGGCGAGGGAGTTTGAAGCATCTGCAAGTAACGAGCAAAAGCTTGAACGGACGGAAACAGAAGGTATGGCACATCAGTCAATGGATCATCGTGTAACGGGACCGATAACGTACACAGATGGGTCAGAGTACAAGCCATATATCGATGGTGGCGAAGTTCCAATTAGTATGCAAGAGGAAACGCTAACCATTTTAGAGAAGGTAAGAGCGGCAGCACTAGCACCAGCTGAACCATCTCCACAAGATTTGCGTGTAGCGGCAAGTGCCACAGCGCAAATCGAGCAAACACGTGCAGCGATTGCTCGTCCATTCGACGAAGAGGAAACGGAACCTTTTGCAGATGTGGATACAAGCGTCGAAATACCAGCGCGCTTTATGCATCCTTTCGACGAGCGAGATGCGTCGCAAGGCACACTATTAACGGGTCGCGAGCTCGACAGCTTGTTATACAACCGGACTTTTAAAAAGGCCAGTATGAATTATTCAAACCATATCGCGATGGTAAAAAACGGCTATCGTTCTTTAAATGAGCCGACATTCTCCCAAACAGCATAAGCTATGTTTTTCAAAGCATAGAGGCATCTATGCTTTTTTGTTTTGCGATATAATAATAGGAGAAAGAGGGGATATGTGTGGCAAAAAAGGTGACGAAAACAAATGCAGTACGTTTCATCGAACAACAAAAAATTCCACATGAATTATTAGAATATACAGCAGAAGATGGGCAAGCAGTGGATGGCGTCACAGTGGCGACTAAAATTGGGCAACCAATTGACCATGTGTTTAAAACATTAATCGCTACAGCAGGAGGCAATCGGTACTATGTGTTTGTTGTACCTGTTGCGGCTGAACTGAACTTAAAGCAGGCAGCTAAAGTAGCAGGTGAGAAAAAGATTGAGATGCTGGCAGTAAAAGATTTACTTGGTTTAACAGGCTATGTGCGGGGCGGTTGTTCACCAGTGGGCATGAAGAGATTATTCCCGACATTTATTGATGCATCTGCCGAACAGCTGGCGTTTATGATTGTCAGCGCAGGAAAAATCGGTATGCAAATGAAGCTCGCTCCTGCTGATTTAGCACGTGTGACAAAAGCAACATTTGCGCACGTTGTAGAGCAGTAAGCAGTCAAAACCCAGAGCTATCCGGTCAAAACCACCGTGCAATATCCATTTATAGAAAGCAGGTACATCATGTCAAAACAATTTAAGTGGCGATGGGGCTTTTTCTTTACGGGTCTCATTGTCATGTCACTAGGGATTACGCTAACGATTAAAGGAAGTAGCATCGGCACGAGCCCTTGGGACGTATTACATATTGGTTTATTTAAGCAAATCGGTCTCACGATTGGTTCATGGTCGATTTTAACAGGGTTATTTATCGTAGTATGTACATCGATTTATTTAAAAGCATGGCCTAAAATGGCAACGTGGCTCAATATGTTGCTAATCGGTTCTTTTATTGATGTGTTTAACTGGTTGCTACCAGAAGCAAATCTGTTTGTGTTTCAATTCATTTATTTTATAGCAGGTTTTTTTGTGTTAAGCATTGGTTGTGGATTATATATTTCCGCTGAGCTTGGAGCCGGACCACGTGATACTGTCATGATGATTTTAGTGGAGAATTTCGGTGTTTCAGTCCGTGTGGGACGCATGGTGATGGAAGTACTCGCAGCATCTGTAGGGTGGCTACTGGGCGGTCCTGTAGGAGCAGGGACGGTTATTTTAGCGTTAGGAACGGGGTATATTATTCAGCCGAGTCTTCATTATTTCAGAAAAAGATTGCACCATATACTTGACGAAGTAGCTGTGGATAAGTAGTTATCCACAGCTCTTTTTTGAATGAAATCGGATTCACATACTACTTATGCACAAATTTTCTGAATAATCAACAGGAGAATGTGAGTAAATATAAGAAATGTGTATAACTTTGCATCTCATCCACAATATTGGGAGTATGCTAAAATGTTAATCATCTGAAAAGGGAAAGGGTGGGGAGCTTTGTCAAACGTGTTACAACAATTTTTAGAGGAAAACTTGGAGGCGCTACGTGAGCAAGGGTTGTACAATGAAATTGATCCCGTAGAAGGTGCGAACGGTCCAGTCATTCAAGTGCGCGGTAAAAGCTTAATTAACTTATCGTCCAACAATTATCTCGGTCTTGCAACAAATGAACACTTAAAACAAATTGCACAGCGCACAATTGAACAATACGGGGTTGGGGCAGGGGCTGTTCGGACGATTAACGGCACGCTCGATTTACACGTGAAATTAGAAGAGACACTCGCGAAATTCAAAGGAACAGAAGCAGCAATCAGCTATCAATCTGGGTTTAACTGTAATATGGCGGCGATTTCGGCTGTTATAGATAAACATGACGCCATTCTTTCCGACCAATTAAACCATGCTTCGATTATTGACGGCTGTCGCTTGTCGAAAGCAAAAATTATTGCCTACAATCATTCGGATATGGATGACCTGCGTGCCAAAGCAAAAGAGGCAAAGGCATCCGGTCTTTACAAGAAAATCATGATTATCACAGATGGTGTATTTTCGATGGACGGCGATCTAGCTAAACTACCGGAAATCGTAGACATCGCAAAAGAATTTGATTGCATCACATACGTCGATGATGCACATGGTTCAGGTGTAACGGGGAAGGGAGCTGGAACGGTCAAGCATTTCGGTCTGCAGCAGGACATCGATTTCCAAATTGGTACATTATCAAAGGCCATTGGTGTTGTGGGGGGATATGTAGCGGGGAAGAAAAACTTGATTGATTGGTTAAAGGTGCGTTCCCGTCCGTTTTTATTTTCCACAGCGTTACCACCAGGGGATGTGGCAGCGATTACGCGTGCGGTAGAAATGTTAATGGAATCGACAGCGCTACACGATCAGCTATGGGAAAACGGTGATTATTTAAAGAAAGGTTTACAGCAGCTTGGCTTTAATATCGGGCATTCTGAAACACCGATTACCCCTTGTATCATCGGTGACGAGAAACTAACACAAACTTTTTCAAAGCGCTTATTTGAAGAAGGCGTCTATGCGAAATCAATCGTATTTCCAACCGTCCCAAAAGGAACAGGGCGTGTCCGCAATATGCCAATCGCTACCCATACAAAAGGAATGCTAGATGATGCGCTAGCGATTTATGAAAAAGTCGGTCGTGAGCTAGGAGTCATTGGGTAAAGAAAGAAACCGTTTCTCTGCTGAGGAACGGTTTTCGCAAGTAAATTATTGAATTAGGCAAGTAAACCTAGGAATTCAGAAAAATCCACTAGTGAGCAGGAATTTTAAACAACCCTAATTTTTCCACGCGGACAATCGCTTCTTTCATTCGTTCTTCCGAAACGAGTAGACCGACACGTACATAGCCTTCACCGTATTCCCCAAAGCCGTTACCGGATGCGACCGCAACATCGGCTTGGTCGAGCAATAAATCGGTAAATTGTTGGCTAGTGAATCCTTCTGGTACCGGTAGCCATGCAAAGAATGAACCTTTTGGTGCCGTTACGTCCCAGCCGATGCGGCGCGCTTCTTCGATTAATACGTTGCGACGGCTTTCGTATGTAGCCCGTAATGCCTCCACACAGTCTTGCTCTGCTAATAGTGCTTCTGCTGCTGCATGTTGTACGGCAGGGAAGAGGCTACAAAATAGGTGATCTTGAATGATATTAATGGCTTCAATCATTTTCGCATTTCCTACGGCAAAACCAACGCGCCATCCTGCCATATTATAAGATTTTGATAATGTATAAAGCTCGATGCCTACTTCTTTGGCACCTGCTGCTTGTAAAAAGCTTGCCGGCTTCACGCCATCAAAACCGATTGCTCCGTAAGCAAAATCATGTGCCACCATCACGTTGTTTTCGCGAGCGAATGCGACTGTTTTTTCGAAAAATGCCTGGTCTGCCACCCCGCCTGTCGGGTTGTTTGGGTAATTAATATACATTAATTTCGCGCGGCTTTTCACTTCATCTGACAGTGCATTATAATCCGGTAAGAAATCATTTGCAGCCGTGAGTGGCATCGTATCAAACTGCACATCCGCTAATGCCACCCCAGATAAGTAATCTGGATACCCTGGGTCGGGTAGTAACATATAGTCGCCCGAGTTTAACATCGCGAGTGGGAGTTCCACGAGTCCAATTTTCGTCCCACCTAAAATGGCTACCTCTGTATTGGGGTCAATCTTGACACCGTATTCTCGCCCGTAAAAGTCAGCTGCTGCTTGACGTAGCTCAGGTATGCCGCGGAACGGGGAATACTTATGTGTGAGTGGGTTTTCAGCCGATTGTTGCAATGCTTCAATAATATGTAGCGGCGTTGGCTGGTCTGGATTCCCTTGTCCTAAGTTAATAATGTCTCGTCCGTCTGCGATTGCTTGGGCTACTCTACTCGCAAGTGCAGCAAAAAATTGCGGGGGTAGCTGTTGTAGTTTCTTTGAAAATTCCATCTATAAATCACCTGTTTTTTCAGAATATAATAAAAATTATACAAATCATGTTATGATATTTATGAGAAAAAGTCTATAGGCGGTGTAGGAATGATGAAAATCGGATGTATTCAATTAAATGTAGCATTTGGCAAAGTAGAGGAGAATTATGCGCGGGCCGAGCAGTTTATTCGCGAAGCAGCGAGCAAAGGTGCTGAAGTCATCGTGTTACCTGAAATGTGGAATACAGGCTATGCACTTGAAAAATTAGCGGACCTAGCAGATGTGAACGGAGAACGGACAAAAGCCTTTTTAACGAGCTTAGCGAAAGAGCTTCGTGTACATATTGTCGGTGGCTCTGTTTCTGTAAAATGCGACAACAAGTTTTACAATACGATGTATACGGTCAATCAAGACGGTGAGCTTGTAGGCGAGTATTCTAAGGCCCATTTATTCCGTTTAATGGATGAGCATTTATATTTGGAAGCAGGTTCAGACATGAATCGCTTTGCACTCGGTGACCTGGAAGCAGCAGGTGTCATCTGTTACGATATTCGCTTCCCAGAGTGGCTACGTAGTCATGCATTAGCGGGCGCAAAAGTATTATTTGTACCAGCACAATGGCCAACACCACGTATCGATCATTGGAAAACCTTACTGCAAGCACGTGCCATTGAAAATCAGTGCTTTGTCATTGCAGTGAACCGTATTGCCAATAAGGTAGAAAACTTTAATGGGCAGTCCATGGTCATTCAGCCGTGGGGAGAAGTGCTCTGGACAGGGGCAGCCGATGAAGAATTAGCGATCATCGATGTCGATTTCTCCATCGTCGATGAAGTACGTGGACGCATCCCTGTCTATGATGATCGCCGTCCAGAATTATATGAAACAGTTGTAAAAGGATAAAAGACAAGGGTGTGTTCTGAAAGTTTTCACTTTCGGGACACGCTCTTTTACTTTATAAGGCTCATCACCGTAACTTAGAGTTGATTTCCGTTCCAGCTGGGCGCTTTCCGGGGGGCGTCCGATGAGCCGCTTCCCTCGCTACGCTCAGTCCAGGGTCTCATCTAGGACGCTAATCCCCCAGGAGTCGCCCAGCCTCCACTTCAATCAACAAACGCTTTATTCCATAAATTAGAAATTAATAAAAAGTACAAAAATAGTAAAAAGTGTTAAATAAAATAAGCATTGTAACCTTTACACTTCACCACAGCACGTTTCCGTTGTGAACTAAAGCTTGGTTTCTATGACAATAGTATGCTACGGCAAAAATGAATACTTCTCTATATTCTAGGAAATTATTTTTCTTAGTAGAAGCAATTATTTTCTTTCAGTTTAAACATATTACGCATAAACTACCTCAGTATGGTCGTTTTCCATCATAATCTGTGTTCGACTTATAGCAAAATTATTTTTATAGCAAACAATTTATGTAAAAGTAGGTAGCACACGGAACGGAGAGCGGTGACTCCAGCGAGGGGAAGTGAGCAAAGGCTAAAGTCGCCACGTCCTGTGGCAACGCCTTTGTGAGCAACATCATGTTGCCCCGAGCTGAAGGCCCCGCAGGAAATTTATTTGCGACGAAAGCGCAGCGACAGGAGCACTGAGGGACGAACGACGAGGAGACTGAAGCCATGCCCGCGGAAAGCATCCGCTCGGAGTAGAGTGTGCCATGTATATAAGGTAACCGCGACTTTTGGTTATTAACCCTTTATAAGGAAATTTTTAAGTGGAATTTAAGCAGAATCGGCTATTATAAAATATAAGAATGATAGAAAGGTGCGTGCATATGTTTCCAAATAAGATACAAAGTACAAAGGCGATAAATGCTAGACATCAAGGACAAAACGAACAGATTGCCCCATTAGACAATAAATCGTACCGTGATGACATCACAGGGGTTTATACGATTGATAAAATGCAGCAAACATTACAGAAAAAAATGACAGAGCCACAGTCCACGTTTAGTGTCATTTGTTTAAATATCGATTTGTTTACAGAAATGAATGAAACATATGGTTGCCAGGTTGGAAATGCAGTACTAAAGGAGAGTGCACGTAGACTGGTCACTGTAACGAAAAATGAACAATGTGTTTTTCGGAAATATGCAGATGAGTTTATGCTGCTCATTGATCGGCCGGCACATGTAAATGGCTTAATGACGAGCCTTCATCGTGTATTTCTAACGCCATTCTGCATCGATGGGCAGTCAATTCGGCTGTCGCTTAGTATCGGTGTCGCACATTATCCCAATCAAGGGCTGACAGAAGAGATGTTGATGTATGTCGCACATGTTGCGATGTGTCGCAATAAACAGATGAAACTAACAGATAAAAATACAGACGGTTTGCCACAAATATAAAAAGAGCTCGTATTAACGAGCTACCTTAATGGATTCATACAAGTTGGTTAGTTCTTCAGAAGGTTTGAGGTCGAGCTCTTTTTCGAGCGTCTCCTTATACGTATTGTATAGTTTGACAGCTTCCACACGTTGACCGAGTTCAATATAGAGCTGCATGTAAGTAAGGACAGTAACATCATCATACGGTTCAAATTGTAGCTTCCGTTCCATATAAACGAGTGCTTTCTCCTTGTCATGCACAATACAGTAGTCGATCGCTTTGTTTAATAGATGTAGCATGTCATTCATCCATTGTTGTGTGAAGTGCCCTGCCCATTCAAAGTGATCCACTTCAAATAAATGCCCTTTATAAAGCGCTAGACATTCATCGACGATGTGTAGGTTATCGGCATGGATAGTGTCGACTGAAGATAGCAAGTTCCCTAGTACTGAGAAATCGGAGACGAGATGTTCTAGTGTAAATACATAGCTTTTATTGACGAGCGAAATGCACTCTGTAAAGCCAACCCCTGCCAAAAACTTGCGTAAGTGTGATAAACAAGTGTGCAAATTGATTTTTGATTTTTTATAGTCTTGTTCAGGCCATAATGTTTCAATTAAAATATCACGCTGCACGGGTGTATTTTGATGCATTATAAAGTAAGCAAAGAGCTCTTTTACTTTGGCAGTTTTAAAGGCAATGAGCTCATCGTTTGAAAATACTTGAAATTCATGTAAACATTCAATCTTCAAGTGTGTCGTTTGCGTTTGTTCTATTAGTTGCTCTGGCACAATGGTTTTCAGCCGAGCAATGTTTTTTTTCAGCCGCGTTGTCGTCACGGGCTTTAGCAAGTAATCAATGGAATTGACCTCAAATGCTTGAACGGCATATTCTGCATGTGCTGTGACAAATACAATATGGATGTGCGGATATGCGGTTTGAATCATTTCTGCTAAATCAATACCATTAATTTTGCCCATCTCGATATCTAAAAAAGCAACGTTCACAGGTAAATCCTTCAATACTTCCAATGAAAATTGCGTATTTAAAAATGCCTGTTGAACTGTCACTTCAGGGAAGTCAGCTAGTTTATGCTGCAGAAGTGCTAAGGCAAGTTGTTCATCATCTACCAAAATAGCAGAAATCATAATAGTCACCACCAAAACTTAAATACTACTGTTATTATACATAATAGAAAGAATTTTTCGAAAGGGCGAATAGGGCTACGAAATGAAACGATCTAGTATCATACTATTTTCATTCATATTAATTGTTATAACGATGTTCATTTATATTGATAGCCGATTTTTATCGAAAAATAGTATCAATATTATTCAAGACGGTCAAGTGGATATTACGAATTCGATACTGGCAGGGAAGACGACCAATTTAGATGGCTATTGGCGTTTTTATCCGAATGAATTATTAACCCCGAATGAATTACATAATCATTTTACGACGATGTATGTGCCAAGTAATTGGACGAATGTAGAAGAGCGAAATGGTACTAGTGCTGGAACATATCATCTGACCGTAAGCGTTCCTAAGGATGGCGTTTATGGTTTGCGCTTTCACTACATACGTCATGCGAGTAAAGTATTTATCAATGGAAAAGAAGTGGGGGGGGTAGGAAACCCGACATTTGACCCGAATGAATTTGAGTTTTATGAGAAAAAATTTAGTGTATTTGGTGAAAGTAACGATGGAAAGCTAGATATTGTCATTCAAGTGGCTCATAATTTCTTTATGAATCCTGGGATTGTCAAATCGGTAACGATCGGAACGGATGAAGCAATTGAAAATTTTATACAGCGCTCACAACTGATAGAGAGTGCGATTGTAACTACTTATATTGTCATTAGTTTTATTTTTCTATTTATTATGTTGCAACGCGGTCGTTGGACAAATGAAATGTATTTTGCCCTGTATTGTCTTGCAATCGGCTTCTATAGTTCGACACAAAACGAACGGTTATTATTGGTGTATGTACCGGATTTACCATTAAATGCACTTTGGTTTTGCCAATTCTCATCGCTTTATTTAGCAACCAGCTTTTTATTGTTATTTGTGTCTAAAATATTTCCGCAATATGCTAGAACATCATTTGTTTATGCCCTGTTTTCATTTATGCTGACGGTTCTTATGACGCTGATGCTTCCGACAAAGCTACGTGATGTTTTGTTTGCCCTATTGCCAGAAGTGGTGACACAATTATTGTTAGTTATCGGAGTAGCTTTAGGGTTTGGCTATACGCTTTATTTATTAGTACGGGTGGCACAAAAGGAGAAAGCGGAAGCAAGTTATTTATTGCTCGTGTTTATTTCATGTGTTTGTTATTTTAGTACAATCGTCATTGAATTTTTCTTTGAGGTCGATATGGGTAGCTGGTCGCTCATTACACTGCTCATCACGAATATCGTACTTACACTGTTTGTGAGCTATCGCTATGAAAAAGGGTATCGCAAAGCACAGCGACTCACACGAGAGTTATTCGTACAAAACGAATTAAAAGATGAATTGCTTGTAAAAGTAACGTCTGAAATGCATGAGCCATTCACACAAATTTATGCAAAATCCAAGGAGTTACTAGAAGGACAGGCAGGCCCATTAAAAGTGGAGCAGCAACAGCTTGCCTTCTCCATTCATACGACAATTAATAAGATAAGCCATATGTTTCAAACGATTTATGAGGCAGCTCAAAAGGATAATATCCGTTTTTCAGTAAAGCCTGTAGCACTTCGAAGTTTTACGGAATTAATCGACGAGCTGACCTTTTTAGTGAAAAATTCGGATGAGGTCGTCATTCGAAATGAAATCCCAAGCAGTGTCCCATCTGTATGGGCAGATGATAAGCGTTTAAGGCAAGTATTATTAAACGTCATACATAACGCGATTCATTATACAGAGCGAGGGACCATTACAATACGTGCCTATGAAAAGCATGGACAAATCGCGATTGAAGTAGCAGATACGGGCATTGGAATGGAGGAAAAGCATTTAGTAAAGATTTTTGATACATTCTATCAAGTAGAGCCCAATCACATGAAGCAAGGGATGGGGCTCGGATTAAGCATTGTTAAACAATATATGCAGCTAATGGACGGTCATGTTGAGATTTCATCGCAATTGGGTGTAGGGACAACGGTCACACTTTTACTACGGAAAGCAGGAGACGCATCCAATACGCTATTCGTACCACCCCCATCGTTAGGTGAGCAACACTATATGACGTATCCACTGTATGTGGAAGGGGAACGAGCAGAGACGATTATGGTCATTGATCAAGATACAGAGCAATTATTTAACGTGATGAAGATGCTCTCCCGTCACGGTTATAATGTATATGCATACAATAACGGTGAGGATACGCTAAGTGTTTTATTGAACAATCGTGTAGATTTAGTCATTGCTGATGTCAATATGCCCGATAAGTTTGTGTTAACAGTGACGAAAAAAGTGCGCGAACTGTACAATTCAGTAGAGTTACCGATTATTTTGCTCTCACAAAATGATCGAATTGGCCATATGACACAATTATTTGAGGAAGGGATTAACGCCATTATTCGTAAATCCGTTGTTCAAAAAGAGTTACTTTCCCATGTTTCGTCATTACTGAATATGCGGGAAGCCGTAAAGCGCTCCATTCAGCAAGAATTAAATCATTATCATGCACAAATTACACCACATTTCTTATACAATACATTGAACTCTATTATAGGGTTGAGCTATGTTAATCCAGAAAAAATGCGTGAAGCGTTGGAGTATTTAGCGATTTATTTTCGTGCGAAACTGGATTATCAAAAGCAACAGAGCATTGTACCGATTGAAGAAGAGCTGGAGTTAATTGAAGCCTATTTAGCGATTGAACAGATTCGTTTTGAGCATTTGCGTGTCGTAATGGACATTGATGAAACGGTATCATTTAAAATTCCCGTAATGACATTGCAGCCATTAGTTGAAAATGCGATTCATCACGGATTGAAAAATAAACATGAAAATGCGGAACTGAAAATTTCACTTCAACGAGATGGAGATTTAGTGAAAATTATCATTGCGGATAATGGAGCAGGCATGTCCATTGAAAAGCAAGCACAACTAGTGAACGGACAGAGTCAACGCCTCGGCTTGTTAAATCCCTTTGAAAAGCTAAAATTATTACAACAGTCTACCTTCCAGCTTGAGAGTATAGAAGATATAGGCACAACAATAACGATCACATTAAAATTGCAAGAAAAAATAATCCATTCCTCGTGAATGGATTATTTTTTTGCAAATAGGAAAGTATACGCTTAATGGAAATCCGCAAAGAAGTGTCTTAAAAGAAGCTATTTTAAAGTTCTTTCTCGTTATGAGTAAAAACGCATCCTAAAAACACCAATTAAACAATAAAAGGTATGTACCATAGCCTCCGCGCTTTGCCACAGCCTACACAGGAGCTAAAACAGGCGGGGCCTGTTTGGATCTCCTGTTACGGCTCCTGTGGCTATGGCGCGCTACGGCAAAGGTGAGTGCTTCTTAATATTCTAAACAAGTATTTCCCTTCACTAAAAGGAATCATTTTCTTTCCGTTTGTACGTATAACTCGCCTAGCTACTATTACCGCCAATGAGGGTCTTTTATTATTTTTAAGCCACCAATTACTTTATGGAATAATAGTTGCTTGTAGCGGAGGCACGAGACTCCTACGGGAAAAGCGAGACAATCAAGACCCCGCAGGAGCGAAGCATGAGCGACGAGGAGGCTTGATCTCGCCCGTGGAAAGCGAGTGCTGGAGCGGAAAGCAACGGTTACTCAAATGGTAATAATGTTTGTGAATTTGCTCATTATGAATTCTTTTTTAGACTTATACGATAAATGAAGCGTGGAGTATTTTTGACGTGTAAAAATGTTTTGCATCAGAGGAGGGAACAAACAGATGAAAAGAATGATTGTAACAGGTGCTCTCGGTCAAATTGGGTCAGAATTAGTCGTGAAGTTACGTGAGATTTACGGAGTGGACGCTGTACTGGCAACAGATATCCGTAACACGACCGATAGTATAGAACCATTTGAAGTATTGGATGTTATGGATGATAAGTGTATGCATAAGCTGGCAAAAGAATTCCGTGCAGATACGATGATTCATATGGCAGCTTTACTTTCTGCGACGGCTGAGAAAAATCCGTTACTTGCATGGAACTTAAATATGGGGGGCTTAGTAAATGCGTTAGAAGTAGCCCGCGAGTTAAACATGCAGTTCTTTACGCCAAGCTCCATTGGCGCATTTGGTCCAACTACGCAAAAGAACAATACACCACAAAATACATTGCAACGTCCGACAACGATGTATGGTATCAACAAAGTGGCTGGTGAGTTATTGTGTGACTATTACCATCAGAAATACAACCTTGATACACGCGGTGTCCGTTTTCCTGGGCTCATTTCTTACGTGACGCCTCCTGGGGGTGGCACGACGGATTATGCGGTAGAAATTTATTATAAAGCCATTGAAGAAGGGCAGTATCAATCGTATATTGCGCAAGGGACGTATATGGATATGATGTATATGCCCGATGCACTACAGGCCATTATCGATTTAATGGAAGCAGACGGTAGTAAGCTTGTGCATCGCAATGCGTTCAATATTTCAGCGATGAGCGTTGAGCCAAGTGAGCTCGCAGCAGAAATTCAAAAGCACATCCCTCATTTTACATTGAGCTACAAGGTAGATCCAGTACGTCAAGCGATTGCCGATAGCTGGCCTAATACCATTGACTCCACCGCAGCCCGCGAAGAATGGGGCTTTACAACCCAATACGACTTAGCCAAAATGACGATTGATATGCTCGAAAAATTAAAAATCAAACAACAGAAAAAAGCCATTTCATAACAAGAACGGTAGCAAGTGCGCTACCGTTTTTTTCTGTTAGAAACACTTTCATAGAAAGAAAGGATTGCTTTGAAAAGAGTAAAAAGTACTTGCTTTTACCGTAGCGGAAATCAACACATGCTATTCTATATATCCATAAGCAAACTCACGAAAAAGACGAATGCAACTTAACCACCCCTATGATGCAGCTTAGACCTTATGATATTGTGAGAACGATTTCCTTAATTTACACTGTACTTAAATAACTGACAGGAGGTGTTGACATGAAGGTAACTATTGACATTGTTTCGGAAGGGGAAAATGAAATAATTATAAAATGTCAACAGCTTGATGAAGAAATTGAAGCGTTGCTACAACTTATTGAAGAATCTGTAAATAAGCTAATAGTAAATAGAGAAGGAGAAATGATTTTTCTGCAGCCAAATGAAATATTTTTTGTTGAGGCTGTGGATAACAAAATATTTGTGTATACAGAAGATGCTGTATGTCAGTCACAGGAATCTCTCTACAATTTGGAGACGATGTATTCGCATATGGGCTTAGTGCGCATTGGGAAATCGCAGTTAGTCAATCTGCATCATATCAAAAAATTGAAGAGTATTATGAATAGCCGCATAGAAATTACGCTAGAAAGTGGCGACCGTCTAGTTGTATCTAGGCATTATGCACGTGCATTTAAAAGTCGTCTCGGTCTGGAGCATTAAAAGAGGAGGAATAGCAGATGAACAATAAAAAATGGCAAGATTTTTATCTCTTCATGTTTGATATTAAAACAACGGTAGGCATTTACTTTTTAGCGTTTGTTTTTTTCTATCTCGTATTTGGCGTCTTAGAACCTGAAAACGCCACAACACTAGACTTTTGGACAGCGATGCAAATTTTTACGGCCTGTTGGTTAATTGGAATGGGTGAGGGATTATTACTGTATAAGAAAGACGTATCTTTTTCACGAATTTTGTTATGGAGTGTTTGGGCATTTTTTATCATGGTCGGTTTTTCAGAAGGTTTTGGCTGGTTTAGTCATTATACGGAATGGTATCGATATATTTTTTATAGCATGATCACCATTTCATTTTTCTTCTACTGGCTTGCATTAGATTGGCGTTTGCAAAAAGAGACGAAAGATTTAAATGATGCACTCGTTAAATATAAAGAAATCATGAAGAAATAACGAAGGGGGATTGTGTATGGATGCGATTCAAATCCGTCAGTTAAAAAAGTGTTATGGGAAAAATCAGGCAGTTGAAGATGTGACGTTTTCTGTACAGGAGGGGGAGATTTTCGGGTTTGTGGGACCAAATGGCGCGGGTAAATCGACGACAATCCGCATGCTATTAAATTTTATCTTTCCAACTGGGGGCCATGCGACGATTAGAGGGAAGGATATTGTAAAGGAAAGTAACGAGATTAAAAGATTCACAGGCTATGTACCAAGCGATGTACGGTTTTACGGAAATATGACCGTTCAGGATTTAATCAAGGTAAGCAATGGTTTTTACGATCAAGCGTATATGGAAGAAACAGCGAGACTTTGTGAGCTGTTTGACTTAGATCAAACGAAAAAATTTGATGAGCTTTCAACGGGCAATAAGAAAAAAGTGGCGATTGTCTGTGCGCTGGCTGTAAAACCAAGCATATTAATTTTAGATGAGCCAACGAATGGGCTTGATCCAATTATTCAAAAACGGTTATTTGTAGAACTAAAACAGCAAGCCGAAAAGGGCGTTGCCATCTTACTTTCCAGTCATAATCTGAGTGATGTGCAAGAATATTGTGACCGGGTTGGTTTTATTAAACAAGGAAAAATTGTTGCTATCACCGATTTAAAAGAAATGGGTCATCCAAGAAAAATCATTACCACTTGGGGCGGCAAAGAAATGCTAGATCAAGATATGAGGCTGATCGAGCAGAAGGACGAGAAACGAGTGTACCGCTATGAAGGGGAGAATCATTTAGTACTGCTTTCATTATTACAACAAGTAGCATGCGATGATTTTACAATTGAACATGAAAGTTTAGAAGACCGCTTTATGCATCTGTATGAAAAGGAGGCAGGGCAATGAAGGTATTTCAATTAGAATTAAGAAACACATGGAAGAGTACGTTCATATGGACGGCTGTCCTCAGTAGCATTATATTTTTGCTGCTTGCCTTTTTCCCTTCGATGCAAACAGAGTCGATGAAGGAACTGGCAGGGGCGAAAATGGAAGGCTTAGACCCGAAATTACTAGAGGCGTTTGGGTTGGCGGAACTCACAGACTTTACAATCATCACGAACTACTTTGGTTACGTGCTACAATATTTAGCGTTAGCGATCATGGTGTATGTCTGCCAATCCGCAGTCCTGTTTTTAGTGAAAGAAGAAACGGATGGGACGATTGAATTTTTATATAGTAAGCCGATTTCCCGAAGCGCAATATTTACACAAAAGGCACTGGCTCATATCGTTTCTTACGTAGCTATGCTCATCGTTCTTTGGCTCATAACGGTCATTGGTTATCTGTCTTTTAGCGACTATGATTATGTCGAAAGTATCAAGGAAGTAGGGGCTTTTTATAGTGCCATCCTATATGTGGGTCTTGTATTTATGGCGGTCGGCTTCCTATTATCCGTATGTTTAAAAAATAGTAAAGGTGCGACGGGCGTAGTGATAGCCATCGTGTTCGGCTCGTTTATTTTAGGCATCATAAGTACAGTCGTGGAGGCTTTAAGTTTCTTATATTATGTATCGCCTATGGACTGGATTAAAACACAAAAGCTCATGACAGATGGCATCCTTTTAGAAGAATGGGTGATTGGTCTAGTGCTCATTGTTTTTTGTCTCACAGCGGCAAAAGAAATGTATAAAAGAAAGGATTTACGTTTGTAACATTGAATCCTTCAGTTTACAGTCGGAAAAAACGGTAGCAAACGCGCTACCGTTTTCTATTTTATCTAAGAGCTATTTTTTGCTAGAAATAGAAGATTATTTACTTATCCGAGTATAATGTATTAAAATTAAGGTGTTGGGAAAAATTTCATGTACAGAAGGGGAAGATGGTTATGATGCAAACACCGCTGTTATTAGTGGACATGTTCAAACGTGCAGAAACATACTATGCGCATAAACAAATTATTTCACGAACAAGCGATACAATGGTTCATCGTCTGACGTATGGAGAATGGGCAAAACGTACGCGTAAATTAGCCCATGCACTTACAAAGCTGGGGATGAAAAAAGGGGATAAAATCGCTTCGTTTGCATGGAATCAACATCGCCATTTAGAAGCATATTTCGCTGTACCATGTGCAGGGGCATGCTTACATATGGTAAACATCCGTTTATCACCGGAGCATGTCTCATTCATTATTAATCATGCAGAAGATAAAATATTAATCATTGATGAAGATTTAGTACCAATCATTGAATCGATACAAGATGAGCTAAAAACGGTCGAGCATTTTATTATTATGGCAGATGGGGAACTGCCACAAACGACGTTACCGAACGCTTTTAGCTATGAACAGTTACTGGTGGAAGCGGATGAGACATTTGAGTTCCCGACGGACTTAGATGAAAATACGCCAGCTGGTATGTGCTATACAAGTGCCACGACAGGCAATCCAAAAGGGGTTGTGTATACACAACGCTCAATAGTGCTTCATTCGATGATGCTATCGATGGCCGATTCGATGGCTATTTCAGAGCGTGATGTCATCATGCCGATTGTGCCAATGTTTCACGTAAATGCGTGGGGGATGCCATTTGCGAGTGTGAATGTGGGGGCAACACAAGTTTTAATTGGTCCACAATTTACCCCTGCATTAATTGTAGACTTTATCGAACAAGAGGGTGTCACAAAAACAGCGGGTGTCCCAACGATTTGGCTTGGCGCAGAGCAGGAGCTCGAGAAGAAACCACGCGATTTAAGCTCACTCCATACTATTTTTGCTGGTGGTTCTGCTTCACCAAAAGGGTTAATCCGTCATTTTGAAGAGAAATACGGTGTGAATTATGTTGTTGTATACGGGATGACCGAAACATCCCCAATCGTGGCACTATCAAACTATTTAAGCAAAATGGATGATTGGGCTATTGAAGATAAAATCGAAGCGCGCGCAACACAAGGCTTAACGATGCCATGTATCGAATCAAGTATTGTTAATGAAGACGGGGAGGTACCGTGGGACGGTGAGACAATGGGCGAATTACGCCTACGTGGACCATGGATTGCCAGCGAATACTTCCGTGACGAACGTACAACGGATGCGATGAAGGACGGCTGGCTGTACACAGGTGATATTGCCGTTCGTTCGAAAGAGGGCTTCATTAAAATTACAGATCGTACGAAGGATTTGATCAAATCTGGTGGGGAGTGGATTTCGTCCGTCGATTTAGAGAACGGGTTAATGTCGCACCCAGAAGTATTTGAAGCAGCCGTGATTGCTATCCCACATCCGAAATGGCAGGAGCGCCCACTTGCTTGTGTTGTAGTGAAGGAAGGGGCTACCGTGACAAAAGAGGAATTAATGACGTATTTAGAAGGGCAGTTTGCAAAATGGTGGATGCCAGATGATATTGTCTTCTTAGAGGAGATTCCAAAAACATCTGTCGGAAAATTCCTAAAAGCGAAACTGCGCGAAAATATTCAAGAAATTTATCCGCAGCTACAACTCGGATAATCACCAATTAACTGGGCAAAACCAACCGCCAAGTAGGTAAAATATAAAGGAGTTAACGATTATTCAATTGAATCGCTAACTCCTTTTTTATGTTTTAATCCTTCGAGCATCACAGCGGTGAACAACCGCATTTCGTTCACTAAATCAAATGTCTCATTATGAATGAGCCAGTCATACACATTGGCACGCATACACCGCTGAACCATTGATTTCATTTCCTCTATCGTCACGTCTTGTCTAAACTCACCCGATGCGAAGCCTTCCTCCATATACCGATTAATAATTTGAAAAATTTTGCGCTCAGAACTAATTAAGTAATGATCTTGCTTTACGTGATTCGTCATAGCAGCGGTATACACCGTTCTTAATACATCTTTCCCGACTACATGGAGCAGATAGCGCATTTGCTCTTCGTAAATGATTAAAATTTTTTTGATAGCGGGCAGTGTCGGATCAATATTTTTCTCTACTGTATCGTAAAATGAATCGAACTGTTTAAATTTTTCCAAAATGACATCGTACTTTGAAGGGAAATGAGTATAAAACGTTCCTTTTGATACATCACAAGCTTTTGTAATTTGTTCAATCGATACATGCTCGAAGCCATATGTCCCGAACAGCTCGAGTGATTTATTTAATAACTTTTCACGTGTTTCAAGTGCTTTTTTTTGGCGCTCAGTTAAATGTTCCACCTAATCGCTCCTTTACTCTCTTTACAATTATCGACAAAAAAACAGAATAAAATAGAAAAAATAGCCGTTGACGGGATTTCACTTCGTACATTATGATTTAAGTGACTGCGGTCATCGAAATTTTGTTTTTATTATCTTACGACAAAATAGGAAGACTGACTAGTTATTTTTTGCTTAGTCTTAGGGGATTTTCACTTCAATCATAATTAAGGGGGATTTATGCATGCCAACAGCACAAGAAGTAAAAACGTTAACGCATTTCATCGGTGGGGAAATGGTGGAAGGAACGAGTGGACGATACGGTTCCGTGTACAATCCAACAACAGGAGAGGTCATTGCACAAGTACCGTTAGCGACAGCGGAGGAAACACGTGAAGCAATCGCTAAAGCACAGGCTGCATTCCCACAGTGGCGCGATGTGTCCGTCGCAAAGCGTGCGGAAATCGTCTTAAAGTTCCGTAATTTGTTAACTGAAAATACAGATAAATTACTAGAATTAATTTGCACAGAAAGCGGGAAAACAATCGAAGATGCAAAAGGGGAAATTACGCGCGGTATTGAATCGGTGGATCTTGCAATTGGTGCACCGCATTTAGTAAAAGGGGAGTATTCAGTCAATGTTGGTGGAGGAATCAATGCATACTCAGCGAAATATCCGTTAGGTGTTGTTGCGGCTATTTCGCCATTTAACTTCCCAATTATGGTGCCACTTGCACAAACGAGCATGGCTGTTGCAGTAGGCAATGCGGTTATTTTAAAGGCATCAGAAAAAGTACCGATGACGGCGCTGTTTGTCAGTGAACTATGGAAAAAAGCAGGATTACCAGACGGCATTTGGACGGTGGTGAATGGTGATAAAGATGCGGTAAATGAATTATTAGAAAACCCTGCTGTACAGGCGATTTCATTTGTCGGCTCAACACCTGTTGCTAAATATATTTACGAAACAGCGGCGAAATACGGGAAGCGTGTGACGGCTCTTGGTGGTGGTAAAAACAATATGGTCGTGATGCCCGATGCAGATTTAGAGCAAGTGGCAGATGCATTCATTGGTGCGGCGTACGGTGCTGCTTCACAACGCTGTATGGCCCTTTCGACAATTATGCCCGTTGGCGAGGAAACAGCAGAGCGCCTTGTAGCAATTTTAAAACGAAAAATTGACGGGCTGAAAGTGGGCGCCTATACAGAGCCAGATACAAACTTTGGTCCAGTCATTTCACAGCAATCCAAAGACATGGTGTTAGCAGCGATTGAGCGCGGTGAAAAAGAAGGTGCAGTCGTTGTATGTGATGGACGCGAGTTAGAAATCGTGAAAGAGTCCAATGGCTTCTTTATTGGTCCTACGTTATTTGACCATGTGAAACCGGGGACGGAAATTTACGAACAAGAAGTATTTGGTCCTGTACGCAATGTCGTACGTGTGAACTCACTAGAGGAAGCCATCCAATTAATTAATGAACATGAGCTCGGAAATGGTGTCACGATTTTCACAAATGATGGGGCAGCGGCGCGCAAATTTACAACAGAAATTGAAGTCGGTATGGTCGGGGTGAATGTGCCGATTCCAATTCCAGTGGGCTATCATAATTTTGCTGGTTTCAAAGGTTCTCGTTTTGGTGAAGGGCATATGTTTGGACCAGACCAAGCACGCTTCTTTACGAAAACAAAAACGATTTCTGAACGCTGGGCAGCACCTGTAACGAATACATCGACATTTGCCTTCCCAAGTAATAGCTAAGTCTTTATCAAAATGGGGGATATAGACATGATTCAAACAAAAACGACTTTTACAGTATACTCACCACCCACTTTAGTTTATGGACGCCATGCTTTTGAAGAGGTAGGGGTGCAGGCGAAAAAGCTAGGTACAAAGGCGTTGATTGTGAGTGATCCGATTATGGATCGTTTAGGCTTCGTCGATCAATGTCGCGTTTTATTAAAGGAGCAAGGGGTAGAAACGGTTTCGTATTTAGGGGTAACATCGGAACCGATTGATACGTATGTCACGGAAGCACTTGATATACTCCAGCAGTCTGCATGTGATATCATCATTTCGCTTGGTGGTGGAAGCTGCATCGATACAGCAAAGGCTGTGGCGGTTGTCGCAACAAATGGCGGCTATATCGGGGATTATATGAATTTTAAAAAGGTAGCGAATGAAGAGCCCGTTCCGCATATGGCCATTCCAACAACAGCGGGTACAGGTTCAGAGGCAACGAATGCAACCGTCATTACAGATATGACGAACGATATCAAAATGATGATTAAGCAGCCGGCCTTTATGCCGAATGTCGCGATTGTGGACCCGGTGTTAACATTAACGTCACCACCATCCATTACAGCGGCAACAGGGATTGATGCATTAAGCCATGCGGTGGAAAGCTATTTATCGCGCCTCGCTCATCCGTATACAGATATGCTTGCCTTATCGGCGATGAAGCTCATTGTGGAAAATATGCTGACAGTGTACGAGAACGGGGATCATATTGATGCGCGTGAGGCGATGGCTCTTGGCTCCCTGCAAGCGGGCTTGGCGTTTTCCAACGCATCTGTCGCGTTAGTGCACGGAATGTCCCGTCCGATTGGCGCACTATTCCACGTACCACACGGCATTTCGAATGCGATGCTACTACCAGCAGTGCTTGATTATTCAAAGGATACTTGCATAGATCGTCTAGCAGATTTAGGTACATTTTTTAATACAGAAGGGCTTAGTATGTCGCAAGCAGAACTAGCGGATTTTGCGATTCAGTCGATTAAGGTACTATGTAAAAAGATGGGTATCGGTAACTTAAAAGAGTGGGGCATTGATGAGCAGGCATTTTACGAGGCGATTCCGAAAATGGCCACCGATGCACTAGCAAGCGGTAGCCCAGGCAACAACCCGAAAGTACCGACACATGAAGAATTAATGGCGTTGTATAAAGTAGCGTATCATTATGAGTTTTAATCGTTCGTGATAATCAAGAATCTTCTCTCCAGTTTTACAGGAGGAGGATTCTTTTTTTGTTCATTTGATAAGCGGTAAACGGGCAAACAGGAAGGTGCGAGCAAAACGAGACGGTATCCGGTCAAAAACCCGTGGTGAACGGTCAAAAGCCCCAGCACGAGCAAAAACCAACCAAAAAAAGATCCACTCACCCTATAAAAAGTGAGCCAGATCTTTTCTCATTTTACTTCTTTAACATCTCAAATACTTGTTCTACGTCCTTATCACCACGGCCAGAAATGTTGACGATAATACTATCTTCTGGTGATAGTGTCGGAGCTAACTTCAATGCATGGGCTACTGCATGCGAAGATTCTAATGCTGGAATAATGCCTTCTACTTTCGATAACGTTTGGAAGCCTTCCAGTACTTCTTCATTTGTCACAGCTACGTATTCTGCGCGGCCTGTTGTTTTTAAATAGCTATGCTCAGGGCCAACACCAGGGTAGTCAAGACCTGCTGCAATCGAATATGTTGGTAGTGGATTGCCTTCTTCATCTTGCAGCACTAAGCAACGGAAGCCATGTAAGTCACCAGGTGTACCGTATGCCATTGTCGCTGCTTTATCTGGCTCAATACCGATTAGGCGAACGTTTTTGTCATCGATGTATTCAGCAAAAGCACCAATGGCATTGCTACCGCCACCAACGCAAGCGAGTACCGCAGTTGGCAGTTTACCTTCCTTTGCTAAATGCTGCGCTTTCGATTCTTTTGAAATAACGGATTGGAAGTGCTTCACCATTGTTGGGAATGGATGAGGACCAACCGCTGATCCAAGTAAATAGAATGTATGTTCATAGTTTTCCACAAGATCTGCAAACGCTTCATCGACGGCATCTTTTAGACGGCCCTGACCTTTGTCAACAGCTACGACTTTTGCGCCTAACAGCTCCATACGGAATACGTTTAGTGCTTGACGTTTTGTATCCTCAGCGCCCATATAAACTGTACAGTCCATACCAAACATCGCACAGACAGTCGCTGTTGCTACCCCATGTTGCCCTGCACCTGTTTCGGCAATGATACGTTTCGCGCCCATGCGTTTGGCAAGGAGAATTTGCCCTAATACGTTGTTAATTTTATGTGAGCCTGTATGATTTAAATCTTCACGCTTTAAATAAATTTTTGCGCCGCCGCACTGTTTCGTTAAGTTTTCAGCAAAATAAAGTGGGGATTTGCGTCCTACATATTCTTCGAAATAGTAGTTTAACTCTTGGTTGAAGTCTTCATCCTCTTTATACTTCTCAAAGTTTTCCTCTAAAATATCTAATACTTTTTGTAATTCTGGTGGTACTTGACTACCACCAAATTCACCAAAATAGCCACGTTGTTTTGTTGCTTCCATTTTACTTTACCTCCATTTGTTTAGATGCTTTTATAAGTTGCTCAATTGTGTCCCAGTCGTCATTCGCTAAAGCGTCTACAATTTTACTACCAACGATGACCCCGTCGCTAAATGCACCGAAATTCGTGACGTGTTCGGGTGTCGAAATACCGAACCCAGCTAAAACAGGGATCGCGCTGTATGATTTTAATTGTGCAAAATGCTCAGCTAAATGGCTAGCGAAATCGGCACGTGTACCTGTAATGCCGTTTACTGTGACCGCATAAATAAAGCCTTCACTTGCTTTCGCTAGCTTTGCAATGCGTTCAGGTGGGCTTGTTAAAGAGATAAGCTGTATAAGCGAGATGTCTGCTGCACGAAGTTCTTCATGAATAATGCCGCTTTCTTCAAGTGGCATATCCGGTACGATTAATCCACGAATGCCTGCCTCGTACGCATCACGTGCAAAGGCTTCCGCTCCGTAAGCTAAAATAGGGTTTAAATATGTCATTACAACAAGTGGAATTGTCACTTCAGCTGCAAAGTCCTTTAATGTCGCTAATACATTGCGTAAGTTCGTACCGTTTACGAGTGCACGTTCGCCGGCTTCTTCAATTGTAGGACCGTCTGCCACAGGGTCTGTAAACGGGATACCAACTTCAATGGCCGTCACGCCCAGCTCTTGTAAACGTAGAATCGTATGACGAAGCGCTTCGAGTCCACCATCACCCGCCATAATATAAGGAACAAATGCCTGATCACCTCGCGCATTTACTTGTTCAATTGCTTGTTGTAATGTCATTGCACCTGTCCTCCCATTGCGTCGATTAATGTGTGTACGTCTTTGTCACCGCGTCCTGATAAACAAACGACGATGATGTCATCTTTTGTCATAGTTGCTGCCAGCTGTGATGTGTAATAAATGGCATGTGCACTTTCTAACGCGGGTAAAATACCTTCTGTCGCACAAAGGAGCTTCACGCCTTCCAGTGCTTTTTGATCTGTCACCGCATCATAAGTTGCACGACCAATATCCGATAAATAGCAATGCTCTGGACCGACAGCAGGGTAGTCAAGGCCAGCTGAAATGGAGTGTGCCTCTTGGACAAAACCATTTTCATCTTGAAGTAGGTACATGTATGCCCCGTGTAAGACGCCTTTTTGTCCGCCAGCAATGGCCGCAGCATGCTTACCTGTTTTAATACCACTACCTGCTGCTTCCACCCCGATTAATTTGACATCGTGATCTTCAACGAAAGGGTAGAACATGCCAATTGCATTACTACCGCCGCCCACACAAGCGACGACTGCATCGGGTAAGCGACCTGCTTGTTTTTGAATTTGTCCGCGTGTTTCATCTCCAATGATGCGTTGGAAATCACGTACAATCGTTGGGAATGGGTGAGGGCCTAAAGCTGACCCTAAAATATAGTGTGTATCTTCAATATGTGTTACCCAGTGACGAAGCGCTTCGTTTACCGCATCTTTTAGTGTAGCAGAGCCTTTTTCCACTGCTACGACTTTCGCCCCAAGGAGCTCCATACGGAATACGTTGAGTGCTTGTCGTTTCACATCTTCAGCCCCCATATATACGATACATTCAAGGTTCAGAAGGGCACAAGCTGTAGCTGTTGCCACCCCGTGTTGACCCGCGCCTGTTTCAGCGACGATTTTCTTTTTCCCCATACGGATCGCAAGGAGCGCCTGACCGAGGGCGTTGTTGATTTTGTGTGCCCCTGTATGGTTCAAATCTTCGCGCTTTAAATAAATTTTCGCACCGCCGCATTTTTCCGTTAAACGCTCTGCGAAATAAAGCGGTGTTTCACGCCCTACATAGTTTTTTAAGTAGTAACGTAACTCCTCAGTAAAAGTAGGGTCTTGCTTTGCTTCGTTATAGGCTTTTTCAAGCTCGATTAATGGGGTCATTAAAGTTTCCGGTACGAATTGTCCGCCGTATACCCCGAAACGTCCTGTCGTCATTGTGTTTTCGCTCCTTTAGCTGCTTGTAAAAAACTTTGGATTAATGCATGATTTTTCACACCATCTCGCTCGACACCACTTGACACATCAACGCCAAATGGTTGCACAAGTTGAATGGCTTCCGCGATATTAGAAGGGTTTAGTCCACCTGCTAAGATGACTTTTTCACGTGGAATATTCGATTGCTCCAGTAATGACCAATCGAACGTATGCCCGCTACCGCCACGGTAATCTGTACCTGGTGCATCAAATAAGTAATAATCGACATCATAGCTCGCTGCCGTTGCGACATTTTCCTGACTTCGAATAGAAAATGCTTTAATCGCGGGTAATCCGATTTGTTGAATGAACGCATTTGTTTCATCACCGTGATATTGAATGTAATCAAGAGGGACTTTTTCGTATACCTCTTTTAAAAAGGACGCCTCTGCATTCACAAATACACCGACCTTTTTCACGTTTTCAGGAATGTGTTTGGCTAAAGCTTGCGCCTGTTCGATTGTCACTTCACGTTTACTTGGCGCAAAGACGAAGCCAATCAAATTTGCCCCTGCATCCACGGCTGTTTGTACGTGCTCTGGGTCCTTTAATCCACAAATTTTGACGAATGTCATTGTGCTTCGCCAACTTTCAGCTCAATTTGGAGTGATTGCAAGTCTGCTACAACATTGCCACTGCGCATTAACGATTCACCAACTAAGACTGCTTTTGCTCCGTAGCTTGCGACAAGTGTGGCATCCTTTTCATTCCAAATCCCACTTTCAGAAATGAATGCAATATCGTCGCAGTTAAATGCACGAGCAATCGTTTCTGTTTGCTTTAAATCGACTTCAAATGTTTTTAAGTTTCGGTTATTTACACCGATAATGCGTGCATCAATCGCTAAGGCACGCTCTAATTCTGCTACGTCATGTACTTCGACGAGTACTTCCAGTCCGTGTTGACTCGCGTATTGATGCAGTCTAGCTAATGCTTCATCTGTTAAAGCCGCCACGATGAGTAAAATAACGGAAGCCCCAGCTGCTTTCGCATAATCGATTTGCACTTCATCAATGATGAAATCTTTACATAATACCGGGATATTCACCGCATTGGCGACGGCATGTAAATCGTCATAAGAGCCTTTAAAATATTTGCGTTCTGTTAAGACCGAAATACAAGCAGCGCCTGCTTTTTCGTATTGGGTTGCTTGCTCGACTGGCTCAATATGTGTCGCAATATCACCTTTTGAAGGAGAGGCCCGCTTCATTTCTGAAATCACTTGCAGACGGTTTGCACGAATCAGCGTTTCATAAAGAGACGGACGCTGTTTTTCTACCGTGTTAAATGATGGTGTATTTGCTTTTAAGCCCGGTAATTCTGTTTTTTTATGGTCAAGGATTTGATCTAAAATCGTCATGTATTGGCACCTGCTTCCTTCATTTTTTTGCTATATGCGACAACGGCATGGAGTTTATCCATCGCACGTCCTGAGAAAATGCTGTCCTTCGCCATTTCAATGCCTTCTTTCATCGTTTCTGCTAAACCGTAAGCAAAGAAGCCGATTCCCGCATTTAACACAACCGTGTCAAAGTAGGCGCTTTGTTTGCCCGCAAGTAATTCTCGTAAAATGACGGCATTTTCCTCTGCGTTCCCGCCGCGAATTGCTTCAAGCGGTTGCGGTGTTAACCCAACATCCTCGGCGCGGAGTTTAAATGGTAAAAGATCACCGTGATCGAGCAAGACAAATGTATTTTCACCTTCGAGTGAGGCCTCATCCATCCCCCGCGCCCCCGATACAACCATTGCCCGCTTGCGACCAAGCATATCAAGTACTTGTGCATAATCTGTTGTAAATTCAGGGCGGTTAATGCCGACAAATTGTGTTTGTAGCGGTATTGGATTTGTGAGCGGACCCACCATATTAAAAATCGTCGGCTTGCCGATTGCGCGTCGTACTTCACCGATACGTCCTAGCTTTGGATGCATATTTGGTGCATGTAAAAAGGCAATGCCTTCTTGTGTTAATAGTTCAGTTGTTTGTTCCAGATTTGATAAAAGCCCGATGCCAAGTGCTTCTAATACATCTGAGCTACCAGATAAGCTTGAAACTTTTCGGTTCCCATGCTTTGCGACAAGCAGTCCACCACCAGCTAGAACGAATGCAGCGGTTGTGGAGATATTGAAGCTTTGTAGTCCGTCGCCACCTGTACCACAGTTATCGATGTAAATGCCTTCCGGTACATCTACCTGTACAGCATGCGACCGCATGACAGAAGCAAGGCCCGCTATTTCATGGGCTGTTTCACCTTTTGCACTTAATGCGAGAAGAAAGTTTGCGATTTGTTCTTTTGGCGTTTCTTCATTGAAAACAAGTTGCGCGGCTTGCACCATTTCACCCAATAGTAAGTTTTCGCCGCTTGTGACACGCGTTGTGTAAGCTTGTAAAGTCATCGTACTCATCCTTTCTTCACTTGCAAAAGTGCCTGTGTTTGTTGATATAGCTCTTGCGGATTACTATTTGCTGTCACCGTCGCGCCGATTTCCGTTATTGCTTGATTATGTTGTAAAAGCACTGTACGAGAGGCTAACGCAAAGTCAATTTGTCCGTTAAAGCCGATATAACCGATTGCCCCACCGTAAAGTGCGCGCTGTTCAGGCTCAATTGCTTGAATCGCTTGTAAGGCTACCTTTTTTCGTTTCCCTGTTACGCTATCTGCCGGTAATAAATGCGTTAATGCATCAATCGCGTGCAAAGTAGGGGAGAGGATGCCGAAAGTTGTATGCCCGTCATATTGAAGTGATTCTTTGACCGAAATGGCTTCAATATCTGTTGCAGTTGCTGTTTTTAATTGTCCATCATATACCGTCACAATACTTTCTGGTGACGCACCAATGACTGTATGGTCATCAAATTCGATATAGTATAAATAAGGAGAAGGCAGTTTCACACGTAAATCACGATAGAGGGAGAAAGCGTCCCCTGAGAAATCCGCTTGTAGCTTTCGCGACAGGACAATTTCCGTGGCTTCTCCTGTTGCCATCACGTCTTGTGCCTGTTTTACTTGTGCTTCAAATTGGGCGAGTGTCGTTTGTTCTGTAAATGCCCCCATTGAAAACTCGTTCGGCGAGAGTGCTGTACCGTTTACAATTTGGTCAATGATGTCGTCAATATTCGGCTCTTTTATTTCAGCATCGATGTTTGTATGGACGATTGTTAATTCATCTGTGACATGATCGAAAATCACAACGGTGTCGTATACATGGAAATTTACAGCTGGAATCGTGCTTTGTTCACGGTTGAAGCGAATATAACCGATTGCCCCGCCTGTGAATGGATATTCTGTGTGATTCGAAACACGTGGCATGACCTGCTTTAATGAACGCACTAAATCACCTTCGTAGCTATAAGACTGTCCTGTTACATGCGAACTTTCTGTTAGTGTTGTATTCGATCCTGTGTATGTTTTGCGTGGGTTCGCCCCGATAAATGAATAGCGTCCTGTCGTTTCGTGTTTCGCTGAACTTTCCAATAAAAATTTTCGTGTCCCTTGTAGGCGATTGAAAATTAATACAGGTGTTAAGCAATCGCCATTTACTTTTTTAATTGTCGTACGTAATGTGTGTTTAATCATCATTCTCACTCCACTCTTCTAAAATAAAAAAAGTCCTCTACAAAAAGCATAAACACTTTTTGTAGAGGACGATATGAACCGCGTTGCCACCTCAAGTTGAAGCTAAAAAAGCTCCCATCTCGAATCTCGTAACGTGAGATATCCCGTTCGCTAACTCATGCTAGCGACTCTCATAAGGCCCATTCACAAGCGAAAATGACACGTTTCCACCAACCACGTGCTCTCTAAACATTTGGCTGCTTGCTACTCTTCTTATTCATCAATTTGCTCAGCTATTCTTCACTCTGCTCGTATGGCGATTACAGCTCCCCGTAATCTTCAACCAACCCGAACATTCTAATTAGTATCATTGTACGAGGAAAAGAACGATAAGTCAATATTTTCAGAAAATAATAATATGTAAGAATGCTATCCATAAAAAAATCGAACGGCACATCGACCGCTCGATTGAAAAATTTTAAATTAAATTTTTGAAATTTAAACGGTTATTTAATAGGTACATAATCGGTGCACCTACTGCCAATACGACGAATTCACCCGCTGCTACTGTTAACCATGTCCAGAAGAAAGGTAGCTCCAGTGCGAGATTTAATTCGAAGGCAATAATAAACATTGTAAACGTAAATAGGAGCGTATTTAATACTAAACGTACCATAATATTTTTCACGAATTTACAAATCAATACAAAAATTGAAATCGTAATGATGGAGTGTGCAACACCGAAAATAAGGTCATACAATCCTAATGGTGAAAACATATTAGCAATAAATACCCCTAGTATAATCCCGATTGAAAAACGAGGATTAAATGCTACTAAATGATTGAATATTTCAGAAATACGGAACTGCACTTCTGTAAATCCAAACGGTGCAACGAGCATTGTTACAGCAATATAAAGCGCTGCAATAATCCCTGTCGTTGCCATAAATTTAACCTTCATATAAAATTCCTCCTAGTTTTTTTACGTGGGATGGTTTCGAACCACGGCGACTTAGCACGAAGTAATATTTTAGTATAATAGATGGCTATCGTCAAATATCTTATAAATCGAAATATATCAATAGTAAAGAAAATTTGAGATGTATGATTCATGAGGCGTTTGGGCTGATCATGCTATACGCCATGTGTGAATAAAATCATTCTCTTAAAAGGGAGAGCGGGGTGTAACTGAAAATAGCATTCATTACTAAAGAAATCTAGAAAATGTACACGCCACAACAATAGACCCCTTTTCGTACGTAAAATAAAGTCTCTTTTTCAGTCTGCTTTCCTCATCAAACTAGACTTAAATACTAGATATCAACAATTAATTATTAGAAAATTGCTAGAAGTATTTTTAATATTTACATGATAAATAGCTAATTAATTTAGTGCTTTAAAGCGCAAAAATATCTTAAATTAGATTTATAGTATTTAGAAAATTCATAATGTTATTGACTGTCAGATAATATGAGTGTAAGATAGCGGTACATTCATACTTTGCTAAGTTGAATCAGCAAAGTGCAAATAGATAAATAGTTCTAGGGGGATAACAGAAATGGCTATTACTTTGAAAAAGCTTTCATTTTTATCGTCAGCAGCGTTAGCATTAATGCTTGCGGCATGTAACAGTGACGACACAAGCTCGTCGGATGCATCAACAGGTTCATCAGGTGGTGATGCGGCACCAGAAGAAACATACGTAATCGGTGTGACACAAATTGTTGAGCATCCATCACTAGATGCGGCATATGAAGGGTTTAAAAAAGCACTTCGAGATGCTGATTTAGATGTCGAATATCAATACAATACAGCAAATGGTGATCCGAGCCAGACAGTAACGATTGCACAAAAGTTAGTAGGGGACGGAGTAGATTTAATTTTTGCTAACTCAACACCTTCAGCGCAAGCGGCGAAGTCAGCAACATCTGATATTCCAATTGTCTTCACATCTGTAACAGATGCCGTGGGGGCAGAATTAATCGCTTCTATGGAAGCACCAGGTGGTAACGTGACAGGTACTGTCGATTTACACCCAGAGACAATTGCTAATACAGTGAAATTCCTAAAAGAGGAGCTAGGTGCAAAAAAGGTTGGGACAGTATATAACACAGGTGAGCAAAACTCGATTGCACAAGTAGAGCAAGTAAAAGCTGCATTAGAAGCACAAGGGTTAACGCTTGTGGAAGCTGCCGTATCAACTTCAGCTGAGGTACAACAAGCGACAGAATCATTACTTGGAAAAGTAGATTCTTTATACATTATTACAGACAATACAGTTGTATCCGCACTGGAGTCAGTGATTGGTGTGGCTAATACGAATCAATTACCGTTAATCGTTGGCGAGATGGACTCTGTAGCGCGCGGCGGATTAGCAGCTTACGGTTTCGAATACTATGATATCGGTTATGAAGCAGGACAAAAGGCGGCTGAGATTTTAAAAGATGGTAAATCAGCAGGTGAGATTCCGGCGACATACCCAGCTAACTTAAAACTTGTCATCAATAAAGCAACTGCAGAAAATTTAGGTCTTGAAATTAAAGATACTTGGAATGCAGAAGTAATCGAATAAATAACTTAGGAGATGATTCAATATGTTTACAGCTCTATTCGGTTCTGTTGAGCAAGGAATCATCTATGCAATTATGGCACTCGGGGTGTACTTAACATTCCGAGTGTTAGATTTTCCGGATTTAACGGTTGATGGAAGCTTTGTTACAGGGGCGGCAACAGCAGCGGCAATGATCGTGCTGGGCTACAACCCTATCATTGCTACATTAGTCGCGATAGTAGCTGGATTTATTGCAGGATGTATGACAGGACTTTTACACACAAAAGGAAAAATAAATCCACTGCTTTCAGGGATTTTAATGATGATTGCCCTATATTCCATTAACCTTCGAATTATGGGTACAACAAAGGAAAGCGCGACAGGTATTTCCAATGTTCCTTTATTAACAGCAGATACACTGTTTACACAGTTCCAAAGCTTTTGGGCGGGATTAGGAATTGATACAGCTATTAACGATATGTTGCGCGGGATGGGGCTTACGTCACTCCCATCAACATATGGGACAGTTTTAGTTATATTAGTCATTACGATCGCTATTAAATTGATTGCTGACTGGTTCTTAAAAACAGAGGTCGGTTTAGCTATTCGGGCTACGGGTGATAACAAGCGCATGATTCGTAGTTTTTCGGCAAATACGGATTCACTCATTATTCTCGGACTCGGTTTATCGAATGCGATGGTTGCTTTTGCAGGTGCATTAATCGCGCAATACTCGAAATTTTCTGATGTTCAAATGGGTGTTGGGATGATTGTGACTGGTCTTGCTTCTGTTATTATTGGGGAAGCGATTTTTGGTACAAAGACGATTGTACGTACTACGTTTGCGGTTGTTGTAGGTGCGATTATTTACCGTATCATTTATGCGCTTGCTCTTCGTGTAGAATTTTTAGATACAGGAGATATGAAGCTAATTACGGCTGCGATTGTTATTTTAGCGTTAGTCATTCCGCAAATCATCGATAAACGAAAAGAGAAAAAACGAAAAGCAAGACGTATTGCAGAACGTAAGTCTTCAGTACGAACAGTAGAGCAAGGAGGGGAGCCACTTGCTTAAATTAGACGGTATTAACAAAATTTTCAATGAAGGTACACCAGATGAAAAGGTGGCTTTAGATCACATTCATCTGCATTTAGCACCTGGTGACTTTGTGACGATTATCGGGAGTAATGGTGCAGGAAAATCAACGATGATGAATATGATTTCTGGTGCATTGACGCCGGACATCGGTACCGTATCGATTAATGGCAATGATGTGACGCGCTTACCAGAATATAAACGCTCACATTTTATCGGTCGCGTATTCCAAGATCCGATGGCCGGTACAGCACCATCGATGACGATTGAGGAAAATTTAGCGATTGCCTATTCGCGCAATGCAAAGCGTACACTCCGTTTTGGTGTCGATAAGAAGCGCCGCGATTTCTTTAAAACATCACTTGAGCGTTTAGGGCTAAATTTGGAGAATCGGTTATCTGCAAAAGTCGGTTTACTTTCAGGTGGTGAGCGACAAGCGTTATCACTGTTGATGGCGACGTTTACGAAGCCATCTATTTTATTGCTAGACGAGCATACTGCAGCACTTGATCCATCTCGCGCAGATTTGATTACACGTTTAACGAAGGAACTTGTAGACGCGGACAATTTAACAACATTAATGGTTACGCACAATATGCAACAAGCACTGGACCTTGGCAATCGTCTCATTATGATGGATAAAGGGCAAATTATTTTACAGGTCGGTGCGGATCGTAAACCAGATTTAACGATTCCGGATTTAATGGCAGAGTTCGAACGTATTCGTGGCGAGAAAATGAACTCAGACCGTGCATTATTAGGTTAATCGTGAAAGGCAATGCTACATTGATGGCATTGTCTTTTTTTGTCGTGTATTAATCTATTACCCAGGAAATAAAATTCACCAAATTACGAGTTTGGTAAATTTTGTTATTTTAATTAGAAAACGAATCCCACCTTTTCTCTACTCCAAAGTAAGGAGGGGGAGGGATGATTATCTTCAATAGAAGTGTGCCAGAAAAATTGAGGAAACTGCAGTGTGTAATGAGAAGGGTATTTTCGGAATTAGAAGATGAGTTGCTGAAAATAGAAGCTGGGTATGCGGGAGAACGGTATGTAGATTTGCGTTGGCAAGATATGAATCTACATTATTCCACGCTTACTCGTTCTGTCTCAATGGTTTTTCTTATCAGGTTGATACCGTTTTTGTATGTAAGCAGTTTATGTTAATACTTGAAATTAAAAATATGGTAGGCGAAATTCATTTCGATGAAGAAAAGCACCAGTTTATTAGAATAAAGCAAGATGGAAAGGTAGAAGGATTTAGAAACCCCATCAATCAAGTAAAACGCACGTACCAGCTCTTCGCCAGTTAATCGGAGAGTCCTTACCAATAGAATATGCGGTTATTTTCTCAAATAGTAAAGCAATCCTTGGAAGGAAGCCGTTATCGAAGCGCTCATATTTTTGACAAATGGCCGATAAGTGAAGTGAATGCGCCGATATATCGCAGAAACCGCTGATAATTCAAGAAAAATCGCTGATAAAAACCCGCGCATTGCTCAAATGCGCGGGTTTTTACGTAATGCTTACACTAATAAACCAAATAGTGTACTGTCTTTGTTCACTTCTTTATATTCAAATCCGTTTGCTTTCATACGTTGAAGTAGCTCAGGGTAATCTGCGCGGTCGAGTACTTCGATGCCTACTAATGCAGGACCGCTTTCTTTATTGTTCTTTTTCGTGTACTCGAAATGCGTAATATCATCCGTTGGGCCAAGTACTTCCGTTAAGAATTGGCGAAGCGCTCCCGCACGTTGTGGGAAGTTGACGATAAAGTAGTACAGTAACCCTTCATATAATAACGATTTTTCTTTAATTTCTTGCATACGACCTATATCGTTATTCCCGCCTGAAATAATGACAACGACCGATTTTCCACGAATTTGCTCTGCATAGAAATCCAGTGCAGCGACAGGTAATGCCCCAGCAGGCTCTGCAATAATCGCATGTTTATTATATAAATCTAAAATTGTTGTACATACTTTTCCTTCTGGTACAAGCACCATATCATCTAAATAACGCTGACATACTTGGTATGTTTCTTGGCCGACACATTGCACAGCAGCACCATCGACGAATTTATCAATCCAATCCAGTGTCACAGGGCCACCTTGTTCCATAGCCGCTTTCATACTACCAGCGCCAGCAGGTTCTACCCCAATGACTTTTGTATGAGGGGATAGATTTTTTACATAGGCGGATACACCAGACATTAAACCGCCACCGCCAACACTACCGAAAATGAAATCGATTGGCTCTTCGATATCGTTCATCACTTCTACCGCTACGGAACCTTGCCCCGCCATGACATCCATATCGTCAAATGGGTGAATGAAAATCATATCGTGTTCTTCACAATATTCAAGTGCACTTGTAGCTGAATCATCAAATGTATCACCTGATAAAATGATTTCCACGAATTCACGGCCAAACATGCGCACTTGTCCGATTTTTTGTTTCGGTGTCGTTTTTGGCATGAAAATTTTTGCTTGAATTTTTAAGTGAGCACATGCATAAGCTACACCTTGTGCATGATTGCCTGCACTGGCACAAACAACGCCTTTTTCACGTGCCTCTGCTTCAATCTTTTTAATTTTATAGTAAGCGCCACGTAGCTTAAATGAGCGTACGTGTTGCAAGTCTTCTCGTTTGAAATAAATTGTTGCACCGTACTTTTCCGATAAATAATCATTTTTTTGAAGTGGCGTATGAACGACGACATCTTTTAAAAAATGATGTGCAATTAATACGTTCTCGACGGCCACGGTTTTTGGTTGAGCAACTTCTTCCATTGATATGTAACCTCCGTTATTGAAAAACATTGACTAATTCTATCATAAAATACAGACGAAATGTTATTAATATTTCATTTATTCTAAAAATTAAAGAAAATGTCACAATGAAAGCGTTATCTCTTTCGTGACAAGGGGTAAAGGCAAAATGATGCGCTATTTTAAAAAAGAGTAATTCATATTCTTAAGATGTGAAATAACGTATAATTTAAGGAACTATTTGTTAAATGAAGGGGTGGGCATAGTGATTGTATTGCAACCACTAGATTTGACCGATGCGTTAGAACAACAATGGGAAAGCGTCATTACGCAGCCGCTACAAGCAAGACCTCTGTATGAAAAAAGAGGGGAAAGTATTCGATATACGCGTATCGCCCAAACAATGCTCGGTGTTTTTGATGATGAACATACGATGAAGGAATATTTATATAACTTACAAGCATTGCCGATTGGCTGGACACGACTATTTGACGGGTTGCCAAAAACAATAGATGCGCAAACAAGAACAGAAATTATTAATATTTTGCAAATACATAAGCAAACACCGTTATCGCTGAACCGGATGTTGGCGTTCTTTGTCGCAAGACAATTACTGCCGTTAATGCAGACAGATTATAAAGAAACAATGATGCAAGCTTTTAAAGCATGGTTAGAGTTAATCGATCATAAGTATCCTCATTTCGCACATCCGAACTTACAGCGGATTGTGTTAGATTTTGTGAAGTGGTCTAAGCATTACTTTCCGCTTTGGTTAGCGGAGGCACCTTATGAAGTGCAGATGCCGAAAATTTTATGGTACGGCCCGATGACAGAAAGTGAAGCGTACTTTATTTATTTCTTGTACTTATTCGGTTGCGACATTGTTATCTTTGAGCCTACTGGGGAAAACCCAATGGCCAAGTATGGGCTACACGGTATACCGGTCACAAAGCTTGCTGCAACATGCGACTTATTTGAGTTTCCATATGAAAAACCATTACAAGTACAAACAGTCACGGCACGAACGTATGAGAATATAAAACAAAACTTCTATGAATCATCGAAGATTAATTATCCGTGGAAATACATGGAGCATGAAACGCGGGCTATTTTGTTAAATACAACGTACGATGAAATGTTCATTTTAAGTGAGGCAAAGCTTGAACATCGCGAAGGGTTCGATGCAGATGAACAATATGTATATTTACCCGTTCTTTTCGGAAAAATCGATGGTGTGTCAGCGGATATGCGGGAATATGCAAATCAACTAAAACGGTTAAAAGCGAACACGCTATCATATGTGGAGCATACGTTTCCACTCATTGAACCACAGCGAGCTAATATGCAGTTTTATGTGCAAGATGCGAGTACAAATGGTGAACTAGATGCCGAAAAAATGATTCACATGGTGAACTGGCCGTATAAAGATTTACCCATCCCTAATCAGCGAAATATCGCGAAAACATTAATCCGTTTAATAGACATGCAAATCATTCAACGTCTACCACATGAAACAGATGTCGATTATAAAGGATTCATCATGGGGCAGCTTTTTAAAATCCCAACTGAAATACTAAAGCTGTATCGTCAGTTCGATTATAGCTATGAAAATCCAAAGTATATTCTTTTTATAGAAGAAGATGCCAAGATGCAACGTAGCGATGCATTGTTTTTAGTGTTTCTCGCATTTTTAGGATTTGATGTGTTCATTTTCTCTCCAGGTGGCGGCAATAATATTGAATTGTTTTTAGCAGAGCCAATTGTCATGACACACCGTCTTGAAAAAATTGAATTTCATCTAACGCTAGATGAGGTACTTGTCGAAACAACACAATCAACGAAAAATAAGCGCATGTCGTTAAAAAATATTTTCAATCGTATTAAGCGAAGAGATTTTTAAGTGGGCGCATTAATTGGAAAAAATTTTTTGAGATGTTAATATTTAAATTGTTAGATAATTCAAATAGAAAAGGAGTGTGTTTGATTGGTAGTCAATCTCCAAAAGGGACAGCGCGTCGATTTAACAAAAGGAAATGCAGGGTTAAATAAAGTAATTATCGGCCTTGGCTGGGACCCTGTTGAACAACGTAGTAGTGGCGGTGGCTTTTTAGGCGGTCTATTTGGCGGCGGTGGAAGTTCACAACCGAATATTGATTGTGATGCATCCGTTCTGATGTTACAAAATGACAAACTAGTGAGCCAAGAGAATGTCATCTATTTTGGTCGAACAACGAGTGTATGTAGCTCTGTTGTCCATTCAGGTGATAATTTAACAGGTCAAGGCGATGGGGATGATGAATCCATCATTGTGAGCTTAAATGCTGTACCAGCGCAGTTTAATAAACTCGTGTTTGTCGTTAACATTTATGATGCACAAGGTCGTAAACAACACTTCGGCATGATTCGCAATGCGTATATTCGTGTTATCGATCCATCAAATAATAGCGAATTAATTCGTTACAATTTATCAGAAGATTATCAAAATCAAACGGCCCTCATTACTGGCGAAATTTATCGTCACAATGGGGAATGGAAGTTTGGGGCCATTGGTACAGGGACGCAAGATTTAAAATTAGGCGATGTTTGTGCACGCTTTACATAAAACTAAAGGGGGAAATTGAAAATGGTTGTTTCATTAGCAAAAGGTCAAAAGGTTGATTTAACAAAAACAAACCCTGGTATTAAAAAAGTGATGATTGGTTTAGGTTGGGATACAAATAAATACGACGGAGGGAACGATTTTGACTTAGATTCATCGATTTTCTTATTAGATGAAACGGGGAAAGTAAAGGACCCGAGTGATTTCGTTTTCTATAATAATACAACAGGTGGTGCGGGTTCTGTTGTCCATTCAGGTGACAACTTAACAGGTCAAGGTGACGGGGATGATGAAGTCGTATATGTGACATTAACAGATGTACCAGCTACTGTACAAAAAATCACATTTACTGTAACGATCCATGATGCAGAAAGCCGTAACCAAAACTTCGGTATGGTATCCAATGCATTTATTCGCATTGTGAATGATGCGACGGGTGAGGAATTAATTCGTTATGACTTAGGGGAAGATTTCTCCATTGAAACAGCACTTGTAGTAGGGGAATTATATCGTCATAACGGCGAGTGGAAATTCTCTGCGATTGGCTCTGGTTATCAAGGGGGCCTAGCTGCTTTATGTAAAGATTTCGGTCTACAAGTTGGATAAAGGAGAGGTTTTATGGCAATTCAGTTAAGCAAAGGTCAACGGATTGATTTAACAAAAAGTGACCCTTCCCTACAGCGAATTATCATTGGTTTAGGCTGGGATGTGAAGAACTTCGATGGTGGTCAGGACTTTGATTTAGATGCATGTGCTTTTATTTTAGGCGCTGACGGTAAATGCCGTAATGAGTTAGACTTCATTTTTTATAATAACTTACAAAGCGCGGACGGCTCTGTTATCCATACAGGCGATAATCGGACAGGTGAGGGCGATGGGGACGACGAGCAACTGAAAGTGGATTTATCCAAAGTGCCAGCTTCTGTCGATCGTATTGCGATTACTGTGACGATTCATGAGGCAGAAGCGCGTCGTCAAAACTTTGGGCAAGTTTCTAATGCGTTCGTGCGCTTAATTAACGAAGATACGAATAATGAAGTACTGCGCTTTGATTTAGGGGAAGATTTCTCCATTGAGACAGCCGTAGTGTTTTGTGAACTATATCGTCATAATCAAGACTGGAAATTTAATGCGGTTGGCTCAGGCTATCAAGGTGGGTTAGCGGCATTAGTGCGAACATATGGCTTATCGGTATAACCGATTTTTGATGAATCGGTAAGCGTTTTGCAAAGATAAGGCAATCATCTTGCTTGAGCGATGTTTTTTTTAATCATCACCATTTTAATTGATTAAGAGGGGGGAAGCTGTTCCACAAGAGGAGCAGCTTTTTCTTTTCAATGGAGGGTTTTATGCGTTTTTTTATGAATCTACGTGACGAAGCATTAGCAACGATTTTTTTTAAGCGACCGACTGTCTTTTCAAAAGATAGCAGTAAGGAGCAGCTGGCCTATTGCTTAGGTGCGACGCTTTATATGCCTGCGACAAAACCACAGATAGCACAAGATTTAATGAGCAAAAAGTTTCTGAACGTCACGTCTGTTGTAGTGGATTTAGAAGATGCAGTAGGGGATTTACAAGTGGCAAGCGCACTACAAAATGTGTATGAGACCCTAGAGGTACTTGCGATTGCGCTACAGTATGGGGAAATGAAGCAGGAAGAGCTCCCATTATTATTTATCCGTGTACGTCATCCCGCGCAATTAGCACAATTGACCACGATGCTTGGTGCTTTACAACATCTGTTAACAGGCTATGTCTTTCCGAAGTTTTCATTGGATAACGCGGACGATTATTTAACGGTATTACAAGCACAGCGAAAAAAAGGCTATACCCTTTATGGGATGCCGATTTTAGAGACAGGCGATATTTTATATAAGGAACAGCGGGCGCATAATTTGTTAATGATTCGGCAGAAATTGCTGCATCATTACGATGCCATTTTAAATATTCGGATTGGTACGACCGATTTTTCAGGGCTTTACGGGATTCGTCGGACACAGCAGACAAGCTTGTATGACATTGTTGTGGTTCGAGATTGTTTGGCTGATATTTTTAATGTGTTTGGTCGTAGTGATTACCCGTTTGTCATGTCGGGTAGCGTATGGGAATACTTTGATGCAACGATGGAACACAATGGACAGACGGGCAGTGTGGTGACAAAACAGACCGTATCAGCTACAGAAGGGCTCATCAAGGAAGTACAGCTCGATCGGTTAAATGGGCTGATTGGGAAAACGGTGATTCATCCGACCCATACTAATATTGTCAATGCGCTCCATGTCGTGACGCATGAAGAATATTTAGATGCGCTCTCCATTATGGAACACGAGCGTGGGACAGTCGGTGTGCAGAAAAGTGAGTATGCTAACAAAATGAATGAAATGAAGCCGCATTATGAGTGGGCGCGAAAAGTACTGCTTCGAGCCGAAGTATATGGTGTATTTCATCCGCAATGTCAGTTCAACGATTTACTGTAAGGGAGAGGGTAAAGATGTATGCCGTTTTGGATAAGCTTTATGTGAAAACATCCATTCAAGAAAATCCATATCAATTCGACCGTGCCGATCTATTTGATGTGGCTGCACGTATTAATAAAAAACGTCCTTTTTTATTTGTTAGTAAAGTATTAGGGAAACATATAGCGGTGCCACCACAAATCCCTCTTCTAACAGGTGCTCTACTCGCAATGCGTGTGGCGGATGTCCTATGGCAACAAAAGCATCCGCTAACAGAACAGGTCGTACAAGCGATTAAAACATGTACAGGATTAGAGATTGTAGCACAAATCGGAGAACAGCCTATTATTCTACCTGAAAAACAGTTGATTATCGGCTTTGCGGAAACAGCAACCGCATTAGGGCATGCGTTTTTTTATGCATGCGATGAACAAGCGGCTTATATTCATACGACACGAGAAGAAATTTGTAGAATGGAGCCAATTATTCGATTTGAAGAAGAACATTCTCATGCGACAAGTCACCGGATGTATACAGAAAATGAGCAACTATTGTTAGCACATAAAAATATTATTTTAGTAGATGATGAAATTTCTACAGGGAAAACAAATGTAAACATCATTGAACAATTAAAACAGACGTATCCACACTTGCAGCAATTTACAGTCGTTTCAATTTTGGACTGGCGCAATGACGAGCAACGTGCCGCTTATGTAGAGCAGGCGCAACGTCTAGGGGTAAAAATTGATGTTGTGTCACTCATGACGGGAGAAATGGCTGTTGAAGGCGCGATAGTAGATCCCGAGCCGCCATCTCAGCGACAGTCTCAAAAAGTGAGGATTGAGCATATAGATGCAAACCTCCCATCTGTTCGCCCGTATCATTCCATTAGTGAAAACGGGAACATCTGTACAGCGCCCTATTATATCGGCACAGGGCGGTTTAGCATAACGAAACAAGAAGAGGAACTAGTGCAGCAAGAATTACAGGTATTTAGTAAGCAGCTAAAATCCGTGCGGCAGCCTGGCCCACTTTTAGTTATTGGTACAGGGGAGTGTATGTATGTCCCGATGCAGATTGCTGCTGCACTTGGAGAAGACGTCTACTTCCAATCGACGACGCGTAGCCCCATTTATGCGCATCCGGATACGCTGATCTATAATAAATTTCACTTTGAAAGTCCGGAAAATGCGGGGGTAAAAAATTATTTATATAACATTCCGAACGGGCGATACCAAGAAGTGGTGATTATTCTAGAACGGTTAGCGAGTGAAAAAGGGTTAAACGAATTACTGGCATGTTTAAGTACGGTTGGCGTAGAAAGAATAACAGTCGTTAAGTTAACAGAACATATACCGCCACCGAATATGCCATCAAGCTACAGCGAAGAGGATATTACGTTTTTACTGCGCGATCTAAGTCATATTGAGATGGAGCACAGTACAGCAGAACGAGAACGTCGTATTCAACAAGGGACTAATTACGCTGAAATGTTACCTGTAGAAGTGCAACCAAATGAACAGTATATGGCGCTGTTTTATCAAACATTAGCGCAATATGCTCCAGCCATTGCAACGGCTGTCGGCGTAGTAGCAGAAAAAATTCTTGAAAAGAAACCACTTGAACAGTTAGTTCTTGTTAGCTTAGCACGTGCTGGTACACCGATTGGTATTTTACTCAAACGTTATTATGCATATAAGTATCGTATTTCTGTGCCTCATTACTCAATCTCGATTATTCGCGAACGAGGGATTGATGAAACAGCGCTACTTTACATTGTTAATCAACACCCGCAAAGTCACATCCAATTTATTGATGGTTGGACAGGTAAAGGAGCGATTACACAAGAATTAACAGCTGCTTGTCAAATGTTTAATGAGACGTATAACAAGACGATTGATGCCACATTAGCCGTTTTAGCGGATCCAGCCTATTGTGCTCCTATTTATGGCACACGTGAAGATTTCTTCATTCCTTCTGCTTGTTTAAATTCAACGGTTTCAGGGCTTGTCAGTCGTACCGTATTAAATAAGCGGTACTTACAAGAGGGCGATTTTCATGGGGCGAAATATTACGGTGAACTCGCACAAGCGGACGTATCGGTGCACTATATTGATACGGTTGTAGCGCAGTTTGATATGGTCGAAAAGGCCATTAAAGAGGAATTACAAGTGCCGATACAGCCACCGAATTGGCAAGGTATGCAATCTGTAGAGGCAATTCAGCAGCGCTTTACTATAAAAAATATCAACCATATTAAACCCGGTATTGGCGAAACGACGCGGGTATTATTGAGGCGGGTACCGTGGAAAATCCTAGTGAACCCAGCGTTTGAACAGCATTTAGCGCATATTTATTTACTCGCACAAGAACGGGGTGTGCCCGTTGAGCCGTATCCCGATATGAGTTATGCATGCTGTGGTTTGATAAAGGAGATGAAATAATGCGTATTTTAACGACCGATTTAGATCGGACATTTATTTTCTCAAAACGCACCGTCAATCGTCCTCTAAGTGAATTAATTTGTGTGGAATATGTAGACGGCGAAGCATTATCGTTTATTTCACATAAAACTGAGCAAGCTTTACGTCAATTATCGGGTGACGCCTTCGTCATTCCTGTTACGACACGTGCTGCACATCAATATGAGCGCATTGAGTTATTTCAACATGTCTATAAACCACCATATGCCATTGTAGCAAATGGCGGTATTGTATTGAAGGATGGACAACGAGACACACAGTGGGATGCTATCATGCAACAATTATTAGCAGAAAGCATGCCTTTTTATGAAATGACACACGTATTTGCAACCGATTGGCAACATCCGATGTTTCAGCAAATAGCGGATGCAGATCAACTCTTTTATGTGTTAATGCTTGTAAAAGAAAAAATAGAGTGGGATTGTCTGAACGACTTGCGAACTCGTATGGAAAGCGTCGGGTGGAGTAGTTATATAAATGGACGTAAGCTGTATGTGTTACCGAAATGTTTGACGAAGGAACGAGCCGTGCAATATGTGTTAGAGCAAATCCCATATACAATGCATTACGCTGCAGGCGACTCCATTATGGACTTAGGAATGCTAGAGCTAACGGATCTAGCGTTTACCCCAGCACATGGTGAACTGTTTAAGGAAAAAGGGTACGATGTAGCGGCTACTGTCATAGAAGATCCAGGGGTGTATTTTACGGAACAGTTATTGTCGAAGTTTCAAAGTAAAGTACAGGTGTAACATGTATTGGCTAGTGGCCGACATTAAAACTGATCATTTAGTGATGAATTAAATACCTAAAAAGCAGGAGCTGTCCAATACAGAGGACGGCTCCTGTTTTTATATATAAAGGTTGCAAAGTTATAGTATAGTAAATAAAACATACTTGACTAATAGGTATTATAAGAATAGAATGCATATAATAGATAAATACAACATCAAGGGGGTAGACAGAATGGATTGGATTGTAGTTGCTAACGTTGTAGTACTACTTGCTTTCGTCGTACTGCTTTATGTATTAAAGCAAAAGCATTTAAAATTTTCAACGCGTGTATTTATTGCGTTAGGTTTAGGGATTTTGTTAGGTGTAGGTTTGCAATTCGTTTACGGAGCAGGCGCAGAAGAAATTACAAATACGGTGCTATGGTATAACATTATTGGCACAGGTTATGTAAAACTACTGCAAATGATTGCGATGCCATTAATCTTTATTTCGATTTTAGTAGCCTTTACGAAAATGAATCTTGGTAAAAACTTTGGGAAAGTAGCAGGGCTGATTTTAGCCATTTTAATTGGTACGACAGCTATTTCAGCAGTAGTAGGGATTACGGCTACAACATTATTTGATTTACAAGCAGATCAAATTTTACAAGGGGAAGCAGAGGTTGCACGTGGTGAGGCAATTGTAGAGCGTGCAGAAACGACTGTTTTACCACTGCCTACTCAAATTTTAGAGCTATTCCCGGCAAATCCCTTTTTAGATTTAACAGGTGCACGCTCCACTTCAACAATTTCAGTCGTCATTTTTGCGGCATTTCTTGGCTTTGCCTATTTACAAGTAAAACGTAAGGATGAAGAAATCGCGAGTGTAATTAAAAAAGGAATTGATGCGATTTATGCTTTAATTATGGGCGTTGTGCGCATCGTATTACAGCTGACGCCATACGGGATTTTAGCGATTATGGGACGTACAGTAGCCATCAGTGATTTTGGCGCGATTTATAATCTAGGGAAGTTTGTATTAGCGAGCTATGTGGCATTAATGTTTGTATTCATCATTCATCTCATTATATTATCAGTAACAGGGTTAAATCCAGTAACCTATGTGAAGAAATCAGCAGAAACATTATTGTTCGCTTTCACATCACGTACATCAGCAGGCGCATTACCGATGAATATTGCCACGCAAACATCTCGTTTAGGGGTACCAGAAGGCATTGCTAATTTCTCAGGTTCATTCGGTTTATCGATTGGTCAAAATGGCTGTGCAGGTGTTTATCCAGCGATGTTAGCAGTGATGATTGCCCCAACCGTAGGCATTAATCCATTATCACCTGGATTTTTAGTATCGGTTGTAGCCATTGTCGCAATTAGCTCATTCGGTGTAGCAGGTGTAGGTGGTGGTGCTACATTTGCAGCTATTTTAGTATTATCAGCGCTTGATTTACCGATTGCCCTTGCAGGGGTATTGATTTCAGTGGAGCCATTAATTGATATGGGGCGTACGGCATTGAACGTCAGTGGTTCCATGACAGCAGGTGTAACAACAGCACGTTTAACAGGAGAGTTAAATACAGACATATACAATACGCCGCATGATGGAAAACCATTAGCGGAAGTATAAAAAAAGGGACATCTCGCAACTGGAGATGTCCCTTTTTTTAAAATAAAATATGCGCAATCGCTGCAACGATCGGAATTGAAATAATTGTACGAACCAAGAAGATGACGAATAAATCCCAAATTTTTAATGGCAGTTTCGTTCCTAAAATTAACCCGCCGACTTCAGACATGTAAATTAACTGTGTAACAGAAACTGTTGCGATAAAGAAACGTGTTAATTCGGATTCGATACCGGCACCTAAAATAGAAGGTAATAACATATCTGCAAATCCAACAATCATTGTTTGTGCTGCTTCACCCGCTTCAGGGATTTGCAGTAACGCTAAAATCGGCTCAAACGGCATCCCTAAAATTTTGAAGAAGCTTGTGAATTCCGCTAGCACTAATGCAATCGTACCGAACGCCATAATGACAGGTGTAACGGCAAACCACATTTCTAGTACGTTTTTAAAGCCACTTGCAACGATCTTGCCTAAGTTTTTATTTGAATCTGCTTTTGATAGTGCATTGTGTAAACCAAATGTGACGGCATTAAAATGAGCTGGTACATCTTCGTAATTTTCTGGAAGCTTTGACCCGTCAATTAATGTATCCGCTTTACGAGAAAGCGGGAAAACCCGCGGCATAATTAACGCTAAAAGGATTCCTGTGAAAATAACAGTACCATAAAACTCTAAGAAGTAATGACTCATACCAATCGTTTCAAGCACCACGATACAGAATGTAATCGACACAACGGAGAATGTTGTCGCGATGACAGCCGCTTCACGACCCGTATAGTTTTTATCTTCATATTGCTTCGCTGTTAGTAACACACCAATTGTGCCATCTCCAACCCAAGAAGCTAAGCAGTCGATTGCTGCGCGACCAGGGACTTTGAAAACAGGACGCATAATTTTCACCATCATGGAACCGAAGAACTCGAGTAAGCCGAAGTCCGTTAATAATGGTAATAAAAGTCCAGCAAATAAAAACAATGTAAACATAAATGTGACTAAACCGCCATCTGGTGTAATCAGTAACCCAGCTGTATAGTCAGAGATAAAACTTTCAGGACCTACTTGGAATAAGTACATACCCGCAAATATAACAGCAAGTACACGCATCATTGTCCAGAACCAGTGGACGCGGAAGAGCGCATCCATTAATGTACGTGGTCCTTTTTGTGGGACAACATGCATCACAACAGAACCGAGTGCTGCGATAATAAATGTGCCAAATGCAAACCAATGAATAAACGGTTCTACTTTTCCAGCTAACCAGTTCGCTAAAATAGCAATCGGTACTTTTAAACCGTCATCTGTTGAAATGGGCGTAATAAATAAAAATACCCCAACGGCAGAGAGTGCTAAGAAAAGAAACCACGTATAAGCCGAAAATTTCTTCATGTATAATAACCTCTTTAAATTGTAGTTTTGAATATTTATACACTATATATGCTTTATATACACTTGTCTACTATTTTGATTAAAGACGAATTATTCTGATAATATGAGTGCATACGATTTGTATACATAGTTAGAAAAAGTTGGATTTACTGTGTGTGGACTTTAAAAAGAACAGCTATATTCAGGTTTTGTTGGCGTTTTGGGGAAGTGTTTGAAAAATATAAAAAGTGTATAAAAAAACGTATATACGCATGCAAAAAAGCGGGACACTATATGCCCGCTTTTGGAATGAATTATAAAAATGCACTATCCATTGAATCATTGATCTCATCTTCATGACGGATAATATAGAACTTTTCAACATTTAACCAGCTTTCGCTCATCGGTTGACCCTCTTCTATCCGTTTTGTCGTTTCAGCCATCATCCAAGCAGTTTGAGACATATGCGCACGTAAGGCAGCCAGTTTATCCATCTTTACACTGCTTACATCTAAATGGATATGCGCCTCGCCATTGCGAGCAACAGTATCATTCGCAAAGCCAACCGCCCAAATTTTTGGCCGCTCACTTTTTGGCATACGACGAACTGCCTCTACGACCGCACGTGCTGTCGCTTCATGATCTGGGTGCACAGAGAAGCCTGGCAAGAAGGTGAAAATTAACGATGGATTTAATTCTTCAATTAAATCCGTTACGAGTTTCACCATTTTTTCATCATCTTCAAATTCAATTGTCTTATCACGGAAGCCCATCATGCGCAGGTCTTGAATGCCCATCGCCTCACACGCTGCTTGTAGCTCAACGCGGCGAATTTCAGGCAATGATTCACGTGTGGCAAATGGTGGATTTCCTAGATTGCGCCCCATTTCCCCAAGCGTTAAACACGCATATGTAACAGGTACTCCCATATTAGCAGAGAGGCGAACAGCTCCTGCACATGTAAATGCTTCATCATCTGGATGTGGGAATACGAGTAAAATTTGACGTTCTTTTTGTAATGTCATCAACGCGTCACTCCTTAATATGAAAATGGCGTTTCACTAATTTCAAGTGCAATCGCTAATTTCCCAGTATTGTCTAATCCAGCCATCAATAGTCTGCCTTGCTCATCCAGTTGGTAATGGGTAATCCCTTGTGCATATACCCAGCCATGCGCCATTTTTAACCCGACGCGATGAGGTGCTTCACCCACGACTTTCCCTAGTTCATAGCAAATACGTGCATTCCGAATAAATGCACCTGCATTAAAGAAATTGGCGTCGTAATGTGTGGCATAAGAGCCGTTTGTTGTTTCTAGGTGAATGTATACATCTTTGTTCGCAAAAGAATTAAGTAAATCCTGGAGCGCATCAACTTGTACTTCCTTCATCTCAATTCTCCTTTCGAATCTGTCTATCTATAAGTATAGTAAATGTTTTCTATAGATGAAAAGGAAAAGGCGTACTTTTTTTGAGGTACCAGGGAAGTACCACCGAGGTACCACCCAGGTACCACCAAAGTACCAGGTACCTAAGGCGATTCACTTGCGAAAAACATATCAACCGACTACGTTAAATAATGAGGTGATTCGTATGAAAGAAGTATTTAAAAATGAATGGCAACATATTCTGCAAGAAGAATTTGGAAAACCATATTATGAAAACTTACGGGAATTTGTTGCAGCTGAATATAGCCACAATGTTGTGTATCCACCGCAAGAGGAAGTAATGAATGCATTGCACACGACTAGTTTTTCCAATGTGAAAGTCGTGATTTTAGGACAAGACCCGTATCACGGACCAAATCAAGCACACGGCATGAGTTTTTCTGTAAAACCTGGTGTCCCGCAGCCACCAAGCTTAAAAAACATGCTAAAAGAATTGCAGGAAGATGTAGGATGCACGATGCCAAATCACGGGTATTTAATGAAGTGGGCTGAGCAAGGTGTCCTGTTGTTAAATACCGTATTAACAGTACGTGCAGGGGAAGCCAATTCACATAAAGGAAAAGGATGGGAGCAATTTACCGATGTGATTATCACAAAGTTAGCTGAGCGACCAGAGCCGATTATTTTTGTGCTATGGGGACGACCTGCACAAACGAAAAAGTCCATTATTGCGCGTCATCCACAACATGTGATATTAGAAGCACCACATCCAAGTCCATTAAGTGCGCACCGTGGATTTTTTGGTAGTAAACCATATTCCAAAATTAATGATCAACTGATCGCTTGGGGCAAAACACCAATCGATTGGCAGTTATAACGAAAGTGCCTTTTTTCTCTATTGGAAACGTGGTAAAGTGGTAAGGAAAGCGAGGGAGTATGATGAAGATTAATTGTTTTAAATGTGCGCATTTTAAAGTAACATGGGACCCCGCCAATCCACGGGGGTGTCAAGCGTACGGCTTTAAAACAAAACAGCTTCCTTCCGTCGTCGTGAAGCAATCGTCAGGGATGGATTGCTTAAAGTTTGTACCAAAGCAAGGAGGACAATGATGATTTCCTATGAAGCAATGATTGTGCAAATGGCGCAATTAGTACAAAACGCTAAACATGCGCAGGACGAGCAACAAATGCGTGAGCAACTCACAGCGGTAAAAGCTTTATGTGATATTGTGCTTGGACAAAGAACCGTAAAAGTGGAACAAACTACTATGTCAACAGCTACAGTACAACTTCCTGTTATGCGACAAGCAAATCCTTCCGATAAACTACAGGAGTCTGATGCAAACGGCGATTCGATTTTTGATTTTTAGCATGAAAGAGGTTCTAGTATGAAAGGTTCAATTATTTCTGGCGCAGTACACGGATTTTTAGCCGTATCGTTAGGGGCATTTGGTGCACATGCACTTGAAAACGTATTAGATGACTATAGTGAGGGCATTTGGAATACAGCGGTACAATATCAAATGTTCCATGCGACAGCACTTGTTCTGATTGGGATTTTAATGAGCGCTAAATTATTTGGAGAAGTAAAGCAATTAAAAATTGCGATGGTTTGTATGAATTTAGGGATTGTTTTCTTCTCAGGTAGTTTATTTGTGTTAGCGTTATCAGGCATTGGTGTGTTAGGGGCGATTACGCCAATTGGTGGTGTATTATTTTTAATTGGTTGGAGTATGCTCATTGCTGCAACACTCAAAGCGACAAAATAAGACGTAAGACCCTTTATTTTTATGAAAATTAAAAGTAGAGGGTATTTTTTTGAGTTTAAGTATAATGAATTTTTGAAATTGAACGATATTTAGTATAGGAGTAGGGGGAGTGGGATAAATGGAGCGGTTATTTAGTCTGTTAGAACAGCATTATGAAGAGATAGTAGCCATTAGACGCTATTTACACGAACGACCTGAGCTTTCATTTCAAGAGGTACATACACCAGCGTATATCGCCAATTTTCATCGCACGCTTGGCTTAGAAGTGAGAGAGCATGTTGGGGAGCGCGGTGTTGTCGCGACACTTCGCGGAGGAAAACCTGGGAAAACGGTGGCGTTGCGTGCGGATTTTGATGCGCTAGCCATTCAAGAGTTAAACGATATTCCATATAAGTCCAAAAATGAAGGCGTCATGCACGCTTGTGGGCATGATGGTCATACAGCGACACTGCTCGTTTTAGCGAAATGTTTAGTGGAAATGAAAGAAGAAATCGCAGGGAATATTGTTTTTATTCATCAACATGCGGAAGAAATCGCGCCAGGTGGAGCGAAGGCTATGATCGAAGATGGCTGTTTAGAAGGGGTAGATGTAATTTTTGGCACACATCTTTGGGCACCGACGCCATTAGGGCATATTTTAGTCCGTGATGGGGCCATTATGGCAGCAGCTGACCGTTTTGAAATAACAATTCAAGGAAAAGGGGGACACGGGGCAGAGCCGCACCATTCGGTTGATGCGATTGTGCTAGGGGCACAGTTTGTCACACAGCTACAAACGATTGTTTCGCGTCGGATTGATCCACTTCAATCAGCTGTTATTTCAGTCGGACATTTTGAAGCGATTAATCCATTTAATGTTATTGCGGATACAGCAAAAATTCAAGGAACGGTTCGTACATTTGAAGAATCAGTACGAGAACAAATCGTAGAAGAAATAGAAGCATTATTAAAGTCCACTTGTGATGGGGCAAGTGCATCATATACATATCAGTACTACCGAGGATACCCACCAGTCGTGAACCATCAAAAGGAAACCGATTTTGTAGCAACTATTGCACGCAACATCCCAGCGGTGGAAAATGTCATCACATGTCCGCCGTTTATGATAGGGGAAGACTTTGCTTACTATATGCAACATGTACCCGGTACATTTTTCTTTACGGGCGCTAAAAATCCGACGTGGGAAACGGCTTATCCTCACCATCATGCCAAATTTAATTTTGATGAACGCGCGATGTTAATTGCCGCAAAAGTACTAGGGCAGGCGACGATGGACTTTTTAGTCTGAACTGTTTGTAAAATAGATAATAAATTATAAGATGTATGAAAATGATAACAAAAAAATGATATAAAAATAGGTTTTAGGAGGGGTTTAAATGAGTGTAGGGGCGAAATTAAATACAGCTTTTTATTCGATTATCATTTTACTCTGTGTGTCGATCGGGATAAGCTTTTGGAATTTATCCAACATAGAAGAAAAGACAGATGAGGCTTTAAATAATCGTGTCGTACAAATTCGTATTATGGACCAAGTGCGTGTGGATTTAGCAATGCAAGGGCTATTTGCACGTGCTGTAATCATTGAGACAACAGATAAAAACCGCGAGAATTTATTAATGTATGCGGAAGATTTAGATCAACGTATTTTAGAATTAAAAGGTTTATTTAGCAGTGAAATCATGCAAGGCTATTGGGATGAAGCTAATGGTTATAATAACGATTTCAATACGGGAATGAAAGAAGTATTAGCAGCTGTTGATGCTGGGGATGTAGAACGCGCAAAAACAATAGTCAATACACAATTAGCAGATGCGAATGCAGGCATTTTAGCAGCAGCTGATAAGATGGTTAAGTACCAGGAAGAACAGATTGAACGAATTAAAGAAGATACAAATAGCGCCATCAAAAATTCTCGCACGACATCCATCATTGTGTTAGTCATCAGTATAGTCATTAGTATTTTATTAATACTTTACGTTCGTCGTACGATTACGACGCCATTAAAGGTAGTAATGCAATCGGCACATATGATTGCAGAGGGGGACCTTTCTCAGCAAGATATTACATTTAAGTCTAAAGATGAAATTGGTCAATTAGCTACTGTGTTTAATAACATGAAAAATAGTTTACGTAACCTAATTCAAAATGTACAAGCGAACGCCGAGCAGTTAAGTGCCTCGGCGGAAGAATTATCTGCCAGTGCGGAGGAAATTACAGCAACGACGGAAGATGTCACACGCCAAGTAGCTAATACAGCCGAAGCAGCACAAGGTTCTTCCCGTGCTGCCGGTGAAAGTGCGGTTGCGATGGAAGAAACAGCACAAGGTGTACAACGGATTGCCGAAGCGTCCCAAACACTGCATTCTTCATCGCTTGATGCAAGTGAAACAGCCACACATGGCCAAGAAATCATTGAACATGCCCAGAACCAAATGAGCATTATCAATAATTCAACTGCAACCGTCAATGATTTAGTTCAGAAATTAGCGAAACAAACAGAAGAAATTGGTCATATTACGAAAGTTATTACAGATATTACAGACCAAACGAATCTTTTAGCACTGAATGCAGCCATCGAAGCAGCGCGTGCAGGTGAGCATGGGAAAGGCTTTGCCGTTGTGGCAGATGAAGTACGTAAACTAGCTGAGGAATCTAAGGCATCCGCCAACTCCATTACGGCATTAACAATGGAAATTAAAACAGATACAGAAAATGTAGAACGTGCTGTAGCAAACTCACTTGTTTCGGTGAAAGATGGTGTCAATATCATTACAGAAGCAGGGGATTCATTCCATGGGATTGTGGGTGCGGTAGAAGTGATGACGACACAAATTCAAGAAATTTCTGCAACAGCTGAACAAATTTCCGCAAGTGCAGAGGAAGTTTCTGCTTCGGTCAATGAAATTTCAAACGGTGCAGAGAATGCATCAGATCATATCGCTACCATTGCAGCAGCAATGGAAGAGCAAGTTTCTACAATGGCTGAAGTAAGTGGGGTAGCTAACACATTAAGTGAAAATGCACAAAACTTACAATCGGAAGTACAACGATTTAAAGTATAAAGGAAAAGCGCAGGTCTCATTCATTTGAGACCCGCGCTTTTTATTGTTGTCTTGGTGTAAAGTAATTCAATTCTTCATCAAACTCTGCATAGTCGAAATAAATCATAGGGAATAAGAAGCGGTGATTTGTTCGCAGTTCACGTAAAATGACATGGTCACGTCCTGCAGCCTCGACTACGCCACGTACTGTTTTTGTTTTCTGACCATCTACTACGTTTTCAAACGAAAAATAAAAATTCCCGGGCTTGCCGCGGTTTAAGCGTAAAATATTTTCAATATAGGATTCCTCACGTAGTTGAGGGGTAGTCATTTGTGGACCAGGAAATTGAGCTGCATAACCGCCTTGCTGTGGATTCCAATAATAAGTCAATGCTTTCTTCCTTTCCTTTTTAAATCGTTCAACTATCAAATTCCATTAGCGCAAAGACACAACGTAATTTGAACCGCCTAAAGGTTAGTAGACCGTTCGTTTAATGGTACGAATATCTCTAACGTCATACGGGATTGACAACAGTGATAGGCGTACCCCCTTCTGTCATTAATATATGTTTGAATAAAAAAAAGTTCACAAAATAAAGTAAAACTTCAATTAGTGGGGTTTTGACGCACAGGACGTGCTAATGCCGACTTCGTCACACGGACGTGATGTGTTTAGTCGGCCCCACTGATTGAGAGGAACGCCACAACGCCTGCGTGACCAACGTCCTGTTGCCCTTCACCTATGGGGATCAAATAATTCCTATTGTAAAGCACACATGATACATTAAATGGTATAATGTGACAAAGTTGTGACAGGTGATAAAAAAGACGCATAAAGAATAAATAACATTAAAGGTCAACAAATAAACACTCAAGGGAGTGAATATAGTGCAAATCGAAAGATGGGTAGGTATGTTCGTTAGTGCGATCGCTGCTTTTGTCATTGGCCATTTGTATGATCAACCGTTGCATTGGTATTTATTTATTTTGATGTTAGTTCTCGGTGTGTTTATTAACCTCGTCATTATTATTTTAAAGGCAGAAGAAGATAGTGTATAAAAGCCTGGGGATAAAGTATGGGCGATTAGATAGGCATTTAAATTGTGGATAGTTTAAAAATGGCAAGTAAACCGAAAAACCTCGCGCAAATGCCGTTCAAATGCGCGAGGTTTTTTATTATACTGTCAGGAATTGTACGAGCTTTTCGTTGTCTAAAAGGTTACCAACAAAGAATGAGCCGAACTCGCCGTAACGCGCGGATACTTCATCAAAGCGCATTTCGTATACTAATTTTTTGAATTGTAATACATCGTCAGCGAATAATGTCACGCCCCATTCGTGATCATCAAAGCCAACAGAACCTGTAATGATTTGTTTTACTTTTCCTGCATAGCCGCGACCAATCATACCGTGAGAACGCATTAAGTTTTTGCGCTCATCCATTGATAGCATGTACCAGTTGTCGTCCCCTTGACGGCGCTTATCCATTGGATAGAAGCACACGTATTTTGAACGTGGTAGCTCTGGATATAGACGTGCACGCACATGTGGATTTTGGTATGGATCTTCGTTTGATTCGCCGGCTAAGTAGTTCGATAATTCCACTACTGAAACGTAAGAGTATGTTGGCACTGTAAAGTCTGCAATCGCTAATTTATTGAACGCTGCTTCGATTTCTTGCAGCTCGTCCATTGTTTCACGAAGCGTCATCAGCATAAAGTCTGCTTTTTGACCAACAATCGCGTAAAAAGCATGTGCACCCGTTTTTGCTACATCTGCTTCGTTTAGTTTTTCTAAGTATTGAATAAACTCATCAACTGCTGCTTTGCGCTCCTCCTCAGAAACTAACTTCCAAGAAGCCCAGTCGATTGAACGGAAATCATGTAAAGCGTACCAGCCGTCTAGTGTAATAGCTGCTTCATTCATTGTGTAAGACACTCCTTTTATGGATAATTATTCACAGTTAGTGTAACACAAGTAGTGAACATTTCGTTATGAGAAACTACAAAAACAAGTAAATTCACCAATTTGACATGAGTTGAAAATGCAGTATGCTAAGTGTAGTCAATTCGTAAGGAGTTATAAACAATGAATCGTTTTTTAACAGAAACAAACTGGCGTTTTATCGATCAGTCGCTTACGATGCTCACGCATTCGCCGCTTGAATCGTTTGCAATGGATGATACACTTTGCCATGTGACAGGGCATGCAAGCAGTCCACCCGTTATTCGGACATGGGTACATCAGGAATCAGTTGTGCTCGGTATTCAAGATCATCGCTTACCGCACATCGAGGAAGGCATGGCGTTGTTACGCGCGCGCGGGTACGAGCCCATTGTACGAAATTCTGGCGGGTTAGCAGTTGTGCTTGACCCTGGTGTGTTAAATGTATCGATTGTATTTAGTGAGAGCGAGCCGACAAGTATCGATCAAGCATTTAATTATATGGTAGATTTAGTGAAAGCGATTTTTCCAAAAGTAGCCGATCAAATTGAAGCATATGAAATTATAGGCTCGTATTGTCCAGGTACATTTGATTTAAGTATCGGGGGTAAAAAGTTTGCAGGGATTTCACAGCGTCGTATGCAAAATGGCATCGCTGTACAAATCTATTTATGTATTGAAGGCAGTGGTAGTGAGCGAGCGTCGCTAATTCGTGATTTTTATGCTGTGAGTTTACAAGGAGAGAAAACGAAATTTACGTATCCGACAGTAGTGCCCGAAGTGATGGCATCCATGCAAGAGCTGACAGGCGAACCGATGACTGTTGCGGAAGTCAATATACGGATTCAGCAATTATTGTTGGCATGGAATTCGAATACAGTACTATTACCACTACAAGAGTCAGAGCTAGCATTATATGCGCATTATTTAGAGCGCATCTATAAGCGCAATGCTGTATTGTTGAAAGGCTGATAAATGAAAGTTTTAGGCTGATAAACAAAAAAACAGGGAGCCTGCTTATTGCAGTTGCTCCCCGTTTTCTGGTTGTGGTGCAGAAGCTATTAAATTACCGTTTCGCTCCATTTTAAATACAGGTGCTACACGTTCTTCCTCTGTATCTAATGTGACAAGGCGACGTGCCCGATTCATAATGTTAACAAATTGTTCGTAGTCTTCTTTGATTTCTCTATTTTCGCGTTCTAATCGTGCCACTTCCTGCTCTAACTCTTTTAACTTGTCCGTTGAGATATTGGCCATATGGCGCCATTTAGCTACTTCTGTTTCTGCTGAACTAGTATGTTGCAAACGTGCTAAGTAGGCAATCACAATATCGAGTGATAATGCAGATAAAGGAATGGTACGTCCTTCTTCTTCATTCGCAGATGGAAGTAGATAGATTTGTTGCGCGCGACGTTTCCCAATTGAGCCAAGGACACGAAGGCGTTCTTTACGCTCTTTTTTTGCTTCTGATAATTCTTTCTCATAAAAACGGCGAACAACGGCATTCCAACGAAAACCACAAGCTGCTGCAGTACGGTTTAATGCATCACCGGCTTCCTCAAAAGCATTTAATTGTGTACTACCTTCTTTTACATGTCTTAATACGGCTTCGGCTAATAGCTCATCATTTTCTTTTAGCCAAGCATCTTGTCTTACTTTTACCATGGAAAATCCCCCTAACTTTATAATTTCACTATTAATATGACCTGATTTACGAGAGTTTATTCCTTCTTTTTTTTTTTAAGTGAAAAATAGCTTCAGACCTTTGACTGATAAACACTGTTTTCTCTTGAATCTAGCTAGATGTATGAGCTACAATAGGAAAGATTAAAATGCAACAAAACTGCTTATGAAAGCGTAAAATAGTATAGAAAGGGTGTTGACACTATGGCAAACATCTTTCACGTTTGCGATGAATGTCAGGCCGTTAATTTAAAAACGTTAATTCCAAAACTAAAAGAAATAGATCCAGAAGCAACGATTGAAATTGGCTGTCATTCATATTGCGGACCAGGCCGCAAAAAAACATTTACATTTGTCAATAACCGTCCCGTAGCTGCTCTGACAGAAGATGAGCTCATGGAAAAAGTTGTGGCAAAACTAAAGAAGTAATGTACATGAGGTTGTTCATCTAGTATGAACAATCTCTTTTTGTTAATGCTAAAGTAGTATGTCTCTCATATAATAGAAGTAACAATAAGTTAGAGGAGGTACAGAAGATGGATTATGCAACAGCGAAACTAGCAGAAGAAAAAGTATTTAAAGATCCTGTGCATCGTTATGTGCATGTGCGCGACCAAGTCATTTGGGATTTAATCGGCACGTGCGAGTTTCAGCGTTTACGCAGGATCCGTCAGTTAGGTACTACATATTTAGTATTTCACGGGGCCGAACATAGTCGCTTTACGCATTCGCTTGGTGTATATGAAATTGTGCGACGTATTATTGACGATGTGTTTAGTGGTCGACCCGAGTGGGATAATAATGAGCGCTTATTAGCACTGTGCGCGGCCTTATTACATGATTTAGGCCATGGACCATTTTCCCATGCATTTGAGGCGGTGTTTGGTACAGACCATGAGCAATACACACGCGACATTTTACTTGGCAATACAGAAGTGAATGCTGTGCTCCGAAAAGTAGGAAACGGTTTCCCAGAGCTTGTTGCTCAAGTCATCGATAATAACTACACAAATCAGCAAGTCGTGAGCCTGATCTCCAGTCAAATTGATGCAGACCGCATGGATTACTTGCAGCGAGATGCGTACTTTACAGGCGTAAGCTACGGGCACTTTGATATGGAGCGTATTTTGCGTGTTATGCGTCCACGAAAAGATATGGTCGTCATTAAATCGAGTGGGATGCATGCGATTGAGGATTATATTATGTCGCGCTACCAAATGTACTTGCAAATCTATTTCCATCCTGTGTCTCGTAGTGCGGAAGCGGTTCTCAATCATATTTTAAAACGCGCGAAAAAGTTAAGTGAAGAAAACTATAAATTTACATTTGAACCAGTACACTTCAGGCCATTCTTCAGTGGAGAAGTATCACTTCAACAATACTTAGCACTAGATGAAAGCATTATGCTGACCTACTTCCAATTCTGGATGTATGAAACCGATCAAATTTTAAGTGATTTATGTCGTCGCTTTATCAACCGTGACTTATTCGAACATATGGATTTAAATCCAGCAGAGGAACCAGAACGCTATGCATGGCTAGTCGAGCAAGTAAAGGCGATTGGTCTTGACCCTGAATACTATATAAAGCCCGATTCCACATCGGATTTACCATATGACTTTTACCGTCCAGGCGTCGTGCCAACGAAAAGGCCGATTTACTTAGAAATGCCAAGCGGCGAAATCCGTGAGTTAGCCGAGCAATCGCATATTGTCTCTGCCATGGCGAACAATATTAAGGTCGACTATAAAGTATACTATCCGAAGGAAATTCACTTTTTAGGTTAATAGGAACAAACATATGGAAAACGGTCAACACATCCCTACACTTGGAAAGTAGGGGTGTGTTTTTTACAAAAGTAATAAGTAAAAGTATAGCATTCCTCCGCTCTAGTGATGTTGTGACAGAGCCCCATTTTTTACAAAGAGAATGGTTTCTGAATATGGTTAGCGTGCCTACATAATTTTTTTCGTCGCTTGTATTGCAAGAGGGGATTTTTGAATGCCTAGCTAATGTCAACTCGCGAAATTGATATACAACTTAATTTAAAATAAGTGTTAAATTGATTCTATTTATCTAAATGGCACTTATCCTCAAATAAGTTGTATCTCAAAATCGACAAATTGAGTTTTGAGCGTTTTTAAAATTAAGCGTATGATTTTCTTGTTAAAAAAATCGCAAGCTATCGTTTGTTTTTATTATTTTTTATAAATGACCTCATCATAAAGACGCGCACCAACTACTTTAGAGCACAACGCATTTTTCGAAAAAAGCTTGAATATTTTCATTTTTTATTCAAAAAGGCGCTTTTTTCGCCCTTCACGCAAGCCTCCTTTTTAGTAAATTTCTCTCTTTTTTATCACAGTAACTATTCGCAGAGTTCTCTATTTTGAATGAAAAGGTTCATTTCCCCCTGAAATATAAGCCAATTGTTAAAGTTTATCGCTTTGTTGGAACATGAAAATTAAATTCTATATAAAGGTTTAAATATATTTATTTTAACAAAATAGTATATATTTCTAATTTTATGGTAGTGAAATGTGAAAATTTAAGAGATTGTTAAGCAGTTTTACATACAATGCTATTGGAATCTTATAAAGAGGTTCTGAAATATAGAAGAAGGAGGGAAAACCTAAGGAAATGAGAAAACTAAATATAGCAGTGCTTGCAGTGTTGCTCGTATTTCAGACCATTTTAAGCCCAATTTCGGTGTTTGCAAATGAAATTGAAACAGGAACACCGCCAGCAGCTAGTTCTACATCAGGCACTAGTGATCCAAATGTTAGTTCATCGACTACTTCTGAAGATTCGGCTACAGTAGTACCATATGTTACTCCAATGACTACTTCTGAAGATTCAGCGATAGTGGTAATAAATGCGCCACTAACTGACTTTACTATGACAATCAATGGTGAACCAATCAAGACTTACGATAAGCCATTGGAGCAGAATGAAAAAGCAAAAATGACATTTTCATTTAATGCCAACTTAGACTATGGTCCTAAAGTAGGGGATTATTTTGAGTTTCAATTGCCGACAAATTTTTTAATTGATTTTAGTGATGCATTTCATGGCGGAAAGCCAAAATCCGCAATAGCACCAGGTTTTAGTTATGAAGCAGATGCTGGAAAAGTGAGAGTGACATTAACAGATGTGGATTTACTTAACCATACCGGCTCTAGTGTGCCGATAAGTTTTGACTTTACATCTGGGTTCAATTTATCTGGTAGAAATGAGGATTTAACTCAAGATTTCGAAGTTCCTAATGCTACTGGAGGGACGGAAATCGTTTCTGTTACTTTCAAGCCAGGTACTGCAAACGAAAAAATGAAAAAAACTGCTACATCTAAAGGCGTTTATACAGGAGACGGCACTAACGGTACAGTGTTAGGGGAACGCTATATTGATTGGGAAGTATGGGTAAATGAAGCAGGTAAAAACCTAACATCAGCTACAGTAAAAGATACACCTACAGGTGGTCATAGTTTAGATGGTGATATAAAGGTAGAATCCTATAGCGTAGGGTTAACGAAAGTAGCAGATACTCCATTTGCTATAAATGATTATCCTAATTTTGCGGCTATTACATTATCAGGCAATGCTGCTTATAAAATTACGTACCGAACAAAAATTACCCTTAAATCTGAAGAGCGTGATGGACAAAAATCATTTTCTAATACGATTGCTTTAACCGATACAGATACTACAAATAATGAAACAATTACTTCGGGCACTGTAACAACAACTTATGGTAAGGCACTGGATAAGAGTAAATTATCTGGTACAAATTATAAGTCGAAATGGGAAGTTCGTTACAATTATAATCAATTAAATATAGCTACAGGTGATGCATGGATTGAAGATACACTTCCTGGCTCACATGTCATTGATCAAAGTTCAATTGTAGTACAAAAAGTTAGTGTTAAAGAAGATGGTACATTTGATAGTGTAATAGCTACATTAAATAGTAGTGATTATAGTGTATCGGATGTTACTGAGGGCGGAAAAGTAGTAGGGTTCAAACTTCAGTTTAATGATGCTATTACAGATGCTTACCGTATCACATATGATGCAGAATACAAAAAAGATAATGGTCAAAAATTCTTTGCTGATGCATCGAATGACTCAGAAACTATTAAGAATACGGTAACAAGTGGTACGGTATCCAGTGGCAAAACAGCTGGTCATACACTTACTGAGGGAATTTTAAAGAAAGAAAGGACTTCAGTAGATTTTGATAAAAAGGAAATTCTCTGGACAGTAACGATTACAAATGATCATCCTACAGAACCTATTACAGGATTAACACTTACAGATACATTTGCGACAGGTAGTAAAACAGGTGTGCATACGCTTGTCGATACGAATAAAGATAGTCATGTTGATACAAATGACATTGGTGTAAGTAAAAGTACAGGTAATAAACAACTAGATTCGAATGGTTTCACTATTGGAAATATGGAAATCGATCCAAATAGTAGTGTTACCGTAACGTATAAAACTTCTTATGCTATTTCAGATGATGGTTCAGTAATAAATAGTGGGTATGGGAATACAGCTGTCGCAACATGGACTGATCCAGTTGCTACAAGTAAAACGTATACATTAACAAAAACAGCTGACTACACACCAGCGCCAGCAACAGCTAACAATGGTCGTAAAACGGGTTCATATAACTATGCAACACAAGAATTTACTTGGCTAGTACAAGTAAATACGAATAAACGAAATATTCAAGGGGCTGTTTTAGTAGATACTTTGGGGGCAGGGCATGAAATTATAGCCGGGACTCTAGGTGTTTACAAAACAACGCTTGGCAGTGGTGATACGAGTACTTCAAAAGGCGAGCAACTTACAGAAGTTACGGATTATACTGTATCGTATACGGAGGAGCTAATTGAAAATGAAGTACGTAAAACAGGCTATACGTTAACATTTGATAATGCATTAGCGTCCGATAAAAATAACGAAGTATACTTAGTTGAGTATAAAACAAAAGATATGGACAATATCGTAGGGATTGGTAGCGATGAACCAAAATACGATTCAGACGATACGTATAAAAATAGTGCTACTTTTAAGACCACAACTACGCATACTTTAGAATCAACGCCAGTCACAGTTAAAAATGCCAACAGCCTAATTAATAAAGCAGTTAGTAATAATACTAGTAGTAATAGTACGGACATCCTACTATGGACAATTGACGTTAATAAATCGCTTTCAGATTTAAAAAATGTAGTTGTAAAGGATAATCCTTCAGATAGTTTAATGCTTATTCAAAGTTCAATTGAAATCCGTAAATATGGTGTCGGTACAAGTGGTGCAACTACTTCGGCAAGCTGGGGGAAATTAAGTAATTCAAGTTTTGTCCACAGTTTTGAGAATGGTGGTTTTACAATTGACTTTGGTAATTTAGCTAAAGAGGGATATCAAGTACGTTATCAAACAATAGCTTTAGGTGCTAAGGGGCAAGAATTTAAGAATAATGCAGTAATTACGTTTGATGACTCAAATAATGTAGCTGGAAACCAACAAACTGATAAGCCAGTAGTAGATAAATTAAATTTTAGTACATCCAATGCTTCTATAGACATGACGAAAGGGAATTTAAAGTTCTACAAAGTCGGCTTAGATCCAACAACTGCTGATAAAAAATCGTTATCGGATGTTGAATTCCAATTAATCAAGACAATTAAGGGTACAGATTATATTATTGCAACTCAAAAATCAGATGCCGATGGTTTTGTTGTATTTAACAACATCAATTATGGTTCTTACAAAATTAAAGAGGTTAAAGCACCGGTAGGGTACAAATTAATGGGTGAGCAAACTGTCATGTTGGATGAAAACACAGACACATTAAAAGTTCCTACGTATGTGACAGAATTAGTAAATGAAAAAACTGTTGATTCAAGTAATGCATGTCCAAACTTCACTTTAACAATCAAAGATATTAACGGTAAACCTATAGTAAATAAAACAATAACATTACAAGATAGTAATAGTAATGTGAAGTTTACAGATACGACAGATAATGGTGGGAAAATAACAATTCCTCGTACTGGAACGAAAGCTGTACAAGCTGGTTCATACCAAGTATATGAGGGTTCAAATCATTTAGGAAATGTAACAGTGAAATATGGAATAGGTGAGTGTCAAGGTGAACTACAGCCACAGAATACTTGTCCAGCATTTACAGTTACGTTAAATGATAAAGATGGAAACCCACGTCCGAATGTTGAAGTCGTTTTAAAAGATAAGTCTGGCAATGTGATTACAGCACCATCAACAAAAACAGATGCAGGTGGAAAATTCACAGTGCCACCAACAACATCTGCGGGTAAATATGACCTTTACGAAGGGAATCAATATTTAGGTGAAGTCACTGTAGATTATTCAAATAATAATTGTGAAACAGCAATTACAGAAGCACCTACATGCCCAAACTTTACATTAACATTGAAAGATGCTGATGGAAAAGTTCGAGAGAATGTAATAGTCATTATTAAGGATAAAGATACAGGTAATACTATTACACAAACAATTAATCCAACAAATAATGAAGGTAAAATAAAGATTTCAAACCTTGAACCAGGCACATATGAAGTATATGAAGGTGCTGAAAAGCTAGGTGAATTTGTTGTAAAAACAACTTGTGAAGCAACTATTCAACCAGCTCCAGCTTGTGAATTCTTCACGATTACTGTGAAAGATGAAGATGGTATTTTACCAGAAAGCACAAAAGTAATTTTAACGAATAAAACAACAAATGAAACAATTGAAGCAACTGTTGACACAGAAGGAAAAGTAGCGTTACCTTCAGCAACTACACCTGCGGGAGAATACGAAGTGGAAGTTACAGATTCAGGGAAAGTTCTTGGTGATGTGACAGTAACGTATACAAAAACACCTTGTGAAGCGGAAGTTGAAAAGCCAAGAGCTTGTGATATTTTCACAATTACAGTGAATGGTCAAGATGGGAATCCTAAGACTAATACAAAAGTAATTGTTGAAGATAGTAACGGCACAGAAGTTGTTTTAACGACAGATGAAACAGATGCTGATGGGAAGATTCAATTACCACAAAATCAAAAACCAGGTGCTTATACAGTCTATGAGCAAAATGCAGATGGTACAAAAGGTGACAAGATTGGTGATGTGGCAGTAACATATACAAGTAACTGTCAAGGTGTCGTGATTAAGAATGCATGTCCAGTTTATACACTAACTGTGAATAATAAAGATCTTCAACCTGTTGGTGCAGGTGTACAAGTAACAATTAAAGACCAAGCTGGTCAAGTTATTACTACAGGTACAACGGATGTAAATGGACAAATTATGTTCAATGATAAATCTTTATTGCAACAAGGTATAACATATGAGGTATACAACAGTGCAAATCAAAAATTAGACGATATTACGGTAAGTTATATTGATGAAATTTGTGGAGCAGCTGTAAAGGTATCAGACAACGCATGTCCAATCTTCACATTAACGTTACTAGATGCTAATAATACTGCACGTGAAGGGATAATAGTAACGATTAAAGATGATATGGGAACAGCCATAGCTACAGGTATAACAGATGTAAATGGTCAATTAACTGTACCTTATACATTAGAAAAGGGAACGTATCAGCTTTATGAAGGAAGTACATTTGTAAGTAATCTAACGGTAGAAAATTGTGAGGCAATTCATAAATTAACACTACCGACAAATCCAGGTGGAGGAACAGATCCAGGTACACCACCAACAAATCCAGGTGGAGGAACAGATCCAGGTACACCACCGACAAATCCAGGTGGAGGAACAGATCCAGGTACACCACCAACAAATCCAGGTGGAGGAACAGATCCAGGTACACCACCAACAAATCCAGGTGGAGGAATAGATCCAGGTACACCACCAACAAATCCAGGTGGAGGAATAGATCCAGGTACACCACCAACAAATCCAGGTGGAGGAATAGATCCAGGTACACCACCAACAAATCCAGGTGGAGGAACAGATCCAGGTACACCACCAACAAATCCAGGTGGAGGAACAGATCCAGGCACACCGCCGACAGATCCAAATACACCATCTCCAGTAACACCGGAGCAGGTAGAGAATATCCAGAAGATTATAGAAGATCCAATTCCAAATAACCCGGAAGATATTAAAAAGCAAATCAAAGAATTAAAGCAATTCCTAGAGATGTTTGAACAGCTGACACCTGAAGAACAAGCAGAGCTTCTGCGTGTATTAGGTGTAGAACTTACAAAATTACAGGAACGTTTAGCAGAGCTTGAGCGTACATTAGTCGCAATGGAGTCGAAAGAGCCAACGACTGACGGTACAACAGCGGGGAACGATAATGTTTCAACAGCAGGCGAGAGCGTAGCGAAACTTCCTCAAACAGATGGTGCGTCTACAACGGCGATGTTTTATGCAGGTTTTGCTTTAATGGCAATGAGTGCATTCTTCTTCATCCGTCGTCGTAAAAACGCTTAATGAAAAGGGGTGTCCAGAAAGTGAAAACTTTTCGGACACCCTTTTCTTACTTCTTGATACATAGCTACTAAGAAATATTGCTCCTGCGGTGGTCGCATCAACATGCCACCATCCTGGTCGCAAAGAAGCCATGCCCAATGTCTTTTCAGATGGCCTCATTTGCATCATACTCAGGTGTATAACGTTGTGTAAATGTTGCGCGAACGGCTAAGCGTTTGGAGCCTTCTACTGCACACGTAATGAGTGTCAGTAATGTTTCATTCGGTACATCATCGATAATATAAACGTCTGTCTCCTCGATGATGTCCTTTGTTGTTAGCTCGTATTCATACACATAGGATAAATCAGATAAATAGATTTTATCGCCGATTTCAGCTTCGTAAAGGGGACCGAATAATATATCTTTTTCTTCAAAGTAATGGCTAGCTAGTGAATAGTTGCCTTGTCCCATCATTTGCTGTGGTTTCATCGTACCAGCGCCAGCAGCTAACGCTTCTTTTCCTACACCTTTTAAAATAGGTAATTCTAGACCGACTTCAGGGATGGCGATGCTACCAATCACAGGTAAGTCACTCTTGCTTGCTTGTGCACGTAACACATCAATAATTGATAGTGATTGTACCGCTTCAAAATCAAAGCTTACCTCACTATTTTCAGCAGCTACTTGCTGGGTGGGTGTCGGCACAAGCGACTTACTTAAGTGAGAGACAAGGAAGCTCTGTATAGGGTTGATCAAAACAAGCATAAGCCCCGTAATGAACATGAGCATAAGGCCGATTTGGATTAGTTTTGTTTTCATACGTCACCTCACAAAAAAAGAGAATTTACTATATTAAGTAAATTCTCTCTCAAAACCTTATTTATCGCAAGCGCGAACGCCGCCTGTAGCGTAGTGTGCTTTTGACATATCTTCGATGATGATTGTTACGTTTTGTGCTGGAGCACCTGTTGTTTCAGCTACCGCTTCTGTTACTTTTTCAACTAATGCACGTTTTTGCTCATCCGTACGACCTTCTAATAATTTGACTGTGACGATTGGCATCTTATAAAGCCTCCCTGCTTTGAGTTATGGTGTATATTATTTATAATAGCGTATATACACCTTAGAAAACAGCTTAATATCAATGTTTTCTGAATGTTTTACTATCAGTTAGCCCCAATTTTAGCCCCACTTGCTTCTAAACTCTGGCTAAATGCCGTAACTAAATCGACTTCCATTTGTTTCATGATGTGACCATATACTTTATAAATCATTTCAGGCGTGTTCCCTAGACGTTCAGAAATTACCTTAGCATCCCGACCTTCGTTTAAAAGTAATGTGCAATGAGTATGACGCAATCCATGCACAGTGATCTTTGGTAACCCAGTACGCTTTAATGATTTTTTTAATATATGGTTTGGACTATTAGAGAAGATTGGAACAGCATCGTCGTTAATAAATACGAATGTATCACTATTTAACTTCTTACCATACGAGAACAATTTCTCCTTACAACATGTTTTATAATGTTCCAATTGCTTCATAACATCTGTATCGATTAGAATAGTCCTATAACTGTTTTTTGTTTTAGGTAGTCGAATACCTTTATGATCACGGGTGCGTTCAATTGTTACAGTTTGATTGTTAAAGTTAATATTTTTCCATTGAAGCCCACAAATTTCACCTTTTCTCATACCTGTGTATGCAGCAACAAGGAAATACATGTAGTTTGTGAGGCTTTCATTTTTTTGTATATCATTTAGGAAAGTTGCTAATTCATCCGATGTAAAGTAATTTAGTGATTCTTTATCGGAATCAGCTGGAAGTGCAATTCGATTAAAACGATTACGAGATAGTATTTCAGCATCCACAGCTGCATTGATAGCAATTTTGAAAATAGTATGCCATAGACGAATTGTAGAAGCCTTAAATTTCCCCTCTAATTTATTAATAAAACTTTTTTGATAAATAATGCGATCTAGTTTTTGTAATTTATGATGACCAACATATGGCTTTAGGTAGTTTTTAATAATACCTAATCGTTGTATTTTTGTGGTCACTTTCCATTTACTACAGTTAGTTTCATACCAGATATCTAGCCATTCACCTACAGTTATTTTCTCATAATCAAGTTGTTTCGTTTCACCACGCAGCGTTTGAGCCTTTACTTCTAAAAGGGCTTTTATCGCTGCTTTTTCTGTTTGAAAGCCACTTTTCTTCTTTTCTTTTCGCTTACCAGTCGAATCATAATACTTGTGGCGGAACATCCATAATTTTTCATTATTGCTATTGAAGTAGTAATACACTTCGTTTTCTTTCACTGATTTATATAATTTCATTTCGCATCCCTTTCCAGCTTTGGCAGGCATGTGTATAGGGATGAATGGGTTTTTGATTTTAAATTTTGCTGACCCATAAAGGTACTAGTTCTTCAATATAGATGTGTAATTGTTCTAAAAAATGTTCTGCGACATAAATAGGCATGGTTAATTTATGCTTTTTAATATTCACTTGGAAAGCATCTGATGTATCGGCATTTAACTTAACTATATTACATCTATGATCTAGCTCCACTTGTACGTTACAAGGAATTTTAAATTGGAAAATCTCTTTTTCATAAATCATCTTACAGAGAATACTTATATTTGTAGTTATTCTACATAAATATTCTTCACCATAACCTTCACTAGGATCTTCTACATACGTTTCATACTCTGCATTAAAAGTTTGGTTGTCCCTCTCTTCTGAAAATTCGAATGTTACATCTACATATGTTAAAAGGTCCCCAGGAGAACAATTTAAAAGTGAGCATAATTGTACTAACGTATCGAATTGAATCCCCGAACCGTAATTGTTAACCAGATTAGAAATAGTAGTTCTTGAAAGTGTTGTATTATCTTTTATATTTTGTATGTTTAAGCCTCTTTCGGCCATTAAGACTCTTAAATTACTATGGATAAATGGCATTTGAAAATCACCTCTTTTTCAACAGATTTTATGTAATTCTATCATAATCTAATCATTTTAACCACTATGCTAATCATTTTTGATTGACAATTAATCAGAATGGTATTATCTTTATACTAATCATTTTAACCAGTATATTGGTTAATTTGTTTTGTATGTTGGTTTCAGGAGGTGTGAAAGATGATTTTAATTAAGTCTCAGGTTGATTTTAATTCGTTGTTAATAAAATCAGGATTTTCTAAGAGGAGTTTTGCAAAATCTTGTGGTATTTCAGCCGCATCATTGATTCAAATATCGAATAGGAGGCAATCTCCAAGACCTGGTACTGCAAAGAAAATTTGCGACACGATAGGAAAAAGTTTTGATGAAATATTTGAAATAACAGAATCCAATTGCGAGGTGTTCAAATGATTCCTACAGCAAGTATCGAAGTTCAAATTGATAAATTAGCAGTCCGTGATTATGTAAACAAAAAAATTGAAGAAGAAGTTAAACAAGCCCTTTGGTTTGTAGATGTAAAACGATTAGCTGAGCTAACTTGTATGAGCGAAAGGTTTTTAGAAGATGAATTTCTTTCCGATCCTCGAATGAGGGCTATTGAAATTAAAAAGTCTCGCAAACGTTGGTACCCAGCGCAAAGTGCGAAGGAAGTTATTTTAGAAATTACAAATGAGTGGTAAAAAATAAATTTGCTTTGGCAGGCATGCAATAAATAAAAGTGGGGCGGTGAATAAAATGTACATTTATTTAATTGAAACTGTATTACATCATCCCGTGAGAAGTGGTTGGGGAAACTTTAATGTGATTTTGGATAGACCAATTGATGATTATCTCTGTGATGACAAAACCTATATACGGACATCTGAGGGGCTCATTATTATGAAAAATAATATTGTATGTATTTGGGATAAGAACGGGCCTGAAAGTAGGTGAAAGAATTAGATGCAATACAATAGAGAACTAACTATATCAGCAGCAGGCAATCGTAAAGCAATGAAATGGATTGCGCAAAAAATACAGTGGGTACAACTTATCGAAAAGCTTAAAGCACCGGTACGCGGTACAGAAACACTGAATGACTATCTTAAACTACCAAAGTCACAACAGGATGAATTAAAAGATGTAGGAGGATTTGTCGGCGGATGGTTACGCGATGACAGAAGAAAAACTTCTAATGTACTTGGAAGAGATCTAGTTACCCTTGATTTAGATAACATTCCTTCAGGCGGCACACAAGATGTATTACGCAGGTTAGAAGGGCTAGGGTGCGCATACGTCACGTATAGCACTCGAAAGCACAGTGAATTTAAGCCGAGGTTGCGTGTGATAGTTCCCACTGATAGAACAATGGGATCGGATGAATATGAACCTACTGCAAGGAAGCTAGCAAGTTTAATAGGAATAGAGTTTGCGGATCCAACTACTTTTGAAGTAGCTCGTTTGATGTATTGGCCAAGTTGTTCAGCTGATAGTCAATACGTGTTCCAATATGGAGATAAACCGTTTTTAAGTGCTGATGGTGTGCTAGCAATGTATGGTGATTGGCGCAATATTCAGGAGTGGCCAGAAGTACCCGGAGCAACAACCGTACAAACACGTAATCTAGCCAAGCAAGGGAATCCTTTAGAGAAAAACGGGGCTGTAGGAGCCTTTTGTCGCGCATATGATATACACGCTGCCATAGCTACATTTTTAACCGGTGTTTATACACCAACAGACGATGGTAGCGGGCGTTATACATTTGTCGGTGGTTCGACTGTAGGCGGGGCGGTCATTTATGAAGATGGCTTATTCTTGTATTCACATCATGCAACGGATCCGTGCAGCGGAAAACTAGTGAATGCTTTTGACCTGGTACGACTGCATAAATACGGGGAGTTAGATAACGAGGCAAAGCCGGATACACCAGTAAACAAATTACCTTCATATGTGCAAATGGTTCATTTTGCTGCATCGTTAGATGCTGTAAATGCTGAACTCGCTACCGCAAGGGTAGCAAGCGCCTTTGATGATTTTGGAAGTCCTATAGATGCTCAAAATATAGAATGGACGAAAAAATTAAAGATAGATCCATACACTGGAAAGATTGCAGCAAGTACAGCAAACATTGAACTGATACTTGAAAATGATCCAAAGCTTAAAGGACGTATTAGGAAAGACACTTTCTACAATAACATTAAGGGTATAGCACCTCTTCCCTGGTCTTTAAGAGAAGGGGCAACCGGTATCTTTGCTTGGACAGATAACGATACCACAGGACTAGAGGTATACATTGAAAAAGTGTACGAGATTACATCAGAAAAACGTATTCAAAAGGCCTTTGTAGAGGTTTACAATCGGAATCGTTTCCATCCAGTTCAGGACTATCTAAACTCGCTTGTATGGGACGGTATCCCAAGAGCTGAAAGAATGTTCATTGATTGGCTAGGTGCAGAAGATATACCAAATTATACACGTCTAGCAACTCGTTAATTTCTGAAAGCAATGGTGAAAAGAGTTTTTGAACCTGGTTGCGAGTATCAAGAGATGATCGTATTAATTGGTGAACAAGGGATTTATAAGTCTAATATCTTCCGAGACCTATCAAAAGGTTGGTTCTTAGATAGCTTAGAAAGTACAGAATCTAAAATAGTTGGAGAACGTACTGAGGGTACTTGGATTGTAGCACTTGATGAATTGAAGCTGTTTAAAAAGCTAAGTGAAGAGGCAAAAAAAGAATTCATTAGCCGGAGGATGGAAAAATATCGTGCTGCTTATGCAAGGCACATAGAAGAGCGATTACGTGAGTTTGTACTAGTAGGTACATCAAATAAAATTGAAATTCTAAGTGATTATACAGGAAGCAGGCGTTACATTCCTATCCTGTGCGGGCCAAAAGAATACGTGATGCAAAAGGAGCCTGAAAAACATTTTAGGCATCATGTGGATCAAATTTTAGCCGAGGCAGTTGTTTTATATAAAGCTGATCCTTTTATCGGTATACCGAAAGACAGTTGGGCTGTTTTTGATAAGCAGCGAAAACACTTCCAATATGAAAATGAGTATGCCGAAGACGTTAAAAAGGCTATTGAAGTGCTAGGCTATCCTGATAGGATTTCAGTAGAAATGGTGGCTGAGAAACTTCCTTATGTAGGTGAGCGTCCACCGCGCAAAATTAAAATGAAGATTAAAGAGGCTATCAAATTAGTAGAATGCTACAAGCCTGTGATGAAGTTATTAAAAGTTCAAGGTAGACCAACTAGAAACGGGTTTATAAAAGTGAATTAGCTTTGTTACCTTTGTGACCTATTTTGTAACCTTGTTCAGCCTTACAGCCTCTAAGGTTAATCTAATATAAGTAACAAGTAACAATATATAAAGAATTATTATTTTAGGTAGATTAGAGAAATAGGTAAAATGCCTAATCTACCTAATCAGCCTAATTATATATAGATGAAAAATTTTTGTAACCGATACTTTTTTTATATTTTTAGGTCTGAACCCTTGATGTGCTTGGGTTTCTGCCTGTTACACAAAAAGTAACAAAATGAAGCTAGAGCATATAACGCAAAATTATTAAGTGCCACAATAAAAACTGATGAAAAGAGGTTAGAATCATGCAGGATGTAGCATTGAAAGTGTTGGAATATATACGAAAGAATCCAGGTGCAAGTTATACAGAGGTAGAACGTGTATTTGAAGAAGTAGGGTTTCAGTATAAAGGGGATTATGAGATTTATGATGGTGAGTTCCAAAACATTATCTTTTGGACTGGGTGGAATAAAGAAGCGATTGAGTTGATTGTTGATTTGCAACAGCAAAAATTAATTGCCAAAGAGCTAGCAGATCCAATCATTTATTTAATTGATGGTAAAAGTTTACGGCTTCCTTTAGTTGAGCATATCAAACAATATAGTACACCGCATTGGTTGCCTATAGGATTTGTAGCAACACCGCAAATTCCAGGAGCTTAAAACATCAGGAAGGAGGGGTAGCAGAGTGAAAGAGATTAAGTGTTCACAGTGTAGCAAGTTATTGCTGAAAGCTAAAAAGGATCATGAAGTTAGTCATCATGATTATGACTTAGAAGTGAAATGTAAGCATTGTAAAGCTATCAATCGTTACAAAGCTAAATAATACTAGAAGCTCACGAAGCTCATTACATGCCAGCGATGGTGTGATGGGCTTTTTGTTTCTATAGCCCCCCTCCATTTCAATATAGAGAGGTCAATGCCCCTACACCGATTGCCCATTAAACGCGCAGAAAAATCCGTTTTTGAAAAATTTTTTTAGAAAGAGAGTTGGATGAAAATCGAAAGAGCAATTTATGGATTAGCTGCTGATTTTGGAGCTGTTCATTGGAATAAAAAAGGCGAAAATGTGGAGTATTTTCACGTTGAGCCTAGCACTGTTAAATATGCTAAAAACGTAGCATTCACACTGGAACATGAACCGAAGCAGACAGTTACAACTACGAAAAACCAAGAGAATGGCCAGCTAATTATCGTACAAAAAGGGCCACTATTATTCTTTAAATTTATTCCTACAACAAAAGCTGGTGAACGTATTTATCGCTATGTAAAGCTACAAAAATTACGTAAATGTAGCTACATTTTTAGAAGATTTACGAGCTTACGTGATATAAAAACCGAAAGCAAATTATCGTTAGTAATGGATCCAGGAGAAGCCATTTTGATTAATCACGGTGCTGTTTATGAAATTTGTTTGACCAATCATCCACGTGATACAACTACTTTCTGTACAACGGACGCGAATCATCCATTACTAAAGGGAATCGAATGGAAAACGAATGTACAATTTACAGCAAGTGATTATTGGGGCCAACATTTAGAACGTGAAGATTTTAAGAATGAGCTAGATAACATGCAGCGACGTATCGATGATCTAGGTGAAAAATGTGAACAACTATTAAAGGAAAGAGGGATTAAAGCATGATGAATATTAAACAAGCGATTGATGTTTACCAGACACAAATTCCGCAACTAAATCAACTGAAAACAGAACGTTTTGCATTGAAAAAGGATATACATGCTCTGAATATAGAGAAAGCAGTACTACACGAGCAAGTAGCTAAATATGCGACGAACAGCCGTTACAGTGAGGCTGAAGAAATTGAATCAAAGATCAGCGAAATGACACAATCAATTAAAGTATTAGAATCCCGTTTAAATGATAATGAAGCAGAATATAAAGCATTAGAAACAATAGTACATGAAGCATTACAAACATTTACAAAGGATGCTGAAGATACACGTAAAGCTTATTATCAGCAAAAACAATCCGCTTTAAAGTTACATGCACAGCTATTTACCATTGTGGAAGATTTAAACGAAAAGCGCCTAAAGATGCTAAATCGAGGAAATATAGTATCACGAATTGCTGAATCTATTCGTTCACAAGTAGAAGTACCATCGCCAGAACCGTTACATGTTTTGCTGGATGAACTTTCTTTGAATCCTAAGAAAGTGTGGTGAGTGTATGTCTTATCGAGAGAACGAATGGGAAGTAAGTACACAACCTACATCATTTATAGAAATCCAAGCACGTAAAGAGTTTTTTGAAACGCTGCCATTGAATGTGCGAGCTATATTCAAAGAGCAAATAGAATCAGCGAAAAAAGTATTAAACAATCCTGAAGCTTATTCAGATGCAGAACTTATTGCAAAAGCTAACTCCTTGAAAGAGATCCAGGCGCGGATTGAAATCGGATATCAAGCAAATGAATCAGCTAAAGCTACACAAGAAATACTAAAGAAATTGTGGTAATTTGAACGGCGGGGGAAGCGAGGTTGAAGGACTAGCTACAAAAATAAAACCAGTATCGGTGTATGCAGCTGGAGAAAAATAAGCAGTGTGCATTGAAACAGTTGAATAGGATGTTTAAGTGAGACCGTGCAATGTGTGCGGTCTTTTGTTATTTATCAAAATTGTATTACTGTTATTATCTTCCATTTCATTTACAATTGTAAATGGATGGGAGGTGAGAGTATGAGTAATGAGACTAATCAATTAACAGCACAAATTAATGAACAAGGTCAAATGATTTTGATTGAAAGTAGAACTATGCGTGATCAAAATGTATACCGTGATGATGTACTGGATAAAGTAAAGGCAATTTCAGTTATAGGTGATAAATTAGAAGTCACATTAACAATGGCGGCAAATTACTATGAGGTCCCTGTGGAAACAATTCGGACAATCATTAAACGCCATCGTGCAGAATTTAACGATTATGAAGAATTGCGCTTACTTAAGGGGAAAACGTTACAGGAGTTTAAAGCTCTGGTTCATAATGAACCAGACCTATCTTCAGCTCCGTCACTTCAGGTGTTGAACCGTCGTGGACTATTGAGAGTAGGTATGCTTTTAACTGAATCTGATGTGGCTGCAAGTGTTAGGAATTTCCTTTTAAATGTGGAAGAAGTAGCCGATGATGCTCAAAGAGCCTGGGCAGTAGAACGTGAAATTTCAAAACGCGAACGTAGACGATTAACAGATTCAATTCAACAATTCTTTAATGGGAATTTACCAATTAATGAATATGCTGCATTCACAAATATTGTTTATTCCACAGTATTTGGTGCAAGCGCAGCTCAATTAAAAGAATATTATGGCTTAGAAAGAAATGATCCGTTAAGAGATAATTTAACTACCGAGGATTTAAGAAAAGTGGTTGAGGTAGAAACGGTCATGGCTTCACTTTTACGATTAGGAAAAAGTTATGACGAAATCCGTGAAGAAATGTTAACTAATAAAGATTCGTTTAGATAGTAAATAAGTCACGTTCTTTTGAGTGTGACTTTTATCATAGACAAAATAAAACACTCCAAACTATGTATGTAGCTGGAGAAGAATAAGCAGTGTGCATTGAAGCAATTGAATAGTTTGTTTAAGTGGACACTTACCTTTGGGTAGGTGTTTTATTTATGGTATTATTTAGTGAATAATTATTTGAAGGTGTGCGGAGAACTTATGAAGAAAAAACTATTTTATCATACAATAGAAAAAATATTTAAAGACGATTTAGATTTAATGTCGGAAATGTTAAGTTTTACAGGCAGAATCCGATCTAAGGAATTTGATTCAGAGCTAATCAATGCAATTGTCATGAAACGGAAAAGTGACGATTTAAATATTTATGATGCGTATGTTATTTATAAGATTTTAAATTTTATTGAGCAAGATTTAATACTTTATAAAAAGATTTTTATCGGCGAAGGACCTCATAAAGATAAGTGTCGCGATGAAAATAATGCAATTTTAAGTAAGTTACCATCTGAATTTGAAGCAGAATTTTATCCAAGTAGTGGGGCGTCATTTTATAACGATGGGTATTTTAAAGTTAGGGACGGAAATATAGAATTTGAATTGAAACAAAGTAGAGATAAATTTAGTGTACCGGAACTATCGGTACCCTTAGAAGTTGGAACAACGGAGAGCTATACTAGTTTTAATCATATATCTTTTGAGGGAGGGTTAGCGCGTTGGCCGTATGGAAGTGAATATATACATCTTTTTTATAGAAACTATCAGCGACAAAGCAATTATGAAAGATATATTAAATCCCGTTCAAATAATAATGAAAAAAAGTAACTACTGAAATGTGGTAAATAAAACACTCCTAACTGTTTACGCAGCTGGGAGTGCTTTTGTATTTAGATTTTCTCTCCATCCTCCAGAAAGAAAAATCCCTCATATTTAATTCCTAATGCTTCTGCGATCTCAATCAGTTCTTTTTCACTAAAATTATCACGTTTAAATTTGTTGTATAAGTTTTGTGGTTTAGTGCCCAATTTTTCAGCAAGATCAACGGAAGACATCCCCTTTTTTATTAAAAGGATTTTTATTTTTTCAGCCATCATTTTATAACCACCTCCTATAAACATTATAACATTAATTAGTTTCTTTTTGAAACTGTTGAATTTAAAAATGTAACTAAAAGTGTTGACAATGTAACTTATTAGTTTTATTATGTAATCAATGAGTTACATTTTATTTCAAAAACCTATCAACAGGTAGCGGTGAATGGACGAGAAATAAGCCGCGCATTAGAAAGGAGAGGGAAGTATGAAAGAAATTCAATCAAACGGTGTATTCGGTTACTTACGTGAACACCAAACATTTTCATCTGTTGAAGAAATGGATGCAGCAGTAAAGGATCACATCTATACGCATTTCGACAAGCTGACATTAGCTGAACGTCGAACACTTTATACACTATCGCGTCACTCATTGAAGTACCCAGGTGCTTGTCATATTAAAGCTGATACGCTCGCAAATGAGATTGGCGTTACGACAAAAACCGTTTATCGAGCTATTAAGAAGTTAACTGAATTACACATTATCGAAAAAATTAGTAGTACACGTAAACATGGTATCAAGGGGGCATCTATCTATAAGATTCTCCCTAATGAAATGACACAGAATGTCTCAACAAGTCCTAACATGCATGTCTTATCATCTATGTCCTATCAGCAACATACGCAAAACACGCAATCTATCAACGATTCACACGTAAATTTCAAAACGCAATCTTTTAATTTTTTTAACGAAAAATCTTTTAATCATTCTTTCGTAAATTCGTGTAATACGTATTCGCAACAGGTCACATTGAAAGATAAGCTGGAGATCATCTACACTTCACAACCTGTGGAAGAACAACGTGATTTTGAAGTATTACTTCCCGTTGTATTTGGGAGCATGAAGCGATATAAAGGCGCTCTTAGCCACATACAATTGGAGCAGGTAATGATTAGCTCAATGGAAGCATTAACACGTAAAAAAGATGTACGTAACGAATGCGCCATGCTATCACGTATTATTCAACGTCAAGTAGAACAAGCCACACAACCGACTTACAGGCCGATACAACAACGTGCAAGGGAGTTAGTTCCGCATTGGTTTGATAAGCGTAATGAGCAAATAATGGAGCCTGCAGCGGGTATTGATTTTGAAGCAGAACGCGCCAAAGTATTAGCTAAATTAAATGCTTAGGGGGTGAGATAATGCTAGTAAAAGTTAGTGAGTGGCGTGCTTTATCCACACGTAACAAAATGTTGCTGCTTAAAGCAGTAGCGAACCAATAACCAGAAAAGAGGGAGAAATATATGCAGCAACAAATTCAACATACATTAAGAACAGTCGTACAAGAAAATAGCCACAGTGTTTATAACTTATCAGCACAAATGATTCAATTAGAGGTTATACAAGGGGCAGTAGCAAAGTTAATGGAGCGAATTGACGAGATCACACATAAAGGGTGGGATAAAGACTGGGGTATGTCATATCTTGCAGTTAATGAAATCCGAGATACAGTACGCTTAATTGATATGGGATTCCATCCTTTGTTTAAGGAAATGTCAGAAGGAGTTAATACCCTTAACATTCATGCTAATGAATTACACGAAACAGTGATAAAGGGAGAAGCAGAGCAACCAAGTAAAGCAAATATTAAACTGGATATAAACAGTGTGGAAGGCTGGAACGCTTTTGCAATGGAAGGCAACATCAAAACATTTATCAAAGAGGTTGGCCGAGAGCCGGAAAGTTTTGAAGAAGTGTCAACATATATAACTGAAAAGGTAGCGAAAGTGGTAGCTAAAAGCGAAGAAAATAAAAAAGCCGATGCGCCAACATCGACTAAAGAAATGAATTGTAAATAGATTGTAACACTTAGGTAGGGCTTGCGCAAAAGTTCGCAGGCCTGTTTTAAATTGAGCTGATTTTGAAGTGACAAGGGTATTTCACCAAGGCATAAGAATTTTTTGTAGCTCAATATAAATATAAATATAAATATAAATATAAATATAAATATAAATATAATTGTTAATATAAGGATATGGTGTTATATTTATTTTAAGGGGAGGTGGCTTTATGTGTAAAGTTTATTCAATTAATTATAAGAATATCGATAAGGATATTTTATATTCTTATATTCTTGAAGAAAGCTTAAATATAAAGTATCAATCTCCGATTTTAGATGTTCTGTACTTAGAAATAGATACATATAATCTATTGATTATAGAAAAAAAATTCCCTGAATTAATTATAAATGAAGCTGTTAAAGGGAAGTTACAGTCCGATTTTGAATTTGATTTTATTCCACCTATTCAGGCCGTTGGAGCAAATATAGGCATTCAGTCCCCTGGTTTTCAGACTATTGTAGGGGTCTTGGATAGTGGGATTAACAAAGAAATGGCCACTTACAGAAAAGATTATACAGGATATGGATTAGAGTTGGCTTCGGAACATGGAAATCTAGTAGCGAAAATTATAAAAAGATTAGCCCCAGCGGTAACGTTGAGAAGCTATAAAATCTGTCATAGTGCGGAATCTGGGATTGATGAATTTCATTTTTTAAGTGCACTTGATGAAGCTGTTAAAGATTGTTCTATTATCAACCTATCACTAGGATTCACAATTCCTTATTGTGAAAAAGATAACCCTTGTCATATTTGTCAAGCTATTAATAAGTATAGTGAGCTCTATCAAAATAAAGTTTTTATAGTAGCAGCTGGAAATGAAGGTAAGTATTTAGACGAAGATAGTATAGATTGTCCGGGAAATGCAATAGAGAGTATAACTGTCGGGTCATTAGACGATAATGGTAAAGGAGTCGCGAAATACTCAGGTAAAGGACCAATTGGGGGAAGTAAGCCGAATTTATTGGCTACGGGTTCTATATTTGATAAAAGTATTCGAGGTATGCGTAGAGGAACTTCTTTTGCGACACCAATTGTTACGGGTGTAATTTGTTCAGTATATATTTTCTTTGATGGGAAGAGATATGAATTAAAAGAAAAAATATATACAACGGCAAAAGATTTAGATTTACCTAGTCATCATCAAGGGTACGGGGCTCTAGATATAGCTAAATTCTCGGAGGTGTGTTTTGATGAAGAAGATAATATTACAAGTGAAAAACAAAGAGGATTTACAGGCGATTAATAGACTTGCGACAATAGTCTATATGTCACCTGTATTAAATGTAGTTGGTATTGAAATTCAGGAGAAGAATATTCCAATGTTAAATAGTATAGAGAATATTATTTCTTGGAATTATACTGTAAAGGGAAATTTGATGACAGCTATTAGTTAAAACTACTTATCATATTTATGGTAAGTAGTTTTTTCTTGTTAGCAACCGCAACTGTGTAAGCGTCAAAGCAATGACACAAACTCTCGAATATCAAATTGATTGATATTGTATAATGAATAGTTAATAGAAAATTCTATATGAATAGATAAATCGATTGAATGAACATCCTACTTCAACTCTCACATTTCTGTACACACGCCCTCTGTTTTTTCCTATTAGTCCATTTTTACACTCAATACCTACCTTTATGGCTAGATAATAAACAAAAAAAACTGGAGCAAATAGCCCCAATTTTATTTAACACACTATATCTCATCCACACAAACATGCCCACCAAAGCGTAATTTATAGCCCCAAAAACTGCCCCAATTAGCCCCAAAACCATACTTTTATATGCACAATTATGCAAACATTAATTTCCTATATAGTATAGAAGAAGCCCTATAACACAAGTGTTGCACATTCCTTTTGCAGTATCATGCGCTATGATAGTATTATTTATAATAATACAAACGGAGGGATTTACAATGTTTAATGAAGAAAAACCAAAACAAAAAATGGGCTTTACCATTATTAAAAATGATCCGACTGATGGACATGGCGGGTTTGGGATTGGCTCGCTAACGCTTGAAAATGTATCGCCCGTGATTATTGATGTGCAAGAGAAAACAGCGGCTGTGGATATTGGTGCGATGCATGCGAAAAGTGATGTAGAACGGGGCATTAAGTTCACAACGAATCGCGAAGATTCTGAAGGTGGAAAACCATACTGGCTTGTATGGGTCACGATTGATTATAAAGCGGACGGTCCGTACTTTGCGGGTGTGACGGCATGTGAGATGGTTGTAAACCGTGAAAAACGTCGCGGCTATAAGCTATTACCAGAGCATGTCAATAAAATGGATAAATCGATGAAGCGACATATTATGGTTGATTTTATGGATGATGTTTCAAAGCAAGTGTTGGCTGATTTCTTTAAGACGCATAACTTGGAAATGTGGCATCGGAGTGAGCAGAAACTACGAGATGATTTAACTGTAAAATCATAAAATTTTTGCATCATAAACATAAAAAGCTAGATGTTCGTCAATCTTTTTATAGAAAAATATATAAAAATGCGTGAACAAAGTGTGACAATTGTAATTAGTATTGAATCGGTAGTTGAAACTACTAATGAAAAAAAGTACACTTGAAGCAGAGCTTACGGTAGTAGGCGCTAGGACACTTGGCCAAACGAAAAGCGATGAGAGCTATGCGGCATTTGAACATTCCCAAGCCGAATGCCCCATGATTCTCATGCTTTCGCTTGCCATAAAAGGGCTACTTCTTCCCACGGAACAATCGTATTTCCGGGGAAGAAGTAGCTCTTTTTATTTTCATTTGGCAGATGGACGCCTGTCTTTATAGGTGACTATATGAATGAAAGTCCTGGTATACCATTAGACGTATCATTATTGTACAGGTTCCTTAAATAATTCAAATGGTAGCCAGTTTAGTAAGCTATCCCATGAATTTTCCAATGACTCTTGATTAAACCAATCTGAGTCAAACCAATAGGTTGAACATTTTTCTTCCGGTACATCCTCTGCTTTTACATAAACAAGACGCTGATTTTCTGGGCATGCCTCGTTTGCAATTTTACCTGAAGCAATATCAATGACTACGCCTTCAACAGTAGAAGGCGGTACAAATTCCTCGTTAGGCAATCCTTTATGCACAGCCTCCATAAAATCAATCCATACTTGCTTTGTAGTCGAATTATCTGCTTGTGTAGATAAATTTTTTCCATGGTCATAGCCATTCCATACACCCGTCGTTAAATGAGTAGAGTAACCAACCATCCATTGGTCGCTATTTGTTGTGCCGGATTTTGCGGCATACGTATGCGTCATTTTTGGTCGAATGGATACACCTGTTGCGGGAGAATAATCGCTAAATACAGGATCAAATATCCCTGTGAGCATTTGCGTCATAATGTATGCATCTGCTTCTGTTACAACTTGTTCGTTTTTAGGCTGTTCATACTCATAAACGATTTGTCCTTTCGCATTTTCAATGGAAAGAATCGTTGTTGCATGAAGAGATTCACCACCAGCCGCTAGTATGTTGTAAGCATTTGTTAAGGCATACAGGGATGTTTCGATTGTCCCGAGTGCAATAGAAGGTGACTCACTTTTTGTTGAATTTAATTGGAAACGCTCTAATATATTACGGAAGCTTGGATAACCGATATCTTGTAATGTTTTCACTGCATACACATTATCAGAAATAGCCAATGCTTGTGCGAGTGACATTTCATGGGTCGCAAACTGTCCGTTTACATTTTTTGGCGTATACGTTTGGCGACCGTTATCATACGTAAAGGTCGTTTGCGATACATCTTTAAATGTCATCGGTGTATAGCCTTTTTCCAGTGCTGCCGTATATAAAATGGGTTTAATGGTCGAGCCTGGTTGACGTTGTGCGAGTGTCACACGGTTAAATGAGCTTGTCCCATAATCACGCCCACCGACAAGGGCTGTCACAAACCCAGTAGTAGGGTCCATGCTGACAAGTCCCACTTGCAATTCACTATCGGGCATATGATTGGCGACTGCTTGTTCAGCTGCCTGTTGATGTGCTTGATTTAACGTCGTTTTAATTTTCCAACCGCCTTCACTAATGTTTAAGTTTTGGCTTTCTAAAATTTCGCTTGCTTCAGCCCACACAACATCTAGGAAATAAGGGGCAATTGATTTAGAGGCAATCCACTCATCACTTTTATACACCAACTGTTCTGAAACACCGCGTTCCTTTTCTGATGCTGTAATTTTCCCTTGGCTTTCCATTAAGCTTAAAATAAGCTGCTGCCGTTCTGTCGCTTTTTGTTCATTGGCAAGAGGCGAATAGTATGTTGGCCCTTTCGGAATACCTGCAAGCATCGCTGCTTCCGCTAATGTTAAATCACTGGAGGATTTCCCAAAATAATAACGACTCGCCGCTTCGGCTCCGTACATGCCGTGACCGTAATAAACCGTATTTAAATAGCCCTCTAAAATCTCATCTTTCCCGTAAAATATTTCAAGGCGGTAGGCATACAGGGCTTCGTTAATTTTCCGTGTCCACGTTTTTTCATGTGTTAAAAATAAGTTTCGTGCATACTGCTGTGTGAGTGTACTCGCCCCTTGCACTTTGGAGCCGGCTTTCAAATCTGCTAATAAGGCCCCCGCGATACGAGAGTAATCAAACCCACCATGCTCATAGAAATCCTTATCTTCTACAGCAATCGTTGCATCGATTAAATAGGGTGATAACTCATCGATTGCGACCCAGTAACGGCGTTCGTCTGTATAATAGTCACCGATTTGGTTATTTTGATTATCTAAAAATATCGAAGCTTTCGGAACTGTCAGTGGTGGTGCGCCAGCTATTTGTGCATAAACACGTAATGAAAGGATTGAAACTACAAATGCACTAGCTAATGCAACCATGACTAACAGTACATTTTTAGACCATTTTTTACGTGTTTTCTTTTTAAAATATTGACGTCGTTTCATACGATTTCACCTCAATCTGTACTCGTTATGGTAGTATGTGCTTTTCGTGTGAATTAATAACGAAAAACTCTTGCACTTTGCAGAAAAACATCTATACTTTTTTTGAACTGCATAATATAGTACGTTTAACTGAAACGGAAAGTTTCAATTGTGTTACAAAAGTATTTCATTTGTGTAAAATTTGCAGTTTAGATAAATTGATACTTGCATTTTTAACATTTAATCACAGGAATATTCCTATTATTCTAGGAAATAATTTAAATGGTACAAATGCAACATAAAAATAACTAGAGAAGGTGAATAATATGCGTTTTGATGAAACGTATTCAGGGAATGTTTTTATTAAAAGTCATCCTAATTATGAAGAAAGTACAGCGGTTTTATACGGCATGCCCATGGACTGGACAGTAAGTTATCGTCCAGGTTCTCGTTTTGGTCCTGCACGTATTCGTGAAGTATCGATTGGGTTAGAAGAGTACAGCTTGTATTTAGATCGTGAGCTAGGCGATGTAAAATTCTTTGATGCGGGCGATATTCCACTACCATTTGGCAATCCAGAAAAATCATTAAAGGAAATTAAAGACTGGGTACGTAAATTGCTTGCAGATGGTAAAATTCCTGTTGGCATGGGCGGAGAGCATTTAGTGTCTCTACCTGTGATGGAAGCAGTGTATGAAAAATATGAAGACCTTGCCATTATTCATTTTGATGCACATACAGATTTACGTACAGATTACGAAGGGGAGCCGTATTCACATGCGACACCAATTCGTAAAATTGCTGACCAAATTGGACCATCGAATGTATATTCATTCGGTATTCGCTCAGGTTTAAAAGAAGAAATGGAATGGGCAAAAGAAAACGGTATGCACATTTCATTATTCGAAGTACTAGAGCCACTGAAAAAAGTATTACCAACACTTGCGGGTCGTAACGTCTATGTAACAATCGATATCGACGTATTAGACCCAGCGCATGCACCAGGTACAGGTACGGTAGATGCGGGCGGGATTACATCAAAAGAGCTACTAGCATCTATCCACGAAATCGCACGCTCTGAAGTGAATGTGGTAGGTTTCGACTTAGTAGAAGTAGCTCCAGTGTACGACCACTCAGAAATGACGGCGAACACTGCCGCAAAAATAATCCGCGAAATGATTTTAGGCTGGGTAAAATAATAGATTTTATTATAAAGTGTAGACAAGCCGGTGTTTAGGTTTGTCTACACTTTTTACGTATTAATGATAATATGAGAGTTTACTAACATGGTTTTGTTGCGGAGGAAAGTCATTCATTCAGCCAGTTCATTCTTGATTAAATAGAGAAAACTATCCTATAATAAGAAGGTTATATAATCGAATTAAAGGGGTTGTCCAGGCGGTGAACGATGTAGGAACTGAAGTGAAAATAAAGCTCGTTTCTTCTATTATCCCGACAGAGGGTGAATTAGAAACATATGAGATGTGGTTACAAGGAACCTTTATTGAAAAAGCGGGGACGCACTATTTACGATATGAGGAAGTACAGGATGATAAAACAATCCGTACGACAGTCAAATTAACAGATGAGCAGGCAGTTATTATGCGCAAGGGCGGCGTGAATATGCGCTTGCCACTCAACACAAAGCAAAAGGAACAAGGTCATTACGATAGCCCTTACGGCATGATGCCACTAGTGACAAAAACCCATCAACTATCGTATGAGCGACGAGAGGCAAGTGGCGAGTTTAAAACGCAGTATGATTTAATTCTCGGCGGTACGTCAGTCGGCAACTATACGTTACAAATACAATATACGGAGGTACAACTATGAACGCAGTAGAACAACTACAACAACAAATTAAAGCTGCGCTTGCTGCTGCTGCTGTGAAAGCAGGCTTAGTAGAAGAGGCAAGTGACTTAACTATTCATTTAGAAACACCGAAGGATAAAGCAAACGGTGACTTTGCAACAAACTTAGCGATGCAATTAACAAAGATTGCGAAAAAGCCGCCACGTGCGATTGCAGAGGCAATTTTAGAAAATCTTGAAACAGCAGGGACAGATATTGAGAAAATCGACATCGCAGGTCCTGGCTTTATGAACATTACAGTACGTAAAGATTTCCTTGCAGGTGTTGTGAAAGCTGCTTTTGAGCAAGCGGAAAACTATGGTCGTTCAAACGCTGGTGCGGGTGAAAAAGTGCAAGTGGAGTTCGTATCAGCAAACCCAACAGGTGACTTACATTTAGGTCACGCACGTGGGGCTTCTGTTGGTGACTCTTTATGTAACGTAATGGACTTTGCTGGCTACAATGTTTCACGTGAATACTATATTAACGATGCAGGTAATCAAATTAACAACTTAGCGTACTCATTAGAAGCACGTTATAAGCAAGCTTTAGGTATGGATGCAGAAATGCCAGAAGACGGCTACCATGGTCCAGATATTATTGAAATTGCAGGTCAGTTAAAAGAAGAGTTTGGTGCAGACATTTTAGAAAAATCAGAGGAAGAACGTTTCAAATTTTTCCGTGAGCACGGACTGCGCCTAGAGTTAGCGAAATTACAAAAAGACTTAGCGAATTTCCGTGTTGAATTTGATGTATGGTATTCAGAAACATCTTTATACAACAACGGTAAAATCGATGTAGCATTAGATAAATTAAAAGCAAATGGTCACGTATTTGAAGAGGAAGGTGCTACTTGGTTCCGCTCGACAACATTTGGTGACGACAAAGATCGTGTATTAATCAAAAACGATGGCTCTTACACATACTTAACGCCAGATATCGCCTACCACGAAGATAAATTACAACGTGGTTTCGATAAGCTCATCAATATTTGGGGCGCTGACCACCACGGTTATATTCCACGTATGAAAGCAGCAATTGAGGCGCTTGGCTATAATCGCGGCACATTAGAAGTAGATATTATCCAAATGGTACAGCTGTACAAAAACGGCGAGAAATTTAAAATGTCGAAGCGTACGGGTAATGCGGTAACGATGCGTGAATTAGTAGAAGAAGTAGGCTTAGATGCAGTTCGTTACTTCTTCGTGAAAACAGCAGGCGACTCGCATATGGATTTCGACCTTGATTTAGCGGTATCACAATCAAATGAAAATCCTGTGTACTATGCACAATATGCACATGCACGTATTGCGTCAATTTTACGCGCAGCAGGGGAGCAAGGCTATGCGGCTTCACTTGATAACCTTGGTTTACTAACAGCAGAAAAAGAAGAAGAGGTACTGAAAAAAGTAGGGGCATTCCCGCAAGTCGTGGCAGATGCAGCAAAACATCGCACACCACACCGTATTGCCAACTACATTCAAGACTTAGCGGCAACGTTCCACAGCTTCTATAATGCTGAAAAAGTAATTAACCAAGACAACAAAGAGTTAACAGAAGCACGCTTAGCGTTAATTACAGCCGTAAAAACAACATTAGCGAATGCCCTAAAACTAATCGGGGTAAGTGCACCTGAAAAGATGTAATCAATAAAAAGCGAATGCAATCTTTCATTGTTCTGTTCTGTAGCGAAAGGCATAGCCGACAGCTACAAACGCCCTAAAACTAATTGGCGTAAGCACACCTGAAAAGGTGTAATCATCGAAAGCCATCCTTTATGGGTGGCTTTTATTAATTTTTGCGACGTATTTGGGGAGTGCATAAGCAGCACTACAATAGAGTTTTCAGAAAATTATTCTTTTCAAAACGAAGATTTCAGCTATAATAGAAATGTTAGACAATTTGATAAGTAGTAAAGGTTCTTTGCCACGTGCAAAGATAATAGGGAAGTCGGTGTAAATCCGACGCGGTCCCGCCACTGTAACTGCTAGCTTGCTTATAAAAAACCACTGATTCATTCGGGAAGGGATAAGCCAGCGTTTGATGCATAAGCCAGGAGACCTGCCTTTATGAACACCAAGATAACCTACGAGGATAGGAAGGTGGCTTTTGAGTATAGATGTTATACGTAATGTTAGCCTTTTCCAAAGTCTCTCGTACTAGAGAGACTTTTTTTATTTACAAATTTATCTATTTTTACAAACGTGCCACCATCTTAGGTTTATTGGATAAAAGGGATATTTTCGCATAATAGGAGGAACAACAAATGAAGAAGTTTTGGCAGTTAGCCGCATCAGCAACACTTGCATTAAGTATGCTTGTAGCATGTGGAACAGAAAAGGAAACACAACAAAAGGAAGGTGCTGTCGTTGTAGAGGAAAATAATGAGACAGTCTTTCCAGTAACAGCTGTAGATGCACTAGGCAATGAAATTACATTAGAAGAAGCACCAGACCGTATCGTGTCGTTAACACCATCCAATACAGAGATTTTATTTGGTCTTGGCCTAGATGAAGAAATCGTCGGTGTGAATGACAATGACAACTATCCTGAACAAGTAGCGGATAAAACGCGTGTAGGTGGTATTGAATATAATGTCGAAACAATTGTTTCATTACAGCCGGATATTGTCTTTGCACATGAATCAAGCATGTTTTCAAGTGAAGGTGCGATTGCACAATTAGAGGCATCAGGTATTACTGTATTCGTTGTTGACAATGCAGAAACCTTTGAAGAAACATATGACACGATTGAAGTAGTAGGTACATTAACAGGAAAAGAGGATGAGGCGGAAGAAGTCATCTCATCTATTAAAACAAAACTATCAGATATTGAAGCGAAATTAGAAGGAGTTGAACCAAAAACAGCCTTTATGGTTGTTGGAGGAGCACCTAATATTTATGTGGTTGGGCAAAATACATTTATGAATGAAATGCTGAAGTTCATTCATGTTGAAAATGCCGTAAAAGAAGAGGGATGGCCGATGTATAGCCCTGAGCAATTCCTTGCAGCAAATCCAGATTCCATCATTTTCACTTATGAGGGGGATGATGTAACAATTAAAAACAACCCAGCCTTTGCGAACATGACAGCTGTAAAAAATAATGCATTAACAGTTGTAGATGGCAATACAACAAGTCGTCAAGGTCCACGTATTGCAGATGGTGTTGAATCAATCGCAAAAGCAATTTATCCAGAGGTCTTTAATGACTAAAAAATATATAGCGGCCTATATACTTTCTATCGCTATTTTACTAGTGAGTATATGGTGTGGGATATCGATTGGTTCCGTATCTGTTCCGCTTTCTACATTGTGGGACGGGGAAGCTAATCCAACCGCTTATAGTATTTTATGGCATATTCGAATGCCGCGCGTCATACTTGCTGCATTAGTCGGCGCCTCACTGGCAATTGCCGGTGCAGCGTTTCAAGGCTTGCTCAAAAATCCGCTTGCTGATCCATATACACTTGGGATTTCATCCGGTGCATCAGTAGGTGCTGTTTTTACATTATTCTTTAGTGTCTCGATTCCGATATTGGGTCTGTTTACATTGCCTGTTTTTAGTATGGCAGGCGCTTTAGTGACGCTTTTAATTGTTTTAGGCTTTGCACGAGTAGTAGACCGGACAATGAAAATGGAGACATTAATTTTAACAGGGATTATATTTAGTTCGTTTTTAGGCTCCTGTATTTCACTGATGATTGCACTTACTGGCGAAGAGCTTCGTTCGATTATGGGCTGGCTGTTAGGGAGTGTGTCCATGCGCGGCTGGCCATATGTCAAAATGATTTTACCGTTTGTCATTATAGGCACCATTATTCTTTGGTTTAATCGTCGCGAGTTAAATGCAATGATTTATGGCGAAGAACGCGCAAAATATTTAGGGGTCGATGTCAAACGAAGTAAGTATATTATTTTGATTGGTGGCTCGATGTTAACGGGTGCCGCTGTAGCGGTATCCGGCACGATTGGTTTCGTCGGACTAGTTGTCCCGCATATGGTGCGGATGATTTTAGGGGCAGACCATCGTCATTTGCTTCTGATTTCATTTTTAAATGGCGCAAGTTTACTTGTCATTTGCGATCTTGTATCACGGACCATTATTGCACCGACAGAATTACCGATTGGAGTCATTACATCATTTATCGGTGCACCAGTATTTGCCTATATTTTCTTTAAGCAACGTAAAGGACGGGTAGCATAAATGTTGAAAGTTGAACAAATTTCAGGTGGATACGGACATGTGCCAATCGTCCAAAACGTATCATTTGAGGTAGAGCAAGGAAAGGTACTTGGCATTTTAGGCCCAAATGGGAGCGGGAAGTCTACACTGTTAAAGCTCATTAGTAGCATTATTGAACCAACTGCAGGGAATGTTTATATAGAAGGCAAACTGATGAAAAGTTACAGTGCCAAAGCGCTCGCGAAACAAATGGCCGTCTTACCGCAACTGCATGCCAATGCCTTTTCCAATTCTGTTTATGATGCCGTCTCATTAGGACGTTATCCACATCAGAAGGGTTTTTTCTCAAGTTGGTCGAAAGAAGATGAAGAGGCAGTAGAAAATGCGATGGCACAAACGGGCGTACAAAAATACCGTGACACGATGATGGAGTTTTTATCTGGTGGGGAGCAACAGCGTGTTTTTATTGCACAGGCACTGGCGCAATGTTCCAACGTATTATTATTAGATGAACCAACGAATCATTTAGATATTGCACACCAAAAGCAAATTTTAGATATGATTCGAAAAGAAGCAACAGAATGTGGATTAACGGTTGTATCTGTATTTCACGACATTAATTTAGCATCACTTTACTGCGATGAGCTATTATTGATGGAAAACGGGCAAGTAAGGGCGTACGGGGCACCACATGAAGTGGTACTACAAGAGCAAATTGCAGATGTGTATCAGGCAAAGGTATCGACATACGCACACCCGGAAATGCCAAAACCGCAAATTACGATGATGCCAGACCCAATTAGTCAACATAAGCCTGTTGTCTCACTAGAGCAATTAACGATCACGCATGATTATGTACAGCTACAGACAGAATTTCCGTTAAAAGTCATTTCCTCTGCCGTGCATAATGCAGGGATGGGCTGGTACAACACCTTTCTAAACCGATCCGTATCACCGTACTATAATATTAATGATGTAAAAGAAGAAACCAACCAATTTTTGAAGGAACAAGGCTTTTCATTAACGAATACTGTGGTCATGTTAACGGCTGTTGAGGCGAATCTTGCCGTGACACGCGTATTTAGCAATGACCGCTTTAGTGTCATTGTGGCTGTAACAGCAGGTGTAGGCAATGCAGTAGATGCCACGCGCACGTATGAACAGGAATACAAACCGTATATTGGCACGATTAATACATGGGTCATTGTGAATGGAAAGTTATCAGATGAGGCATTTTACCAAGCGATGATTACAGCGACGGAAGCAAAAACAAAAGCGCTTGCGGAAGAGGATATTCGTGATGCACAAACGAATACAGTAGCAACAGGAACATCGACAGATAGTCTCTTAATTGCGGCTACGCAACACGGCGAAGAAATGCCGTATGCAGGTCCGATTACGGATGTTGGGAAGTTAATAGGGCGTGGGGTTTTTGAAACAACAGTCGCTGCTATTCAACGATATAAGCAATCAAAAATTTAAAGAAATGGGTGATGGGGATGAAGCTTTACACAAAAACAGGTGATACAGGAAAAACAAGTATTATCGGAGGGCGTGTGGATAAAGATCATGCGCGAGTGGAAGCCTACGGGACAATTGATGAGTTAAATTCCGTCATTGGCAAAGCTGTGTCAGAGTTAGATAAAGGAATTTTTGCCGATCTTTTAGAAGATCTTGAGGCGATTCAGCATGAGTTATTTGATGGCGGCGGCGATTTAGCCAATGTGATGAAAAATCGCGTGTATAAGCTAACAGAAGCACCAATCGAAGTCATGGAAAAGCGGATCGATAAGCTTTCAGAAGAGGCGCCTGCACTGAAGCGCTTTATTTTGCCAGGTGGTGCTCCAGCAGCAGCAACGCTTCATATGGCGAGAACCATTGCGCGCCGTGCAGAACGTCAAACAGTCACATTAATGCGCGAAGTCGAGGATGTATCACCGGTTGTGCAAAAATATTTAAACCGTTTATCGGATTATTTATTTGCCGCAGCACGTGTCGTGAACTTCCGCTTAAAGATTTCGGATGTAGAATACATTCGCAGTGGCGATGTTTTTAAATAAATAGTAATTCTCCTCTCAATGCATTTTGAGAGGTTTTTTTATTTGTATTTATAAAAAACGAAAATTTTTAACGTTAGTTAGCAGGATATTCTCGAAAAGGTATAGAATTTCTCTAAATAAGAATGATATTGTTTAATTGTTATATACAAAATTTTCTGACGTTTGTGATGAAAAACTGTTGACTGAATGCTCATTCATATCTACAATAATACTAATAGTATTAATATGGAAATATAATTTATTTATAGTAAGTTATGATGGAGATGATGAATCAGTAGAAGGGGAGTAATCATCTTAGTGTAACTTGCTTAGGGGGGATTTGTAGTGAATAATACACTATTGATTGTGAACTGGGTAGCTACAATTGCGGTTATTTTGTATGCGTTAGGGTTATTTGCATACTTATTAAAAACACGCTATCAGTTTATTCAGTTAGGGAGAAAAGAAGAGTTCGAACAGAAATTGAGCGAACGTATTAGTGATTTAGTCGAAAAAGTATTCGGTCAATCGAAGCTATTAAAAGACAAGAAGATGGGGTTAATCCACGTTCTATTTTTCTATGGCTTCTTAATGGTCCAGTTCGGCGCGATTGATTTAATTTGGAAAGGGCTAGCACCTGGCTCTCATTTACCATTAGGTGGGCTTTATGGGTTCTTTACGTTCTTCCAAGAAATTGTTGCCGTCGTTATTTTAGTTGCTGTATTTGGCGCATTTTATCGCCGTTATATTGAAAAGCTCGTCCGCTTAAAGCGCGGCTGGAAAAATGGTTTAGTACTGATTTTTATCGGTGGATTAATGACATCGACATTAATCGGTAACGGTATGAGTTTAATTTGGCATGACCATAGTTTTAACGGCTATGAGCCAGTCGCATCAAGTATTGCTTGGGCATTCCAATGGATTTCACCAACAGTAGCGGCTGCTGTATTTTACGTTATGTGGTGGGTGCATTTAGTCATCTTATTAACATTCTTAGTGTATGTACCACAAGGCAAACACTTCCACTTAATTACGAGTATCGTCAACGTTGGGGTGAACCGCTTAGAGCGTAAAGGGACACTACGTCCAATTGACTTCGCGGCACTGGAAGAAGCAGAAGATGAGGCAGATATGCCAGCACTTGGTGTTGGGAAAATTCAAGACTTCACACAAAAGCAATTACTCGATTTATATGCTTGTGTAGAGTGTGGTCGTTGTACGAATATGTGTCCAGCAACAGGTACAGGAAAAATGTTATCACCGATGGACTTACTCGTGAAATTACGTGATCATTTAACTTTCACGGGGGCAGTTGTCACAAAACAAAAGCCTTGGGTGCCATTCCAATTCTTTAATAATACACAAGGAAATCAGTTAGCAATGGCTGCAGCAGGTGGCGGTACGCTTGAGTCTATTTATGACCGCGAGTTAATCGGTGGCGTTATTACAGAAGAAGAAATTTGGGCTTGTACGACTTGTCGTAACTGTGAGGATCAATGTCCAGTCATGAATGAGCACGTAGATAAAATTATTGACCTTCGTCGTTATTTAACGATGACAGAAGGGAAAGTAAACCCAGATGCACAACGCGCGATGACAAATATTGAGCGTCAAGGTAATCCGTGGGGCTTAAACCGTAAAGAAAAAGAAAACTGGCGCGAGTTAGATGAGTCGATCCACATTCCAACTGTGAAAGAGGCGAAGAAATCTGGAGAAGGTTTCGAGTATTTATTCTGGGTTGGTTCGATGGGGGCATTTGACAATCGCTCACAAAAAATTGCCTTATCCTTTGCGCGTTTACTGAACGAAGCAGGTGTTAAGTTTGCGATTTTAGGTAACAAAGAGAAAAACTCTGGCGATACGCCGCGCCGTCTTGGAAATGAGTTTTTATTCCAAGAGTTGGCGACAGGAAATATCGAAGAGTTTGAGAAAAATGAAGTAACTAAAATTGTGACAATCGATCCCCATGCATACAATATTTTCAAAAATGAGTATCAGGATTTCGGTTGGTCAGGTGAAGTCTATCACCATACTGAGCTGCTGTATGACTTAATTAAACAAGGGCGTTTAACGATGAATCACCGTGTAGAAGAAACGATTGTATTCCATGATTCCTGTTACTTAGGTCGCTACAATGATGTATATGATCCACCACGTGAAATTTTAAAAGGGATTCCAGGTGTGGAACTTGTGGAGATGGAGCGTAACCGCGAAACAGGTATGTGCTGTGGCGCAGGTGGTGGTTTAATGTGGATGGAAGAACATGTTGGAAATCGTATTAATGTTGCCCGTACAGAACAAGCGCTGGCAACAGATGCTTCCGTTATTTCTTCAGGCTGTCCGTACTGCTTAACGATGCTACAAGATGGTACGAAAGCAAAAGAAGTAGAAGATAAAGTCGGTACATTCGACATTGCTGAGCTATTAGTGCGTGCTGTATTTGGAGATGGTGAAGCTGCGAAAGAAGAAACAATAGAAGACGACATCATTGAAGAAACAGAAGAGCCAGTGCAATCTGAGGTATATGCAGTAGAAGAAGCTATTGCAATCGCAGAAGGTGTGGATACACAAAAATAATGAAAAGCATCTACTCGTACGAGAAATCGTATGAGTAGATGCTTTTTTCATTTTAGCTGAGATAATAGACAAACTTGGATCATTAATAGACAAAAGATTTAAGTTAATAGACAAACCCGAGTGATTAATAGACAAACCATCTATTTAACCGTAAATGTGATTGTTTTCCCACTTGTTACAGTCCGTCCATTAGTAGATTTAATCGCATCTGTTATCACAAGCGTATACATTTCGCCAGATGTATAACCTTGATCTGGGGCATGTACAAATACTTTTTTCCCTTCACTTGAAAAGGTTAAACCATTCACTCGTTCACCTGCTGCATTGACGACATACACCGTATTCTCGTTCAGTGAGCGGGGGTCAACGGGTTGGCTAAATGTGATAGTCCATGTTTTGTTTTTCTCATATGCTTGTAATGTAGAGGGATGTATCATCGTTAGCGTGTAAGAATAATCCTTTGCATTATAGCCATGTGCTAAAATGTTTCCTGTTTCGACGACATCAAGAAAATGAATCGCCTGTTTTAAGTGACCAACGATTTGCGCAGTTTTTGGATTATAAGCTACAGTGGATACTGATTTATTAAAGCTATGCAACAATACGTAGTCATTTAACAGTGTCAATAAATCTCGTTCGTCGTGCTGGCGAGCAAATTGTTTACCAAGTGCATACCCTTCATCAAATAAATAAAAAGATTGATCCGTCATCAAATAAGTTGGATATTCGTAATCAGACGAATAAGCGATGTCACTATCGAGCGTTGTGGTAGATAGTTGCATCGTATCTAAATTCAGTAGCAAATATTGATCATCGTAGGAAAAAGCAAAGCGATTTCCTGTTGAGAAGAAATCATAATAGAGCTCATCTTTTCCAAATTCAATTTCCTTCACGATCTGTCCTTGTGCATTAAATTCGATAAAACGGTGTGTCATCTGTGTATCATCTGTTTTATGAACGGAATTAATATACATCATATAGCGATCTGGTTGACTAAAGTCCACTTTGTCATAAGAAATCGCATCAAAATAACGTTCCCAATTATAAACGAATACGGAAACGAAATTGACGATGTGATCTTTTGGGAAATGAGGCTCTAGTGTTACAGTTTGGTTGATATTACGTACTGGATCTTTAATATCTACATCAACAGTAGCTAACTCTGGACAGAAATCTTCACCGACGCAAGGTGTTAACGTAGGACGCTCATACACAATTGCAGGAAATACCAATTCTTCTCCTAATAAATTAAACCCAAGCATCGGTACAAGGTTGACCCCATCATAAAAATAAAATTGCCCATCAATTACGTCCCAGAACATCGCTTGTTCTAAATACATGAGGTAATTTTCATCTTCAAGCGACCACACAATTTCTAAGTTTTCATCATACAATACTAGACTCATTAGCTTTGTATCATAAAACATTAAATAGGCTTGTCCATCTTCAGACTTAAACGGGAATACATAACCGCTCTTTAGTAAAAGTTTCTTTTGAATTTTCCCGCTATCACGATGTAACTTATAAAAATCAAAAAGCAATTGTTCCTCATCGGCTGTATAGCTAATAGTTAATATATCACCTGTCGATGTTGACATCGCTGTGTATAAGCTATAGTCAAGTGTGCGACTCCACTGCTCATTAAAAGCAATATCTGTCTTTGCACTAGCAGGCAATGTAAAACTACATAAAAAAAGGCAGCATATCATCATTATAACGCTACGTTTTAAATTCATGTTTATCCCTCCTGAAACTATCATATAATCAATATAGCAAAATTATCCAAGTTTTAAGCTTCATAAATTATTAAATTTCAAAAATTTTAAAAAATGTATTTGAAAATGTTCGAATTATTTAGTATATTTTATACAAATAGGTTTTGTTATTTTTTTGCAGTTAAACTGAGCGAGCGTTCAGTCGACGGCGAAACAAATACATAAACACAATCTAAACAAAGGGGTGTTGAAGATTGAATAAAGCAGTTATTTTAGACGGTGCACGTACGCCATTTGGGAAATTTGGTGGGGCATTTACAAACTTACAAGCAAGTGACTTAGGTGGGATTGCCATTAAAGCGGCAATGGAAAAAGCAAATATTCATCCGAATGATGTGGGAGAAGTCATTATTGGAACGGTGTTGCAAGCCGGGCAGGGACAAATTCCTTCAAGACAAGCGGCAGCTAAAGCAAATATTCCTTGGCATGTGAAAACAGAAACGATTAACAAAGTGTGTGCTTCCGGCATGCGCAGTATTACGTTAGGCGATCAGCTGATTCGTTTAGGAGAAGAGGAAGTCATTGTAGCTGGTGGAATGGAATCGATGTCTAATGCACCATATTATTTACCAAAAGGTCGCTTTGGCTTCCGTATGGGGGATGCAAGTGTAGTGGATGGCATGGTATATGACGGACTTTCTTGTGCGTTTGATCCGAAAAATCCGCATATGGGTATTTACGGGAATGCTACGGCAGACGAATTCGAATTGACACGTGAGCAGCAAGACAAATGGGCTGCACGGAGTCATCAGTTAGCGGAAGCTTCACGTGAGAAGTTTGCAGAAGAAATCGTGCCAGTAGAAATTCCGCAGCGCAAAGGTGAGCCGATTGTTGTTAGTGCAGATGAATCAATTCGACCAGACACTTCTGTGGAAACACTTGCAAAGCTACGTCCAGCATTCGTGAAAGATGGTACGATTACAGCGGGGAATGCACCAGGGATTAATGACGGTGCTTGTGCAGTTGTACTTATGAGCGAGAAACGTGCTCAAGAAGAAGGGCGTACACCACTTGCAACGATTGTGGCCCATGCAGAGGTTGCGGTAGAGCCAAAAAACTTCCCACAAACACCGGGATTAGTCATTAATGCGCTGTTAAAGAAAACAGACAAAACGATTGATGACATTGATTTAGTGGAAATCAACGAAGCATTTGCAGCAGTTGCCCTTGTAAGTAATCAAATCGCAGGGCTTACAGAAGAGAAAGTAAATGTAAACGGTGGGGCAGTCGCACTTGGACACCCAATCGGGGCAAGCGGTGCGCGCATCATTTTAACATTAGCGTATGAATTAAAACGTCGTGGTGGCGGGATCGGCATTGCAGCAATTTGCTCAGGTGGCGGTCAAGGGGATGCAGTCATGATTGAAGTCAAAGGGGATGAATAACAATGGCAATTCAAAAGGTAATGGTCATCGGTGCAGGACAAATGGGATCAGGGATTGCACAAGTATGTGCACAGGCTGGCTTTGATGTAAAACTAAATGATATAAAACGAGAATTTTTCGAGCGTGGTTTAGGGGTAATCACAAAGAACTTATCACGTGATGTAGAAAAAGGTCGCAAAACAGAAGAAGAGAAACAAGCGATTTTAAATCGCATCACGATGTCGGTGGATTTACAGGATGCAGCAGATGTCGACATTGTGATTGAAGCAGCGGTTGAAAACATGGAAATCAAGCAATCTATCTTTAAGCAACTAGATGAGATTGCACCACAGCAAGCGATTTTAGCTACGAATACATCGAGCTTACCAATTACCGAACTTGCAGCAGTCACAAAACGTCCAGAAAAAGTCATTGGTATGCACTTTATGAATCCGGTACCGATCATGAAGCTAGTGGAAATTATTCGTGGTTTAGCAACGGCAGATGAAGTCTATCAAGCGGTGGAAGAAATGACATATAAGCTTGATAAAACACCAGTTGAAGTAAATGACTTCCCAGGTTTCGTTGCGAACCGCATTTTACTTCCGATGATTAACGAAGCAATTTATGCACTGTATGAAGGCGTTGCAACGAAAGAGGCCATTGATGATGTGATGAAGCTCGGTATGAATCATCCGATGGGACCGTTAACGCTCGCTGATTTTATTGGCTTAGACACATGTCTTTATATTATGGAGATTTTACACGAAGGGCTTGGCGATTCGAAATACCGCCCATGTCCATTACTACGTAAATATGTGGCAGCAGGTTGGTTAGGGAAAAAATCAGGTCGAGGTTTCTACGTTTACGAATAAGGGGTGCACATCATGGAACTACGTTTTACAGAAGAACAAGATATGATTCGTCAAATGGTACGCGATTTTGCACAAACAGAAATTGAACCATTTGTTGAGCGCATGGAACAGGGAGAGTTTCCTCGTGATATTTTGAAGAAAATGGGTGAGCTTGGCTTAATGGGCACAACGGCACCAGAAAGTCTTGGCGGGTCAGAGATGGATTTCACATCCTATATTATTGCCATTCATGAGTTATCTAAAGTCAGTGCAGTAGTAGGGGTGATCCTTTCTGTACATACATCAGTTGGAACAAACCCGATTCTATATTTTGGTAACGATGCGCAAAAGCAAAAGTACGTACCAAAATTAGCAAGCGGTGAATATTTAGGTGCATTTTGTTTAACAGAGCCAAGTGCAGGTAGTGATGCAGGGTCGTTAAAAACACGTGCTGTAAAAGACGGCGACAACTACGTCATTAACGGTTCGAAAGTATTCATTACAAATGGTGGCGAGGCTGATGTATACATTGTGTTTGCGTCGACAAATCCAGAACAAGGAACACGCGGTGTGTCCGCATTTATCGTGGAAAAGGGAACACCTGGATTAATCATCGGTAAAGATGAGCATAAAATGGGACTTCACGGTTCGCGTACAGTACAGCTAACGTTTGAAAATATGATTGTACCAGCTGAAAACTTGCTTGGCGTTGAGGGAGAAGGATTTAAGATTGCAATGGCGAATTTAGATATTGGACGGATCGGTATTGCGGCACAAGCACTAGGGACAGCAGAAGCTGCACTCGAAGCCGCAACAAATTACGCAAAAGAGCGTGTACAATTTGGCAAGCCAATCGTTGCAAATCAAGGGGTAGGATTTAAATTAGCCGATATGGCAACAGCGGTTGAAGCAGCACGTTTACTTGTATACCGTGCAGCCGATCTTCGTTCAAAAGGTCTGCCATGTGGCAAGGAAGCGTCGATGGCTAAATTATTTGCTTCTAAAACAGCGATGGATGTAGCGATAGAAGCTGTGCAAATTTTCGGTGGCTATGGCTACACGAAAGATTATCCAGTAGAACGTTATTTCCGTGATGCGAAAGTGATGGAAATCTACGAAGGTACATCGGAAATTCAACGCATTGTGATTAGTAAGCATTTGATGAGTTAGTCAAAGGCTTGTAAGACCTTACTATTATACAATTCATTTTAACAAAAAGGGGATTTGGAGAATGAACTTTCAATTAACAGAAGAACACGAACAATTACGTGAAATGATTCGCGACTTTGCAGTAAATGAAGTAGCACCAACAGCAGCAGAACGTGATGAAAATGAAACATTCGACCGTGCTATTTTTGATAAAATGGCGGAGTTAGGATTAACAGGGATTCCGTGGCCAGAAGAATACGGTGGTGCAGGCTTTGACTACTTAGCATATTGTATCGCAGTAGAGGAACTTTCGCGTGTATGTGCATCGACAGGGGTAACATTATCAGCGCATACGTCTCTTGCAGGCTGGCCGATTTATAAATTCGGTAACGAGGAGCAAAAGCAAAAGTATCTTCGACCAATGGCAGAAGGTACGAAAATTGGTGCGTACGGCTTAACAGAGCCAAATTCAGGATCTGATGCTGGTGGGATGAAAACATACGCTGTAAAAGACGGCGATGACTACGTATTAAACGGTTCAAAAATCTTCATTACAAATGGTGGGGTTGCAGATATTTACATTGTATTTGCGGTAACAGATCCAGAATCCAAGCATAAGGGCACATCAGCATTTATCGTAGAAGCTGATTTCCCAGGTTTCTCTGTTGGGAAGAAAGAATCGAAGCTAGGGATTCGTTCATCGCCAACGACAGAAATTATGTTTGAAAACTGTCGTGTACCAAAAGAAAACCTTCTTGGTGAAGAAGGAGAAGGTTTCGTGATTGCGATGAAAACATTAGACGGTGGTCGTAACGGGATTGCGGCACAAGCGGTTGGCATTGCACAAGGAGCTCTAGATGCAGCGGTTGATTATGCGAAAGAGCGCGTGCAGTTTGGTAAGCCAATTGCAGCAAATCAAGGGGTATCATTTAAACTTGCAGATATGGCAACAGCAACAGAAGCATCACGTTTACTAACGTATCAAGCAGCTTGGTTAGAATCGAATGACCTTCCATACGGAAAAGCTTCTGCGATGGCAAAATTAATGGCGGGAGATACAGCGATGAGTGTCACAACGGAAGCTGTGCAAATTTTCGGTGGTTACGGCTATACAAAAGACTATCCGGTAGAGCGCTTCATGCGTGATGCAAAAATTACGCAAATTTACGAAGGTACACAAGAAATTCAACGCCTTGTAATTTCGCGTATGCTGACAAAGTAGTACATGACAGATAAGATTCATGTAGAAACATCTGTCAAAGATGAAAGCCTTATTGAGATTCGTCGTAAACAAATTATCCGAGCAGGTGTTAATTTATTTCGCGAAAAAGGCTTTCATCGAGCGACAACAAGAGAGATTGCCAAAGCTGCAGGATTTAGTATCGGTACACTGTATGAATATATTCGTACGAAGGAAGACGTGCTGTATTTAGTATGTGATAGCATTTTTAATGAAGTAATAGATCGTCTTTCTCATTTTCCGACCAAACCAGGGACCATTGAGTCTCTGAAAGAAGCCATTCGCCAATATTTTCTTCTTATTGATAACATGCTGGATGAATTTACGATCATGTATCAAGAAACAAAATCTTTGCCGAAAGAAGCCATGCAATATGTTTTAAGTAAAGAACTTGAAATGGTTGCGATTTTTCAAAAAATGATAGCGGATTGTGTAGAGAACGGTGTCCTAGACCTGAACGAAAAAGAGCTGTTTCTTGCAGCGAATCACTTAGCCGTTCAGGGACAGTCGTGGGCATTCCGAAAATGGGCGATGAAACACCGTTACACAATTGAAGAATATATTGAACTGCAAACGAATTTGTTTTTAAACGGCGTTTTGCATTTTAGAAACTAGAAGTAACACCGTTAATTGCATACATTATGTGGCAATTGGCGGTGTTATTTACATTTATCTTCATGCTCAGTAGGGGTGCTGAGCGCATCAACAAAGGGATATTTTACAAAGCAAAGGGGAGTTCAATATGACAACACAAGTAGAAACAAAAGCGGAGATGACAGTTGAAAACAAAGTGCAAGTATATAAACCTACACATCACGTACGTTTTGTGACAGCATCCAGTCTATTTGACGGACATGATGTATCTGTGAACATTATTCGCCGCATTTTACAGGCGAGTGGGGCAGAAGTCATTCACTTAGGGCACAATCGTTCAGTAGAAGAAGTGGTCAATGCAGCCATTCAAGAAGATGCACAAGGAATTGCTGTATCGAGCTATCAAGGTGGGCATATGGAGTACTTCAAGTATATGTACGATTTACTACGTGAAAAAGGCGCACCACATATTAAAATTTACGGTGGCGGTGGGGGCGTAATTCTACCTCGCGAAATTAAAGAATTGCACGAGTACGGAATTAGCGGTATTTTCTCGCCAGAAGACGGTCGTCGTCTCGGTTTACAAGGCATGATTAACGAAAAAATAAAAGGAGCAGACTTCTCTACATTAGCAGGCGATTATCTAGAGAAACTCGAAAAGCTTTCGACAGATGCACCTGAAATTTTAGCGAATTTAATTACAGCAGCTGAAATAGGGGGAGAAGATGTCGCACCATTACTGCAAGTGGCACGTGCGAACTCGAAACATACACCTGTTCTAGGAATTACAGGAACGGGGGGCGCCGGAAAATCAAGCTTAACAGATGAATTAATTCGTCGATTTTTACAAGAGTTTCCTGATAAGAAAGTGGCGATTCTTTCGGTTGATCCGACAAAACAAAAAACAGGAGGCGCTTTACTCGGTGACCGTATCCGTATGAATGCGATTTTCAATCAGCGTGTATATATGCGTAGCTTAGCGACACGTGGATCGCGTACAGAGTTATCTGCGTCGATTGGTGATGTGCTTGATGTCGTAAAAGCGGCAGGCTATGATTTAATCATCGTAGAAACGAGTGGTATCGGGCAAGGGGACGCTGAAATTACAAAGTATACGGATCTATCTATGTATGTGATGACAAGTGAGTTTGGTGCACCGACGCAGCTAGAGAAAATCGATATGATTGATTATGCAGATATTATTGCGATCAATAAGTTTGAGCGTAAAGGTTCTGAAGATGCACTACGCCAAGTGCAAAAACAAATGCAACGTTCACGTGAAGCATGGACGACAGATTTAGATGAGATGCCGGTATATGGTACAATTGCCTCTCAATTCAATGACAAAGGAACGAACTCGCTATTTGCAGCGCTTGTACGTTTAATCAATGAAAAATTTGATTACAATTGGCATACATCATACGAACAATCCGTAAAAACACAAAAGCAAGATGTCATTATTCCGAATGAACGTCGTTACTATTTACGTGAAATTACAGATACGGTGCGCGGTTATCATAAAAAAGCAGCAGAGCAGGTAGAGCTAGCACGTAGGCTCTATCAGCTAGAGGGAACGTTAAAGCAATTACCTACGACAGAGGAAGCACTAATTGCTTCGTTAAATTCGCTCATTACAGGTGTTCGTGACGAATTAACAAAGGAATCGAAAACGATTTTAAATAACTGGCAAGCATTAAAAGAAGCGTATGCTGGTGATGAGCTTGTCACAAAGGTTCGTGATAAAGAAATTCGCACGATTTTGAAAACAAAGTCATTATCAGGCACAAAAATTCCGAAAGTGGCATTGCCAAAATATAAAGACTACGGCGAGATTTTACGCTGGGTATACGCTGAAAACGTACCGGGCTCATTCCCATATACAGCCGGGGTATTCCCGTTCAAGCGTGAAGGGGAAGATCCGAAGCGTCAATTTGCGGGGGAAGGAACACCAGAGCGTACAAATAAACGCTTCCACTATTTATCGAAGGATGATGATGCAAAACGTTTATCGACGGCCTTTGACTCGGTTACGCTTTACGGAGAGGACCCACATATTCGTCCTGATATTTACGGGAAGATTGGCGAATCGGGTGTAAATGTATGCACATTAGATGATATGAAAAAGTTATATAATGGCTTTGATCTATGTGCACCGAGTACATCAGTATCCATGACGATTAACGGTCCGGCGCCAATTATTTTAGCGATGTTTATGAATACAGCGATTGATCAGCAGGTGAAAAAGCGTGAACAAGAGCTCGGTCGCACATTAACTGTAGAAGAATTTACAGAAACACGTGAAGCGACATTGCAAGTCGTGCGTGGGACAGTACAGGCGGATATTTTAAAAGAGGATCAAGGGCAAAATACATGTATTTTCAGTACAGAATTTGCACTACGTATGATGGGCGATATTCAGCAGTACTTTATCGACCATAAAGTGCGTAACTACTATTCTGTATCCATTTCTGGCTATCATATTGCGGAAGCTGGCGCCAACCCGATTTCGCAGCTAGCCTTTACTCTTGCAAACGGCTTTACGTATGTAGAGTATTATTTAAGTCGTGGCATGCATATAGATGATTTTGCACCGAACTTATCGTTCTTCTTCTCAAACGGGCTAGATCCTGAATATACAGTGATTGGTCGTGTCGCACGTCGCATCTGGGCCGTAACAATGCGAGATAAATACGGTGCTAATGAGCGCTCACAAAAGCTGAAGTATCACGTGCAAACATCCGGTCGAAGCTTGCATGCACAAGAAATCGACTTTAACGATATTCGTACAACACTACAAGCGTTAATGGCACTACAAGATAACTGTAACTCGTTACACACAAATGCATATGATGAAGCGATTACGACACCGACAGAGGAGTCGGTACGTCGTGCGATGGCCATTCAAATGATTATTACAAAAGAGCATGGCTTATCGAAAAATGAAAATCCATTGCAAGGGGCTTTCATTATGGAGGAGTTAACGGATTTAGTAGAGGAGGCAGTGCTTGCTGAATTTGATCGGATGAATGATCGCGGTGGGGTACTTGGTGCGATGGAAACGCAATATCAGCGTGGTAAAATCCAAGAAGAATCGATGTACTACGAGCACTTAAAGCATTCAGGCGAACTGCCGATTATTGGCGTAAATACGTACTTAAATCCAAATCCAGCTTCCGATGAGGCGATTGATTCAATGGAAATTGCCCGTGCATCCAAAGCAGAAAAAGATACACAAATTGTAAACTTACACGCATTCCAAGAGCGCAATGTAGCACAGATTGATCAAGCGCTTAACCGTTTAAAACAAGCAGCAGTTACGGGTGGTAATATTTTCGCGGAGTTAATGGAGACTGTAAGAGTAGCAAGTCTTGGGCAAATTACGCAAGCGCTTTATGAAGTGGGCGGGCAATATCGCCGTAATATGTAAGTTTACTCGAAAAGTGTGAATTTATTTTTACAAAAAAATCTAGTTTGATTAGAAAAATGCTCGCTTAACGACTTCTTCTCCATAATGAGCTAGTTACGCGCTTTCTTTTACACGACGATTTCTCGCTAATTTTGTATACTAGCTTTAAAGACAGCAAGGAGGTGGCACAGATGATGCAATATATGAGATATATCATAATACTTGGTTGTTTGGTCGCCACCTTCTTTTTGTATAATGAGCAATTAGCGTCCGTTCCACTGCTAATTTTGTCTGCTTTCTTATTTTACGTAGGCATCAAAGAATGTCAGAAAATAAAAAACAACAAATGAAACTAGCATAGTACTATTAAGTTTGTATATAATGGGTATTATGTTTAGGTAATGTAATCAAAGAAAGGACGTGCACGATTTGAACTTTCGTGAAATGACAAAAGAACAATTAGCAGAAGAGTCGTTAATTGATTTAGCATACGCAGTTTTAGAAGAACGTAAATCAGCCATTTTATTTAATGATTTAGTAAAAGCCATTCAAAATTTAAATGGTTATTCAGATGAGGAGATTAAAGCTCGTCTTGTACAATTTTATACAGATATGAATGTTGATGGTCGTTTCTTATTAAACCATGAGAGCGGTTGGGGTTTACGCGAATGGTATAAAGTAGAAACAATCGAAGAAGAAACAGCACCAACAGTAAAAGTGCGTAAGAAAAAATCAAAAGCGGTACTGGATGATGAAGAGGAAATCCTTGAACTGGATGAAGATGATATCTCATTCGATGAAGACTTCGATGAGTTTGTAGACGAAGAAGATGAAATCGAAGAAGATGATTCACTCGACTTTGTAGAAGAAGATATTGAAGATATCGATGCAGAAATCGATGAAGAGCTCATTCCAGAAGAGGAAGAAGAATTCATTATTGAAGATGAGGACGAGGAAGAGGAAGAGGAAGAAGCTGACGATTTCGATGAGTTTGTGGATGACGAGAAGTAAACTCGCTGCCATATTCTTTCCTCACATCGTATAAGATTTGAATAGCAAGAAATGTAGGCAAAGTCCAAGTTTGACTTTGTCTACATTTTTGTTTAGGTAATGTCAAACAAGGGGATACCTAACTTTGTTCAGGGAATGTCCCGTGTAAAAGTGCTTGACTTCTTTTACACTTCCGTATAATCTTTTACTTGGGCTCCTTAAAAGAGGAGATTGACCGTACGATTGATACGCTCCCCCTGCAACAAGCAGGAGGAGCGTTTTTTATTTGTGGATAGGAAAGTATTAGTTTCATGGATATCCGCATCAGAATGGGCATCATTTCGACCTAATTCGGAAGAGATGTGTCTTTCTAATAATTAGCGCTCGCACTGGCCGAGCGAAATATAAGTTTTCGTTTAGTTTATTGCTTCAACTGTTTGCCGGTGTGCCAAACGTTTAAGCTTTTCTTATTTTCAAGGAGGAATTTAGCATGACAAAGTATATTTTCGTAACAGGTGGGGTTGTTTCATCACTCGGAAAAGGGATTGTCGCAGCATCTTTAGGGCGTTTACTCAAAAACCGTGGTCTTGAAGTGACAATTCAAAAGTTCGACCCTTATTTAAATATTGATCCAGGTACAATGAGCCCGTATCAACATGGTGAAGTATTCGTTACAGACGATGGCGCAGAGGCTGACTTAGACTTAGGTCACTATGAGCGTTTCATCGATATTAACTTAGGGAAACATTCAACAGTGACATCTGGCCGTGTGTACCAATCTGTGTTACAAAAAGAGCGTCGCGGTGATTACAACGGTGGTACGGTGCAAGTAATTCCTCATATTACAAACGAAATTAAAGACCGCATTCAACGTGCTGGTCGCGAAACAAATGCCGATGTCGTCATTACAGAAGTAGGCGGTACTGTAGGGGATATCGAATCATTACCGTTCTTAGAAGCGATCCGTCAAATGAAAACAAGCCTTGGTCACAATAATGTTATGTATGTGCATTGTACATTAATCCCGTACATTAAAGCAGCGGGTGAAATGAAAACAAAGCCAACGCAACACTCTGTAAAAGAGTTACGCTCACTTGGGATTCAGCCAAACATTATCGTTGTCCGTACAGAACAAGCGATTTCACAAGATATGAAAGACAAGTTAGCCTTATTCTGTGACGTACAACCACATGAAATCATTGAATCGCGTGACGTAGAGCATCTATATGAAGTGCCACTGAACTTACATGCACAAGACTTCGATGATATCGTTCTTGATCACTTTAGAATCCAAGCACCAGAAGCAGATATGTCTGACTGGAAAGAGCTTGTACACAAAGTGAAAAATCTACAGCACAAAACACGTATTGCCCTAGTTGGGAAGTATGTAGAGCTACAAGATGCTTATATTTCAGTAGCAGAAGCATTAAAGCATGCGGGCTACGTATATGATTCAGATATCGAAATCGATTGGGTGAATGCAGAGCATATTACAGCAGAAAATGCACAGGAACTGTTAGGACAAGCTGATGGTATCCTTGTACCAGGTGGCTTCGGTGATCGTGGTGTCGAAGGGAAAATTGAAGCGATTAAATTTGCGCGTGAAAACGATGTGCCATTCTTTGGGATTTGTTTAGGGATGCAGCTAGCAACAATTGAGTTTGCACGCAATGTACTTGGCTTACAAGGTGCACATTCAACAGAGCTGGATAAAGAAACAAATTACCCAATTATCGACTTCTTACCAGATCAATCAGAAGATGTGGATTTAGGTGGTACATTACGTCTTGGTTTATATCCATGTAAGCTAAAAGAAGGTTCTCGTGCACGTGCTTGCTATGGCGGGGAAGAGTTAGTCTATGAACGTCACCGTCACCGTTATGAGTTCAACAACGAATTCCGTGAAGCAATGGAAGCAGAAGGCCTTGTTTTCTCAGGGGTATCGCCTGATAACAAGCTTGTTGAAATCATCGAATTACCAGAGAAGAAATTCTTCGTTGCTGGTCAATTCCACCCAGAATTAGTATCGCGTCCGCAACGTCCACAGCCACTATTCCGTGAGTTTGTTGGTGCAGCATTTGCGAATCGTAAATAATACTTGATACGAACTACCTCGCTAAAATAGGGCGAGGTAGTTTTTATTTCGTAAGGGAGCCTGGGCAAAATAAAAAGCCACCGCTCTTATGAAGGAGCAGTAGCAGATCATTAACTAAAGGGGGAAGTCGATGTATCCTCCTCTAACTCTTCATCATCTGAAATCATTTCATCATAGGCCATTTTAATTGCTTCATAAATAAATAACGCCGCGATTAAATGTGGGAAGACAATGCGCTCACCTAGCTTTGTGGGATGGGGTAAAATGCCGCCACGAACTTTCAGACTAATATATGTATAAGCAAGCTCGCTTAACGGATTGTCAGCATTCGCCACTTCACTTGCCACAGCGGCAAATGGGATAAATGCATTGTACAATTTTTTAGCTAACGTAAGTGCTTCTGGATCTTGACAACTGCGTACAAAAATAATGACTCGGTCTACTTCTGTGACGACCACATCATCTTTCCATGGTACAATTTTTGCAAATGGCGCTACACTTGCCACCGCATTCAGCTCCACTGCTTTTAATTCACCGAAGCAGGCGAAATATACATGACCTTGTCCAATGCCAGCTTGCGCAAGTAAACGTGCTGTTTCTTCAATTGCTTCCTCTTCACTTGTTTGAATACGCTGTAATAAGCCACTCATTTGAGTAGTTAAAATTTTTGACATATTTCCACCTCCATCTCATTATAAATTTGATGCAACTGAATTGCAAAATTTGAAAATGATTTTAGTGGATAAGAAGGTATTTGTATATTATTATAGAATTTATTACAAAAATGGTAATAAGGGGAATTTTCTAATGCAAAACATACTAATCGTTGACGATCAACCAGGTATTCGGCTGTTATTGAATGAGGTATTTAAAAAAGAAGGGTACATGACATATTTAGCGCAAAATGGGATTGAAGCATTAAAAATCTTCGATGAAGAAGCGATTGATTGCGTTTTACTAGATATGAAAATTCCGGGTATGAATGGCATCGAAATTTTACAACAGCTCAAAGTTAAAAATGAGACTATTCCGGTGATGATGATGACAGCTTACGGGGAACAAGATTTAATCGATGAGGCAATGAGACTTGGCGCGACAAAGTACTTTACAAAACCATTTAATATTTTTGATGTATTAAATAGTGTGAAGGATGTACTAAGTGTATAGTTTTATGGAAATTATATAAGGAATTCATGCGTAGAGAGCATGAATTCCTTATTTTATCTACAATGTTAATGTGTTTTGTCATAGACAACAGAATAGCTTAAAACACTTTTGGGATTGAAACAATTTTGCCCCTGCGGCTTCGCTTTCGGTGCAGAAAACATAACGGTCTGAAACACTTTTGGGATTGAAACAATTTTGCCCCTGCGGCTTCGCTTTCGGTGCAGAAAACCAACGCATCTGAAGCTTTTCAGATGCGTTGGTTTTTGTTATGATGGGATTGAATGTTTTCATATAAAATATTTAGCATCCTTAAGGGAGGATTTCCATAATGGCATTAGTTTCTATGAAAGAAATGTTAATCAAAGCAAAAAATGAGAAATACGCAGTAGGGCAATTCAATATTAATAATTTAGAATTCACACAAGCAATCCTTCAAGCTGCGCAAGCAGAAAATTCACCAGTTATTTTAGGTGTTTCTGAAGGTGCAGGGAAATACATGGGCGGCTTTGTAGCAGTCGTACACATGGTAAAAGGATTAATCGAAAGCTATAACATCACAGTTCCAGTAGCCATCCACTTAGACCACGGTTCATCTTTCGAAAAATGTAAAGAAGCCATCGATGCAGGTTTCACGTCTGTTATGATTGATGCTTCACACCACTCATTTGAAGAAAATGTAAACATCACAAAAGAAGTAGTAGAATATGCGCATGCTCACGGTGTATCAGTCGAAGCTGAATTAGGTACAGTTGGTGGGGAAGAAGATGGTGTAACAGGTGGTATCATCTATGCTGATCCAGCAGAATGTAAGGCAATGGTTGAGCAGACAGCGATCGATTGTTTAGCGCCAGCACTTGGTTCAGTTCATGGTCCATACAAAGGCGAACCAAAACTAGGTTTTGCTGAAATGGAGCAAATCGGTAACGAAACAGGTATGCCTCTAGTATTACATGGTGGTACAGGTATTCCAGATGAGCAAATTCAACGTGCGATTTCTTTAGGAACAGCGAAAATCAACGTAAACACTGAAAATCAAATCGCGGCAACAAAAATAATCCGTGACATTTTAAACAATGATCAAAAAGTATATGATCCACGTAAATATTTAGCACCTGCACGCGAAGCGATTAAAGAAACAGTTATCGGTAAAATGCGTGTATTTGGTAGCTCGCAAAAAGCGTAATATATAAGAGTTTTATGATGAGGGGAGCATCTGATACGCACCCCTTCTCTTATCTTGGTGGATACGAAAATAGAAGTACTCAAGAAAATCCACATAAGAAAACATAGCAACTCGCACTATTACAGCGCGGGTTGTGTTTTTCTAATCATGACAATACATTTATGCAGCTTTGTACAAGGAGGATAAATACATGAAATTCTTTATCGATACAGCAAACTTTGAAGAAATTAAAGAAGCCTATTCTTGGGGCATTTTATCAGGTGTGACAACAAACCCTACGTTAGTAGCAAAAGAGCCAGGCGTGAATTTCCATGACCGTCTAAAAGAAATTGCTGAATTAGTAGATGGGTCAGTTAGTGGTGAGGTTATCTCATTAGATGCGGAAGGCATGATGAAAGAAGGCTTAGAATTAGCGGCGATTCATCCAAATATTACAGTAAAATTACCGATGACACCAGAAGGATTAAAAGCATGTAAATTTTTCTCTGAAAAAGGCATCAAAACAAATGTTACATTAATCTTTTCAGCGAACCAAGCATTAATGGCTGCGCGCGCGGGTGCAACATATGTATCACCATTTTTAGGGCGTCTAGATGATATCGGACAAAACGGGGTTGAATTAATTGCAACCATTGCAGATATTTTCACAATCCATGATATTAAAACAGAAATTATCGCTGCCTCTATCCGTCACCCACAACATATTACAGAAGCAGCATTAGCTGGTGCACATATTTCAACAACACCATTTAAGGTATTAAAACAATTATTCAACCATCCATTAACTGACAAAGGAATTGAAGGATTTTTAGCGGATTGGTCAAAGCGTGAAGGTCAATAATAAGAAAAATAAGCTTTCCAAGTGATGAAGGAGAAACGCTAGCATGGATGTTTACAAAATTAACGGTGGTCATCGTCTACAAGGTACAGTCAAAGTCAGCGGTGCGAAAAATAGTGCGGTCGCTTTAATTCCAGCATCAATCTTGGCGAATTCTTCCGTCACTATTGGAGGGATTCCTGAAATTTCAGATGCTTGGACGTTAAAAGCTTTACTTGAAGAAATTGGCGGCGAAGTCACATTTGAAGACGGAAAGATGACAATCGATCCTTCAAATATGATTGCGATGCCATTACCAAATGGGAATGTAAAAAAACTTCGCGCTTCGTATTACTTAATGGGCGCTATGTTAGGACGTTTTAAAAAAGCAGTTGTCGGCTTGCCAGGCGGTTGTTTTTTAGGGCCGCGCCCAATCGATCAACATATTAAAGGATTTGAAGCGCTAGGTGCGAAAGTAACAAATGAGCACGGTGCAATTTATTTACGTGCTGAGGAGTTGCGCGGGGCAAAAATTTATTTAGACGTGGCAAGCGTTGGCGCTACGATTAATATTATGCTGGCAGCGGTACTTGCAAAAGGACGGACAATTATTGAAAATGCTGCAAAAGAGCCAGAAATTATTGATGTAGCAACACTGCTTTCGAATATGGGTGCCAAAATTAAGGGCGCTGGTACGAGTGTCATTCGGATTGACGGCGTAGAAGAATTGCATGGTACGAAGCATACGATTATTCCAGATCGTATTGAAGCAGCCACATTTATGATTATGGCAGCAGCGATTGGCGACGGGGTAACCATTGATAATGTGATTCCGTTGCACTTAGATTCTGTCATTGCAAAGCTACGTGAAATGGGCGTTGTGATAGAAGAAGATGAGGAAAGTGTTTTTATACCAAAGCAAGGTGTATTGCAAGCTGTCGATGTAAAAACACTTGTATACCCTGGTTTTCCAACAGATGTACAACAGCCACTATCTGTTTTAATGACACAAGCAGTAGGTGCATCGAAAGTGACGGATACCATTTATACAGCGCGTTTTAAACATATTGATGAACTCCGTCGGATGAGTGCCAAAGCACGTGTGGAAGGCAATACGGCGATTGTGGAAGGGCCAACCCAATTAGAAGGTTCGGTCGTAACGGCAACGGATTTACGCGCAGGTGCTGCATTAGTACTTGCTGGTCTACTTGCCAAGGGAGAAACGGAAATTCACGATATTTATCATATTGAGCGCGGTTATAGCTCCTTAATTGAAAAGCTTTGTACATTAGGTGCTAATATTCGTCGTGAAACAATTTTAACATCAGATAAAACGAGCTAGACGAATATGTTACAATGAAAGTGAAATGAAAGTGAAGGTTTAGGCGAGCATGTAGCAATCTTTTTTTGTTCAGCTAGCCGAAAACAGGAGGCAAATTTACAATGGAACGTAGTTTATCAATGGAAGTTGTTCGCGTAACAGAGGCAGCAGCGATTGCTTCAGCCAAATGGATGGGACGTGGACTTAAAAATGAAGCAGATGACGCCGCAACAACAGCGATGCGTCACATGTTCGATACAATCCCAATGCATGCAACAGTTGTTATCGGTGAAGGTGAGATGGACGAAGCACCGATGCTGTACATTGGGGAAGAATTAGGATTGCGTAACGGTGGTCCAGAGGTGGATATCGCAGTGGATCCACTTGAAGGAACAAATATCGTTGCAAAAGGTACAAATGGTGCGATGACAGTGCTTGCGATTGCAGATCGCGGCAATTTATTAAATGCACCGGACATGTATATGGAGAAGATTGCAGTCGGTCCAGAAGCCGCTGGTAAAATTGATATTAATGCATCGGTCACATATAATCTATTACAAGTAGCAAAGGCGAAAAACAAAGACATTTCAGATGTCGTTGCAACATTATTAGATCGTCCTCGTCACCAAGCAATTGTGGATGAAATTCGTGAAGCAGGTGCACGTATTAAATTCATTCAAGACGGTGATGTAGGTGCTGCAATTAATACAGCATTTGACGAAACAGGCATTGATATTATGTTCGGTATGGGTGGTGCCCCTGAAGGTGTTATTTCTGCCGTAGCATTAAAATGTTTAGGTGGCGACTTCCAAGCGAAGCTAGTACCTGAAGATGAAGAACAACTAGAACGTTGCAAAGCAATGGGGATTGACGTCGATAAAGTACTTTATATGGATGACTTAGTAAAAGGTGATGATGCTATTTTTGCAGCAACAGCTGTAACAGATAGCGAACTTTTAAAAGGTGTTCAATATAAAGGTTCTTACGCTTTAACACACTCTGTTGTTATGCGTGCAAAAACAGGTACAGTACGTTTTATCGAAGGACGTCACAGTATCGAAAAAAAACCAACATTTAATAAATAACTTCAATGTTGCCCGGCATCTCTAGCCGGGCCCTTCTTTAAAAAAGTTCTCCCATTTTATGAACATTCCAAAAGAAAAATAAATATAGTTAGGAGAGAAGCTATGTCAGCTCTTACAATTGCGCAATTAGAAAATATGACATTAAAAGAGTTATATGCGCAAGCACGTGAATTTAAGATTTCTTATTATAGTAAGTTAAATAAAAAAGAATTGATTTATGCGATTTTAAAGGCACAATCAGAATTAGAAGGTTATTTCTTTATGGAAGGTGTCCTTGAAATTGTGTCGCAAGAAGGCTTTGGTTTCCTTCGTCCGATCAACTACTCACCATCTAAAGAGGATATTTATATTTCAGCTTCCCAAATTCGCCGATTTGATTTGCGTAATGGGGACAAGGTAACAGGGAAAGTACGTCCACCAAAAGAGAACGAACGTTATTACGGCCTCCTTCAAGTACAAGCAGTCAACGGGGAAGACCCAGAAGTTGCAAAAGAGCGAGTTCACTTCCCAGCGCTAACTCCACTTTACCCAGATCGTCAAATTAAGCTAGAAACAGAAGGGAATAAACTATCAACACGCATTATGGATTTAATTGCGCCTGTCGGTTTTGGTCAACGTGGTCTCATCGTAGCCCCACCAAAGGCAGGGAAAACATCGTTACTAAAAGAGGTAGCGAACGCGATTACGACAAACTATCCAGAAGCAGAATTGATTGTGTTATTAATTGATGAGCGTCCAGAAGAGGTAACGGATATTGAGCGCTCTGTCAAAGCGGATGTTGTCTCATCAACATTCGATGAAGTACCAGAAAACCATGTGAAAGTAGCAGAAATCGTTTTAGAGCGTGCTCGTCGTCTAGTAGAGCATAAACGAGATGTTATTATTTTAATGGATTCGATTACACGTTTAGCACGTGCCTATAACTTAGTCATTCCGCCAAGTGGACGTACATTATCAGGGGGGATTGACCCGGCTGCATTCCACCGTCCAAAACGTTTCTTCGGTTCAGCCCGTAACATCGAAGAAGGCGGTAGTTTAACGATTTTAGCAACAGCGCTTGTTGATACAGGTAGCCGTATGGATGAAGTTATTTACGAAGAGTTTAAAGGGACAGGAAACTTAGAGCTGCACTTAGATCGTAGCTTAGCAGAGCGCCGTATCTTCCCAGCTCTTGATATTCGTCGTTCTGGTACACGTAAAGAGGAGCTACTGATTCCACAAGAACAACTCGATAAGCTATGGGCGATCCGCAAAACATTCAGCGATGCGCCAGACTTTGCGGAGAAGTTTTTACGCAAACTACGCGGCAGCAAAACAAACGAAGAGTTTTTTGAAAAATTAGATGCAGATATGAAAAAAGCAACAAAAGGAAAAGGCTTGCTATAACATTTTTACGTATTTAATTTTATCTGTGAAATAGCACTTGCAATTAAATATTTAAATATGTTATCATTCTCTAGTATGTAACGTGTACATATGTAGCTGGCTTTTACGCTTTTATTACGGAAATACTGTAATAACATATTCGGGCTATGTAAGGTGCAGTTCGATAATACTCTGTTCCAGATGGTTCAGGGCGAGAGGAGAAAACGAATATGAAACAAGGAATTCATCCAGATTACAAAACTGCAACAGTAACTTGCTCTTGCGGTAACACTTTTGAGACTGGTTCAGTAAAAGAGAAAATCGTTGTCGAGTTCTGCAACGAGTGTCACCCATTCTACACTGGTCGTCAAAAATTCGCGTCTGCTGACGGACGTGTTGATCGTTTCAACAAAAAATACGGTCTTAATAAATAATTGTCAAAATGCCTGCCAAACGATTACGTATGGCAGGCATTTTCTTTAGTAGATAAGAAAGTGTAAATGGCTTATTTATATAGCTCGTAATGGACAAAAATACATCCTAAAAATACCAGTTGAATAGTGAAGGGTATGTATCATAGCCTCCGCGCTTTGCCACAGCCTACACAGGAGCTAAAACAGGCGTGGCCTGTTTGGATCTCCTGTTCCTGCTCCTGACGCTACGCTTTCGTCGCAAAGAAAATCTTGGCTCTTGTGGCTATGGCGCGCTACGGCAAAAGTGAATATTTCTCGATATGCTAGAAAAACATTTCTCTTCTTTAAAAGAAATCATTTTCTTTTCATTTACACATATCGTCGCCTAGTCCCTGTAATGTATGAGGATATTTCTTATTTTTTAGCAACCCATTTTTATTGAACAATAGTTGCTTGTAGTGGAGGCACGAGACTCCTACGGGAAAAGCGAGACAATCAAGACCCCGCAGGAGCGAAGGATGAGCGACGAGGAGGCTTGATGCTCGCCCGTGGAAAGCGAGTGCCGTAGCGGAAAGCAACGGTTACTCAACTGGTAATATATGTTTTATGGTTTGCTCGTTATGAATAACTTATACTGAACGAAAAATACTAGATACATCAACATGCGTGAAAAGGAGGCTCATAATGGCACAATTATTTTTTAAACATGGTGCAATGAACAGCGGAAAATCAATTGAAATTTTAAAAGTAGCGCATAACTATGAAGAACAAAATAAACCCGTTTTGATTTTTACATCTGCTATTGATACGCGTGAGGCAGTTGGGATAGTGTCGAGCCGAATTGGTCTACGCCGCCCCGCACAGGCCGTTTTTAAAGAAACAAATATTTATGAAATCGTCAAAGCGCATCCAGAAAAGCTCTATTGTGTACTCATCGATGAAGTCCAGTTTTTATCAAAAGAACATGTGCTTCAACTAACACGCATTGTGGACGAGTTAAATATTCCCGTGATGGGGTTTGGGTTGAAAAATGATTTCCAAAACGAGCTATTTGAAGGTAGCCGTTACATGCTCATTTATGCAGATAAAATTGAAGAAATGAAAACAATTTGTTGGTTTTGTCATAAAAAGGCGACGATGAATTTACGGGTTGATGAAAATAAAAAACCTGTATATACAGGGGAACAAATTCAAATTGGTGGCAATGATACGTATTATCCTGTTTGTCGCAAATGTCATAACAATCCGCCTTTGTAATGAATAATGGTAGCACCAACGACCAGAATTCATTATACTAATGAAGGTAGATTTGAAAGAAAATTTGTTAATTCATAATACTAGAGGTGAACATATATGTTTGATCGATTACAAGCGGTAGAAGATCGTTATGAGCGCTTAAATGAGCTTCTAAGTGATCCAGATATCGTCAATGATAGTAAAAAACTTCGTGACTATTCGAAGGAACAATCGGATATTCAAGAGACAGTCGAGGCATACCGCGAATACAAAGAAGCAAAACAGCAATTTGCGGATGCACGTGAAATGTTAGAGAACGAAAAAGACCCTGATATGCTTGAAATGGTAAAAGAAGAGTTCAACGGATTAAAAGGGCAAATCGAGGAGTTAGAAGAGCGTCTACGCATTTTATTAATCCCGAAAGATCCAAACGATAGTAAAAACGTAATTATGGAAATTCGTGGTGCAGCTGGTGGCGATGAGGCGAATATTTTCGCAGGTGACTTATTCCGTATGTACACACGTTATGCTGAAACACAAGGCTGGAAAATCGATATTATGGAAGCGACACCAAATGCGGCAGGTGGTTATAAAGAGGTTATCTTTATGATCAATGGGCAAGGTGCGTACTCTAAATTCAAATTTGAAAACGGTGCACACCGCGTACAACGTGTACCAGCCACAGAATCGCAAGGTCGTATCCATACATCAACAGCAACAGTAGCATGTCTTCCAGAGGTCGAAGAAGTAGATGTGGACATTCATGAAAAAGATATTCGTGTGGATACATTTGCATCATCTGGTGCAGGTGGTCAATCCGTTAATACGACGATGTCTGCCGTTCGTATGACACACATTCCAACGGGTGTTGTTGTATCGATGCAAGATGAGCGTTCACAATTAAAAAACCGTGACAAGGCACTAAAAATCTTACGTGCACGTGTAGCAGACATGTACCGTCAAGAAGCGCAAAAAGAAATTGATGCAACACGTAAATCAGCAGTCGGAACAGGCGACCGTTCTGAGCGTATTCGTACGTACAATTATCCGCAAAACCGTGTAACAGACCACCGCATCGGTTTAACGTTACAAAAGCTTGATCAAATCGTCGAAGGTAAGCTAGACGAAATTATCGACACACTCATTTTAGAAGAGCAAGCTTCTAAACTAGAGAAGTTAAATCAAGATGCATAAAACAGTATTTGAGGCCCTAAATGGGGCTTCTTCTTTTTTAGTAAGTAACGGTCGCGATGAAAATGCTGCAAGAATATTACTGCAACATATTTTGAAAACAAATTATTCGGGTCTAATGATGCGCACGCATGAAGCATTAACACCTGAACAATTTTTTACATTTAAATCGTATGTGGAGCAACATGCAAAAGGGCGCCCTGTACAATACATTACGGGGGTCGAGGAATTTTATGGTCGTACATTCCACGTCGATGAATCCGTCCTGATCCCACGTCCTGAAACAGAGGAATTAATTGTTTGTACATTAGAACAGGGTAAAAAGCTATTTGGTGACAAAGAAGTAATGGTAGCAGATATTGGGACAGGTAGTGGGGCGATTGCGATTACGATGAAAAAAGAATGGGCAGCTGCCAAAGTAACAGCGACCGATATTTCACCAACAGCCCTTGCGACAGCTACAAAAAATGCGGACCGTTTACAAGCGGAAATCGATTTTCGCTTAGGGGACTTAACGGCACCTATTGAACAGGAAAAATGGGATATTGTCTTATCTAATCCACCATACATCGCAATTGAGGAAGCAAAGGATATGTCAGAAGTGGTGCTAGCGCATGAGCCACATACCGCACTGTTTGCTGAAGAGGAAGGGCTCGTATTATATCGTAAACTAGCAGAAAACTTGCCGCACCTGATGAATACGCCGGGATTTGTGGCGGTAGAAATAGGCTATAAACAAGGTTTAGCAGTAAAAGAAATGTTTCTAAAAGCCTTTCCGCAAGCGACTGTAGAGGTCGTGCAAGATATTAACGGCAAAGATCGAATAGTTTTTTGTAAAATAGTAGAATAAAAATTTACCTCCTTGTCCACAATGCTAGGCAAGGAGGGATTTTCATGTTACGTGATTACGAGATTATAAGAAATGATAAATTACTAGCTACATTGAAACTGCTCATTAGCGCCATTGCTTTGTATATCATTATGCATACGGTACCAAGTTTTGTAGAATTATTAGAGGATCAAAGACCAAGCTATACAGAGGATTTATTAGTAAGAGTGATTGCCAATAGCAACACAGTGAAAGATCAAGAAGTAAAACAACAGGTGGCACACGATGTCAATCAATTAATGAAACAGTCAACGGTAGCCACATTAGAGAAAAATGAGCTCATGCAACACATTCAATTACATGTGGAAAAGAATTATGCACATTTAAATATTCAAATGAAGCATGGGGATAACTTAATCCCGCCAAAGCGAATGATGCAAACATTTTATCCACAACATGCCAAAGATTCATTGGTCATTATTATTGGCAGTGGTCGTGGTGAAAATTGGTTTTGTTCAGCGTTTCCAAACGTTTGTGAGGATGAGGAACAACCAGAAAAAGAAAAAGTCAGATTTAAATTGATTGAGTGGCTTAAGAAAAAAATGGCGTAAAGTTATGCACATTTTCAGAAAACTTATACACATCCTTTTAGAAGTTATTAACAATTTGTGGATTATTTGAACAATTACTTGTAGGTAAAGAGGTAAAAAATGAAAACAGATAGACTGATTGTGGATAATAATGTGAATAGTGAAAAAATATATGCACAAGCTGTGGACTTTTTAAATGCTAGTCAAGTTGTGGCATTTCCAACGGAGACGGTCTATGGTTTAGGTGCTATCGCAACAGATGAAGTGGCTGTGAAGCGTATTTTTGAAGCGAAAGGCCGCCCATCTGATAACCCGTTAATTGTACATATTGGGACAACTGAGGAAGTGACAGCGTATATTGAAGATATTCCGCTTGTGGCAAAGCAATGTATGGAGGCATTTTGGCCAGGCCCATTAACGATTGTCATGAAAGCAAAGCCAGGTATACTCGCGCCAAGTGTCACAGCGGGGTTATCAACAGTTGGCTTACGTATGCCAGCACACCCTGTCGCGCTAGCGTTATTGCGCTTGTTAAAAAAACCGCTCGCTGCGCCGAGTGCCAATCGAAGTGGAAAGCCGAGTCCAACAAAGGCTGAACATGTAGCGGAAGATTTAAATGGCATTATTCCTTGTATCGTAGATGGAGGAGTAACGGGGATCGGGATTGAATCAACGGTGCTTGATGTCACACTAGATCCACCTGTAATTTTACGTCCAGGTGGTGTGACAAAGGATATGCTAGAAGCAGTCATTGGGTCTGTTCTAGAGCCAACATATGTAGAGCAAAAACAAGAATCAACACCAAAAGCTCCTGGTATGAAATATACACATTATGCACCGGAAGCGCCTGTGTATTTAATAGAAGAAACAGCGGATATCGCAACAGCTGTGGCTACGTTACAACAGCAAGGTCATCAAGTAGCATTGTTAGCACCGACAACATACGCGCATATAGCAGCGGATTATTTTTTCACATTTGGTGATGAACATAACCAGCAACAAATGGGTGCGAATTTGTACGATGTCCTTCGACGCTGTGACAAAACAGATGCAACGATTATTTTAGCAACCGCTACGACAAAAACAGGTGTGGGTTCAGCGATTATGAACCGCCTAGAAAAAGCAGCTGGTGATAAATGGTATAAAAAACAAGACTAAACTTCACATACTTATGTGGAGTTTTTTATTTATAGCATAAATTCTTATCTTTTAATGCCTTTTTATCTAGTATTATATTATAATTAAGTAATTATATGGAATGTTAACCGCTGTATATATTACTATTTGATAACCGAAATTATCTTCGTATTCTACATAATTTACCTCTTTAAGTATTGAATTTTAGTGAATGTGATTTTTTATCTCATCTGAGACAATTCACCTATTATGTTACATTTTTAATAGTTCATTACTTTCCTTCTATACTTAAATTTGATATGCTAATGATGAAATACAATCAATTTTTATATATTTACTTGTAATGAGCAAAAGTGCATCCTAAAAATATCGATAGGATAATTAAACTAAAGTGGTATCGTAGCCTTCGCGCTTTGCCACAGCCTACACAGGAGCTAAAACAGGAGTGGCCTGTTTGGATCTCCTGTTCCTGCTCCTGACGCTTGCGCTTTCGTCGCAAAGAAAATCTTGGCTCCTATGGCTATGGCGCGCTACGGCAAAAAAAAGTGAATACTTCTCGATATTCTAGAAAAAGCATTTATCTTTTCTATAGGGAATTATTTTCTTTCTATTTGTAAGTATAATCGCCCTAGCCTCTACTAGAATCAATGAGGATATTTTATTAATTTTTTAGAACCTATTTTTTATTGAACACTAGTTGCTTGTAGCGGAGGTACGAGACTCCTACGGGAAAAGCGAGACAATCAAGACCCCGCAGGAGCGAAGGATGAGCGACGAGGAGGCTTGATCTCGCCCGTGGAAAGCGAGTGCCGGAGCGGAAAGCAACGGTTACTCAAATGGTGATATATTTATGTAAATACTCATTATGAGTATTTACTATAATCATAAAACAACTAAGACAATGGAGAGAGTGTGACATGAATATTTACTTTGTATGTACTGGCAACACTTGCAGAAGTCCGATGGCAGAAGCGATTCTGAAAAGTAGAAATTTACCGAATGTTAACGTGAAATCTGCGGGCATTTATGCTTTAGAAGGTGGGGAAATGTCAGAAAATGCAAGAGAAGTTCTGATACAAGAAAATATTCCACATCAACATGTCTCAAAACAAGTAAACGAACAAGATGTCCAATGGGCCAACTTAATTTTAACGATGACAAGCGCACATAAAGATATGATTTTACGTACATTTGAAGAAGCAAAAGGAAAGACCTATACATTAAAAGAATATGTAACCCCATACAGTAGTCAAGATGTATTCGATCCATTTGGTGGGGATTTAACTACATATAAACAAACATATCAAGAGTTGCAACGTTTAATGGAGCAATTTGAAGCTCAGTATAAGGAGGGATAAAGGTTTATGAAATCCGAAAGGAAAATATTTAATTTGCGTACGAAGCTAGTACTATTTGTAGGGATACTAGCGTTAATTACGTATTCAGTGAGTTTCATATTTATTGAATTTATCCAACCTATGTTTTTTCCATCAGTAAATCGTCAACTATTTGAAATCATTACGTATATTTTAGGGATTGCATGGTCCTGTATTTTAGCGGCCGTGTTCAGTATCGTTCTTGTGAAACCTTTGCAACAACTAGAGCAAACGGCTACGCGTGTGGCAGAGGGGAAAATTGGACAAGACGTGAAGATGCCTAATACAAATGATGAAATTCGTTCGGTTGCTGAGGCATTTCAACGAATGTTAATCAATTTACGTGGTATGGTTGACGGCATTGAGCAAAATTTTCAAACGACGAACGATACGATTCAACAATTATCCAAGCAAACGGTCGTAGCACGCAACGAAGCGTCGAATATTGCTACGACAGTGGGACAAATTTCACGTGGAGCAGATGCATCTGCGAATGCCATACAAGATACGGTAGAGGCAATTGAAGATGTCAGGATGTTAGCGAGTGAAGTGAATAGTGTTGCCGTCAATTCAGCAACAAAATCACAGGTTATTATTGATAACTTATCACACACGACGACTGCCATTCAAAGTTTAGTAGAGAGTATTCAGCATATCGCTACGGGAAATGAACAGGCTCTTCAAAGTATTCATGAATTAGAAAACAACGCACAACAAGTTGAACGGATTATTGGTCTTGTTGGTGATATAGCAGCACAAACGAATTTGCTCGCTTTAAATGCATCGATTGAAGCAGCGCGTGCAGGAGAACACGGAAAAGGGTTCGCCGTAGTAGCAGAGGAAGTGCGAAAATTAGCGGATGAAAGTGCCAATGCAGTGAAAGGAATTACGGACTTAATCAAAACGATTCAACAGAATGTCGATACTGTCGTAAATCAAATGAATGAACAAGTTGCGTATGCAGTAACGGAGTCAGCGCGCGTGTCAGAAACAACGACTGCGGTCGGGGAGATGTCAGCGAGTGTCCATGAAATGGCGGAGGCGGTCATTACGATTTCTAAACTTGTTGAAAAACAAATGCATAATATTGAAACAACCGCACAACAGTCACATGAAGTAGCAGCCATTGCAGAGCAAACATCGGCCAGCACACAAGAAGTCAGCTCGGCGACAGAGGAGCAGGCGTATTCCATTGAACAAATCGAAAAACTATCGCAAAACCTCCAACAGCAGTCAAATGAATTGCATAAAGTCATTTTACAATTTGATCGAACAAAATAAGAGAAACGAGCTTTTTAATAATCTATAAGCGGTTATTAGAAAACTCGTTTTTTTAGTTTTCTTTTAGTTTTCCGAATTTAGGCGAATGTTAGCTTTGTAATCTAGCAAAAAATAGGTATAAAAATGAACAATTTTCGCTTTGTAAGCGAAAACATTCGTATTTCGCCTAAAAACATTCATTTGTTTATCGTAAAATACGTGTCATAATGGGGTCAGAAATGGTACACTGTACATGAATATATTTGAAAAGAGGGAATCTTAGTGAAAATCGCAATTTCTTCGGATCATGGCGGCAATAATTTGCGCAAAGAAATTATGGCGCTATTAGATGAGCTGAATATTAGCTATGAAGATTTCGGTCCACAAACAAACGATTCTGTAGACTACCCAGATTACGCAAGACCAGTAGCAGAAGGTGTTGCAGCTGGAAAGTTTGACCGCGGCATTTTAATTTGCGGTACAGGGATTGGTATATCGATTGCAGCAAATAAATTTAAAGGTATTCGTTGTGCATTAGTGCATGATGTATTTTCAGCGAAGGCAACACGTTGCCACAATGACTCGAACGTATTGGCAATGGGTGAGCGTGTCATTGGCCCAGGTCTTGCACGCGAAATTGTTGCTACTTGGTTAAATACGGATTTCGAAGGCGGTCGACATACGCGTCGCATTGAAAAAATTACTGAGTTAGAAGGGTAACGGGCTTATGACTTTACAGCATTTGAAGCAGGAAATCGCGCAATTGTTAAGTGAAGTAGAAGAGCAAATCACTTTTCAACCGAAACAGCTATTCGTCATCGGTTGCTCTACCTCGGAAGTGATAGGGGAGAAGATCGGTACAGCGGGTGCAATAGAAGTTGCACAGCTGTTATATGACGAGCTTGAACGTTTTGCGAAAAAGCATGATCTGTACTTAGTTTTTCAAGGTTGCGAGCATATTAATCGAGCGCTTACGCTTGAGCGAGCGGCCGCAGAAAAATATCATTTAGAGCCTGTTGCAGTTGTTCCTGTCAGAACAGCAGGCGGTTCCATGTCTGCGTATGCTTATACGCAAATGAAGGATCCGGTCATTGTTGAATATGTACATGCACATGCAGGCATCGATATCGGGCAAACATTAATCGGTATGCATTTAAAAGTAGTAGCTGTGCCAATTCGTACATCGGTGAAAACGATTGGACAAGCCATTGTCACAGCGGCGAAAACACGTCCGAAATTAATCGGTGGTGTACGCGCTCAATATGAGATGCACTAATGGCGGAAGCCAAGAACTTAAACTTTAGGGGGATTTTTATCATGGCATTTGAAAAATTAGCAGCACAAGATAAAGCAGTTCTAGACGGCATTTTAGCAGAGAAAAAGCGTCAAAATACAAACATCGAACTGATTGCTTCAGAAAACTTCGTATCAGAAGCTGTAATGGAAGCACAAGGTTCTTACTTAACAAACAAATATGCAGAAGGTTATCCAGGCAAACGCTACTATGGTGGCTGTGAGTTTGTGGACGTAGTAGAAGATATCGCGCGTGACCGTGCAAAAGAATTATTCGGTGCAGCTTACGTAAACGTTCAACCACACTCAGGTGCACAAGCAAACATGGCTGTTTACCACACAATTTTACAACCGGGCGACACAGTACTTGGTATGAACCTTTCTCACGGTGGTCACTTAACACACGGTTCACCAGTAAACTTCTCGGGTATTCTTTATAACTTCGTAGAATACGGTGTATCAGAAGAAACGCAAACAATCGACTATAACGATGTGCGTGAAAAAGCATTAGCAGCTAAACCAAAGTTAATCGTGGCAGGCGCATCTGCTTATCCACGTGAAATCGACTTCGCGAAATTCCGTGAAATCGCAGACGAAGTAGGCGCATACTTCATGGTCGATATGGCACACATCGCCGGTCTTGTCGCGGCAGGTGAGCACCAATCACCAATTCCATACGCTGACTTCGTTACAACGACTACACACAAAACATTACGTGGTCCACGTGGCGGTATGATTTTAACAAAAGATGAGAAATGGGAAAAAGAATTAAACAAATCTGTATTCCCAGGTATTCAAGGTGGTCCGTTAATGCACGTCATCGCTGCAAAAGCGGTAGCATTTGGTGAAGCATTACAACCAGAATTCAAAGAATATGCAAAACAAATTAAAGCAAACGCAAAAGCATTAGCAGCAAGCTTAATGGAAGAAGGCGTTGAAATCGTATCGGGTGGTACAGATAACCACTTATTACTGTTAAACGTGAAATCGCTAGGCTTAACGGGTAAAGTAGCGGAGCATTTATTAGATGAAGTAGCGATTACAACAAACAAAAATACGATTCCATATGATACAGAAAAACCATTCGTTACATCTGGTATCCGTGTTGGTACTGCAGCGATCACTTCGCGTGGTTTCAAAGAAGAAGATGCAACAGAAGTTGGTAAAATTATTGCATCTGTTCTAAAAAATCCAGAAGACGAAGCAGTAAAAGCCGAAGCACGTCAACGTGTACAAGTGTTAACAGATAAATACCCATTATACGCATAAAATACTATCTTGAGATACTTTCCAATTAATTGGAAAGTATCTTTTTCAGTAATATGGAAATAATTTATTTGTTGATTTATGGCATTAAGTTGGGTAATAATGGACGAAAGATTGCTTGTTATTTAACATTCATTGAGAAAGGAGGAGAGGGAGATGCTAACTCAATTTGTTGAGTATGAATCGAATATTCTGTTTCGCACATTAAGAGATTTAGGGGATAAGTCGAGTCAACAGTACGTTATTTTAAATAAAACATTTTCTTTGATTTACTGTAATGAGCTTTATACAAATTTAACAAACTACAACTTTGAAGATATAACGTATACACCTTTTCAACAACTTTTACAGCATATAAAGTGTAATATCCATATGGAAGAAGTGGAGCAACGTCTGCGAAAAGGGAAGATGACGAAAGCACAAGTTATACATAATAGAAAAAGTGGTGCTTCTTTTTATGCAGAATTAGCATGTATACCCCTTCAAAATGAGGACAATGAAACGGAATTTGTACTTGTTTGTATTCAAGATGTTACATATACACAACTATATGGTTTTGTAGATCGACTCGAAAAGGATATGTTTACAGCCATTCAACAGGAAGTGCCGTTTATCGAAAAGCTTCAGCTTGTTTGTAATAGTATGGATGATTTCTCTCATCCGCATAGCTTTACATCGATTATTTTAAGGCATGACGGTGCACTTCACATGGTGCAGTCGAGTGCATTTTATCCAGAAAAGCCTGGTCATTATTTGCTTGAACAATGTGCAGAAATAGATTACTATACGCAATTAATAGAATGTGAGCATATGACAATGGGCAATGACCTCAATCAAATGCCGATTCATCTATTACATAAACAGCTCGCACTAAAAAATGAATTAACAAATTATGCATTTATCCCGATTCGTCAGGAAGACGGAGAAGCGCTCGGTGTGATGACAATTTACTATAGTAAACAACAGGACGATACGAAAATATATAGCTTATTTATTGAAAAAATTTTAAATTTAATCACCTTGGCCCATTCTTACGAGCAAAAACAGAAACAAATCTATCAGCTGGCTTATATGGATATGCGGACGGGCATGATGAATCGCTATGGATTTATTGAGCGTTTAACAGCACTTGATGTCGTAGATGGAGTGATTCAAATAATAGAACCGAGTGAATTTTCACGTATTGTGGAATTATACGGACGCGATGCAGGCGAAGAACTACTCAAACAGTTATACGAACGTATTTTACATAGCGGTATGAAGAATCAAGCCTTAATCGGCCGTTTTTCTAGCGAATCAATTGTTTTATATATGGAGCGAGAGGTAATCGAAACGGCTAAAGGGAATGCAGAAGATTTTTTAAACAGTTTAGTAGTACAGTCATTTGTCATTGATAGAAAAGAGTTTTATATTACATTAAAATGTGGTAGTGCCATACTTCAACATAACAAAGCCGTACAAGATGCTGTTCGATACGCTGAAAATGCGCTATCGGAGGCAAAAGGTGTGTCTGGTACGTGTGTGAAGTTTTACTCGCGAGAAAATGATGCGCAATTAGAAAAGGAATTTACTATTTTAAAGCATCTCATAGAGGCTTTAAAAAATAAAGAAATAACAGCCTATTTCCAGCCGAAAGTAGCGCTAGGGAAAGTGCGCATTACAAGTATGGAGGCGCTTGCGCGTTGGATTTCGCCGGTACTTGGATTTGTCTCACCTGCTGAGTTTATTCCGATTGCAGAACGTGCAGGTCTTGTCCGTGAAATTGACTTGCAAATCATCGAGCAAGTTCTTCAGTGGTTTCAGCAACGGCAATATGAGGGCAAGCGGATTGTGCCTGTAGCAATTAATATTTCGCCCGAGCATTTCTACCATCCTCACTTTGTAGAGGAACTGGAACAGTTAATAAAAAAATATTATGCAGACCCCAATTATTTAATTATCGAGATTACAGAAAATTTAGGGCTTGTTGATGTGAAGCGGGCACAAAAAATTATTCAAGATTTATTTGTCGGTGGTTTAAAAACGAGTGTCGATGATTTTGGAATAGGTCACTCTTCGTTAAGCTATTTACAAAAGTTAATGTTTGCCGAATTAAAAATTGATCGGAGCTTTACATCACGCATCCATGAAGTAGGGACATTTGTCATTGTTCAATCGATTATTCAAATTGCGTACAATTTAGAAATCGATGTAGTAGCAGAAGGCATTGAAACGCAAGAGCAAGCCGATCTACTATATCAGCTTGGCTGTAAAAGTGGACAAGGCTACTTATTCTATAAACCGATGTCCTTGGAAGAAATCGAAGAAAAGAATATATTATAGTGCTATAAGGGTACTTGAAAACTGTTGAAAGCACGTATGTTATACTGGGATTTTTTTTTATGTATGTTGATTATACAAGTAATAGTATATTATGAGCGTGCTTTTTAGTGAAATGATTAATAAAAAGGCGCTTGCTCGTTGATTGGAGCGGAGGCGACTCGACTCCTGTAGGAGAAAGATCAAAGGCTAAAGTCACCACGTCCTGTGGCAACGCCTTTGTGAGCAACATCATGTTGCCCCGAGCTGAAAATCCATTTATTTCGGCATTAGCCGAAATAAATTAGTTGAAGCCGTGCCTGCGGAAAGCGAGTCAGCCGTAGCGGAAATCAACGTATTCCAATGTTCTCTTTAGCAATAAGAGGTAAATCAACACGCGGGATTTTTTCCATAAGCATTCATACCAAACATCAAATGCATTTTAATAGTGAGCTAAAATAATCATATATTTCAAAAAACAAACTGTGATAACTCTCGATGTTACAGTTTGTTTTTTTATGCTATACTGATTCAGATAAACAACAGTTAGGAGAGATCCACCTTGAGTAAAGTATATGTTTTTGATCACCCACTAATCCAACATAAGTTAACTTATATTCGTGATAAAAACACAGGCACAAAAGAATTTCGTGAGCTTGTGGACGAAGTAGCAACATTAATGGCATTTGAAATTACACGTGATCTGCCATTGGAAGAAATCGAAATTGAAACGCCTGTTACAACGTCGAAAACGAAAGTATTATCAGGTAAAAAAATTGCCATTGTGCCAATTTTACGTGCAGGCATTGGGATGGTTGATGGTGTACTAAAACTGATTCCAGCTGCGAAAGTAGGGCATATCGGTCTATACCGCGACCCAGAAACACTAAAACCTGTGGAATATTATGCGAAGCTCCCAGCTGATGTAGAAGAGCGTGATTTCATTATTGTAGACCCAATGTTAGCAACAGGTGGTTCAGCTGTTGAAGCGATTAACTCTTTGAAAAAGCGCGGTGCTAAAAATATTAAGTTTATGTGCTTAATTGCAGCGCCAGAAGGTGTAAAAGCGATTCAAGATGAGCATGATGATGTAGATATTTATATTGCGGCATTAGATGAAAAGTTAAACGATCACGGTTACATCGTACCAGGTCTTGGTGACGCTGGTGACCGCTTATTTGGTACAAAATAATATGAAACAAAAGGGATGTTGCGTATGTGACATCCCATTTTGTAATAAAGAGAGGATAAGACTTTAATCATGGCAAAATTTAAAGTGATGACGATTTTTGGGACGCGTCCTGAAGCAATTAAAATGGCACCGCTTGTACTGGAGTTGCAAAAGTATCCTGAAAAAATTGAATCGATTGTGACAGTAACGGCACAGCATCGCCAAATGCTCGATCAAGTACTGGAGACATTTCATATTACACCGGATTACGATTTGAACATTATGAAAGATCGCCAAACATTAGTCGATGTAGCAACGAATGCATTACAAGGGCTAGATCGTGTGATGAAAGAGGCACAACCAGATATCGTCTTGGTGCATGGGGATACAGCAACGACGTTCATTGGTAGCTTGGCGGCGTTTTACAATCAAATTGCGATTGGGCATGTAGAAGCAGGGCTTCGAACAGGCCAAAAATACTCCCCGTATCCAGAAGAAATGAATCGTCAATTAACAGGGGTAATGGCTGATTTACATTTTGCGCCAACAGAAGTATCAAAGGAAAACTTACTAAAGGAAAATAAGCTAGCTGAAGCGATTTTCGTCACAGGGAATACGGCCATTGACGCCTTAAAAACAACGGTCAAAGAAGCGTATACACACCCTGTGCTAGAGAAAGTCGGTCAGGATCGGATGATTTTACTGACAGCACATCGCCGTGAAAACTTAGGTGACCCAATGCGCAATATGTTCCGTGCGATCAATCGCTTACTAGCGGAGCATGAAGATGTACAAGTGGTATATCCTGTACATATGAATCCAGCTGTTCGTGAGGTAGCCAACGAAATATTAGGAGATAATCCTCGTATTCACTTAATTGAACCACTTGAAGTATTTGATTTCCATAACTTTGCAGCGCGCTCCTATATGATTTTAACCGATTCAGGTGGTGTACAAGAGGAAGCGCCTTCTTTAGGGAAGCCTGTGCTAGTACTGCGCGATACAACAGAACGTCCAGAAGGGATTGCTGCGGGTACATTAAAGCTGGCAGGTACAGATGAACATACCATCTATACATTAGCGAAAGAATTGCTTGTAGATGAAGCAGCGTATGCGGAGATGGCTCAAGCTTCCAATCCTTATGGTGACGGATTTGCATCGAAACGAATTGTAGAAGCACTTATTAAATTTTTAGATAGTGTGAAATAATATAAAAAGTAGGGGAATGTTGAGTTACGCTTTAACTCGAAACAGGCGATTTTTATCTCAATATGCCCCTTTTTTTATGTATTTATTGCGCTAATGTAGCGAAAATGCACTTATTACTTTAGTAGTAGATGTTTGTCGTAGAAGTTGAAAAATTGCGAATACACTAATTTTACAAACAATAGAAGAAAAACGTCTTAAAGCAGCTAAAAATGACGACAATAAAAAATATTGTTGGCAAATGTGAATTTTCATACACAAATTTGTCAACAATTTGACAAGAAAAGTGAGAATGTGAAGTTTTTCACCTGAACCAATTGACATCAAATAACCCCTATTGTATGCTAACAAAGGGTAAGAATGATAAGGGTTTCTTGTAGTCAAAAAGTGTTGAAACACTTGTTATATCAAGTTTCTACTAGACTGGCAGTTGAAACCAAAATTGTCAATTTGCAACGTTTTTATGCATCTGGATCAGTGTCCATAAAAGTGGTTTAGCTTTCTAGTAAGTAGCATGACTTGTTGTTGAGGGAGCGGACATGCTCAAAATGCAACTATTATTTCTAGATGCAATACAGCTTGTAGTGCATCTATTTGCTACGATTTAGTTCACTTGATGGTCTAAAACGATTCTTTACTCGAAAAAAAAGATTCAGGAGATTAATTGCCAATGCTAGATTTGCATCATATTTTCGCTATGCAGAAAAAAGCGTTATTTTTTTTGCTTGCTCTCAGTGCTTTAGGCTGGGGATTTACTGCATATCAAACAGTATTCGCTGGAATAGCTCTCGGTGCATTCTTTGGCACGTATAACTTTTGGATTTTGCTTCGACGAATGGAAAAGTTTGACCGTTCCATAAGTGAAGGGACGAAAGCACCATCAATCGGTACGGCTTTGCGGTTCGGATCTGGTGTTGCGGCAGTCGCAATTGCAATTTCGTTGCCACAATATTTTCACTTAATTAGCACGGTTATAGGCTTAATGATTCCGTATGTATTGCTTGTGATTGAACGTGTCGTACATGCCATCAAAAACCAATAAAAAAGTGCATTGGAAAGAGAGGTGAATGCAGAAATGAATCATAAAAGTCCTGAAGCACATTTAGATCTTGGGTTTGTAACACTTACATTCAACTTATCTACAGTAATGATGTTATTAGTGACAGCTATAGTCGTGTTCTTAATCGCGTTTATTTCGACACGTAGCTTAGCACTTAAGCCAACAGGCATGCAAAACTTTATGGAGTGGGTTATGGACTTCGTAAAGAACATCGTTACGGGAAATATGGACTGGAAAACAGGTAAGCCGTTCCACGTTCTAGGAATTACACTTATCATGTTCGTTGCAGTTGCCAACTTACTGGGTCTTCCATTCGCTATCATTTATGATGATGTATTATGGTGGAAATCACCAACAGCTGACCCAACAGTCACAATGACATTAGCCGCACTAGTAATCGTGTTATCACATTACTATGGTGTGAAGGCAAAAGGTGCAGGTGGTTATGTAAAAGAAACATACTTCCAACCAATGTCTTTCATGTTCCCATTAAAGATTGTTGAGGAGTTTGCGAACACATTAACTCTTGGTCTACGTCTTTACGGTAACATTTATGCTGGTGAGATTTTACTTGCGTTAATCGCAGGTTTAGCGACATCTAGCGCAATTGGTGCTGTCGGTGCAATCGTACCAATGATGGCATGGCAAGGATTCTCGATTTTCATCGGGTTTATCCAAGCTTTCATTTTCACTATGTTAACAATGGTTTACATGGCGCACAAAGTGAGTCACGACCATTAATTATAAAATTCCACGTTAACCACGTGGTAATTTGAACCAAACAAAAAACAAACATTCCAAGGAGGAAATTTTAAAATGACAGGTTCATTAGGTTTATTAGCAGCAGCAATCGCAATCGGTTTAGGTGCACTTGGTGCAGGTATCGGTAACGGTCTTATCGTTTCAAAAACAGTAGAAGGTATCGCTCGCCAACCAGAAGCTCGTGGCGTACTTCAAACTACAATGTTCATCGGGGTTGCATTAGTTGAGGCCCTTCCTATCATCGCGGTAGTAGTAGCATTCATCGTAATGAACAAATAATCTCAGGATTATTAGATGATAATGGCGAAGCACATCTTCGCCATTCCTTTTGTATGGTTAGGTAAATGCTTAATCGTACATATTAAAGTAGTATTTGACATTGAACGTAAAGTTTTAAACATTATAGATTTTTGAATTTAGTCAAGCTCTTGAAGGGAGTGAAACAATCGTGGGATTAGATAAACTTGTACTTGCTGCTGGAGCAACAGGTCTTAACACTGGTGATATCCTTGCAACGGGAATTATCTTCCTAGTATTACTACTTCTTCTTAAAAAGTTCGCTTGGGGTCCGTTAATGGGCATCATGGAACAACGTGAAGAGTTAGTTGCAAGCGAAATCGATGCAGCTGAAAAAGCTCGTAAAGAAGCACATGCCGTATTAGAAGAGCAAAAATCTCTTTTAAAAGAAGCACGTACTGAAGCACAAACAATCATTGAAGGTGCGAAGAAACAAGCTGATGTAACTCGTGAAGAAATCGTATCTGCAGCTCGTAATGAAGCAACTCGTTTAAAAGAAGCTGCTGTTCGTGATATCGAGGCAGAAAAAGAGAAAGCTATCGCTGCTGTGCGTGAAGAAGTGGTTTCACTATCAGTGCTTGCAGCATCTAAAGTTCTTGGAAAAGAAATTTCTGAGGCTGACAATAGCGCATTAATTAAAGAAACGATTGCGAAGGCAGGCGAGGCGAAATGAGTCAATCGACTGTAGCTAAGCGTTATGCTGAAGCATTATTCCAATTAGCAAGTGGACAAAACACGCTTGCTGAGATCGTCGCAGATTTAAAGGAGCTTACAAAAGCTTTAGAAGCAACTCCAGAGTTACTTTCTTTACTACAAGCGCCTAAAATCTCTACGGACAAGAAAAAAGCATTAATTACTGGTGTGCTTGCAAATGCGAACCCAGCAGTAGTAAATCTTTTACACGTATTAGTAGATCGTAAGCGTATTAACGAAGTATCTGCAGTAGCAGAAGCATTCCAAACACTAGCAGCATCGGCTCAAGGCGCTGCTGAAGCAACAGTTTACTCAACTCGCGCTTTAACTGACGAAGAACGCGCAGAAATTTCTGCATCTTTCGCCAAGTTAGTAGGAAAAGAAAAGCTAAACATTACAAACTTAATCGAGCCAGCATTACTTGGTGGCATTCGTGTACAAATCGGCAACTACATTTATGACAGCACAGTAGCTTCTAAGCTTGAAGGTCTAAAGCGTACGTTAGTTGGTTAATTTTAAGAAATGTGAGAGGTGAACATACATGGGCATCAAAGCTGAAGAAATCAGCAGTCTGATTAAACAGCAGATTGAAAATTACCAATCTGAATTACAAGTAAGCGAAGTAGGTACAGTTATCCGCGTTGGTGACGGTATTGCTCTTGCTCATGGCCTCGACAACGTCATGGCTGGAGAGCTTTTAGAGTTCTCTAACGGTGTTATGGGTATGGCGCAAAACTTAGAAGAAGGTAACGTAGGTATCGTTATTCTAGGGGACTACCTTGGCATTAAAGAAGGCGATGAAGTTCGTCGTACAGGTCGTATCATGGAAGTACCAGTTGGTGAAGCACTAATTGGTCGTGTTGTAAACCCATTAGGTCAACCAGTTGACGGATTAGGTCCAATCAACACAGATAAATCTCGTCCGATTGAAAGCCCAGCTTTCGGTGTAATGGCGCGTAAATCAGTACATGAGCCATTACAAACAGGTATCAAAGCGATTGACGCGCTTGTACCAATCGGTCGTGGTCAACGTGAGTTAATCATCGGTGACCGTCAAGTAGGTAAAACATCTGTAGCAATCGATACAATCTTAAACCAAAACGGTGAAAACATGATTTGTATCTATGTTGCAATCGGTCAAAAAGAATCTACAGTTCGTGGCGTAGTTGAAACATTACGTAAAAACGGCGCTTTAGATTACACAATCGTTGTAACAGCTTCAGCTTCTCAACCAGCTCCGCTATTATACTTAGCGCCATTTGCTGGTGTATCGATGGCAGAAGAATTCATGTTACAAGGTAAACACGTATTAGTAGTATATGATGACTTATCTAAACAAGCATCTGCTTACCGTGAGTTATCATTATTATTACGTCGTCCTCCAGGTCGTGAAGCTTACCCAGGTGACGTATTCTACTTACACAGCCGTTTATTAGAGCGTGCTGCGAAGTTAAACGAAACGTACCAAAACGGTTCGATCACAGCGTTACCGTTCGTAGAAACACAAGCAGGGGATATCTCAGCTTACATTCCTACAAACGTTATCTCGATCACTGATGGACAAATCTTCTTACAATCTGACTTATTCAACTCTGGTGTACGTCCAGCGATCAACGCCGGTTTATCAGTATCACGTGTAGGTGGTTCTGCTCAAATCAAAGCGATGAAAAAAGTAGCGGGTACATTACGTCTTGACTTAGCAGCTTTCCGTGAGTTAGAGTCGTTTGCTCAATTCGGTTCTGACTTAGATAAAGCGACTTTAGCTAAATTAGAGCGTGGTAAACGTACGGTAGAGGTTCTGAAACAAGACCTAAACAAACCACTTAAAGTTGAGAAACAAGTTGTTATTTTATACGCGTTAACTCGTGGTCACTTAGATGATATCCCAGTAGCAGACATCACTCGTTTCGAGGGTGAATTGTTAAGCTGGTTAGATTCAAACCACACTAACGTTTTAGATCATATCCGTACAACAAAAGATCTTCCAGCGGATGCTGATATCGTTGAAGCTATCAACGCATTCAAAAAAACTTTCGCTAAATCTGAGTAATATCGGACTGTGATTAAAAAACAAAAGGTGGTGAAATACCAGTGGTAAACTTACGCGAAATTAAAGGTCGTATTAATTCTACAAAGAGTACGCAAAAAACGACTAAAGCGATGCAGATGGTTTCTTCTTCGAAATTACGTCGTGCAGAGCAAAACGCTAAAGCTTACGTTCCTTACATGGAGAAAATTCAAGATGTAGTAGGTGCAATCGCTTCAGGTACAAAAGACAGCGGGCATCCAATGTTAACTGTCCGTCCTGTTAAGAAAACTGCTTACCTTGTAATCGGTTCTGACCGTGGTTTAGCAGGTGCTTACAACTCTAGTATTTTACGTCAAGTGCAACGTACAATCAACCAACGTCACAAGTCAAAAGACGAGTACGTAGTTTTAGCTGTAGGTCGTATCGTACGTGATTACTTTGTAAAACGTGATCATAATGTTATTAGCAGTGTCGTTGCTCTTCCTGACCAACCAACATTCGCTGATATTAAAGAAATCGCTCGTAATGCTGTTGGTATGTTCATTGATGGCGCATATGATGAACTTTATATGTACTATAACCACTTTGAAAGTGCTATTTCTCAAGTAGTTACGGAGAAAAAGCTTCTTCCATTAACTGATATTGCACCGGCTTCTACTCAAGCTGCATACGAATTCGAACCATCTGGTGAAGCAATTCTAGAAGTATTACTTCCACAATATGCAGAGAGCTTAATTTATGGTGCTCTATTAGACGGTAAAGCAAGTGAACATGCTTCTCGTATGACGGCAATGCGTAATGCAACAGATAATGCATCTGACTTAATCGCAGACTTATCTCTGCAATACAACCGTGCACGTCAAGCAGCAATTACACAAGAAATTACAGAAATCGTTGGTGGAGCTGCAGCCTTAGAATAGGCGGCAGTCTGCCAATGTCGTATAAGAATACGATAGGAGGGTACACATAATGAACAAAGGACACGTTCTACAAGTAATGGGTCCAGTTGTCGACGTTAAGTTCGAGAACGGTCAATTACCAGCAATCTATAACGCATTAACAGTTAAGATTGAACGTCCAAACGAAGAGCCAACAACTCTTGCTTTAGAAGTTGCACTTCACTTAGGTGACGACGCTGTTCGTACAATTGCGATGTCATCTACTGATGGCTTACAACGTGGTGCAGAAGTGACTAACACAGGAGCACCGATTTCAGTACCAGTTGGTGATTCAACACTAGGTCGTGTATTCAACGTACTTGGTGAAGTAATCGACTTAGGTGAAGAAATCCCAGCTTCAGTTCGCCGTGATTCAATTCACCGTGAAGCACCAACTTTCGATCAATTATCAACTACAGTTGAAATCCTAGAAACAGGTATCAAAGTAGTAGACTTATTAGCACCATACATCAAAGGTGGTAAAATCGGTCTATTCGGTGGTGCCGGTGTAGGTAAAACAGTATTAATCCAAGAATTAATCAACAACATCGCGCAAGAGCACAGCGGTATCTCTGTATTCGCTGGTGTAGGTGAGCGTACTCGTGAAGGTAATGACTTATTCCACGAGATGACAGATTCAGGCGTTATTAAGCAAACTGCCATGGTATTCGGTCAAATGAACGAGCCACCTGGTGCACGTATGCGTGTAGCGTTAACTGGTCTTACAATGGCGGAATTCTTCCGTGATGAGCAAGGTCAAGACGTACTTTTATTCATCGACAACATCTTCCGTTTCACACAAGCAGGTTCTGAGGTTTCTGCCCTATTAGGTCGTATGCCTTCTGCGGTAGGTTACCAACCAACACTTGCTACTGAAATGGGTAAATTACAAGAACGTATCACATCGACTACAAAAGGTTCTGTAACTTCGATTCAAGCAATTTACGTACCAGCCGATGACTATACTGACCCAGCTCCAGCAACAACTTTCGCTCACTTAGATGCAACAACGAACTTAGAGCGTAAATTATCTGAGATGGGTATCTACCCAGCCGTTGACCCATTAGCATCAACTTCTCGTGCATTATCACCAGAAATCGTAGGTGAAGAGCACTATGCAGTAGCTACTGGTGTACAACGTACGATCCAACGTTACCGTGAATTACAAGATATCATCGCCATCTTAGGTATGGATGAGTTATCTGATGAAGATAAGCAAACAGTAGAACGCGCTCGTCGTATTCAATTCTTCTTATCTCAAAACTTCCACGTAGCGGAACAATTCACTGGTCAAGCAGGTTCATACGTACCAGTTAAAGAAACTGTACGTTCATTCAAGGAAATCCTTGAAGGTAAATATGACCACTTACCAGAAGATGCTTTCCGTTTAGTTGGTAGCATTCAAGAAGTAGTAGAAAAAGCTAAAGGCATGGGCGTAGAGGTTTAATTCTAACGGCGAGGAGGAAAAAATATGAAGACAGTAACAGTCAATATTGTCACTCCCGACGGCCCAGTATACGATGCTGAAGTAGCAATGGTTATCGCGAAAACAACTTCAGGTGAAATGGGTGTGCTTCCAGGCCATATTCCTATGGTAGCTCCACTTGCAATTGGTGCAGTGAAGCTAAAAACAGAAGGCGGCCAAACAGAACTTGCGGCTGTTAACGGTGGTTTTATTGAAGTGCGTCCAGACAAAATTTCGATTTTAGCATCATCTGCAGAGGTTGCTTCATCGATTGATGTCGCTCGTGCAAAAGCAGCTTTAGCTCGCGCTGAGCAACGACTTCAACAAAAACAAGATAACGTTGATTTCAACCGTGCGGAGTTAGCTCTAAAACGCGCAATTAATCGTATCAATGTTCATGAGGGTAATATCTAATAAATAGGAGCGGACAATTACTGTTGTCCGCTCTTTTTTAGCAGATAGGGAAGTATAAGTTTCGCATAAGCAAAAGACACCTTCTCGACCTACTTTTGTCGAGAGGTGTCTTTCTAAACATGGAGGCATTCAAGGATGGATTTTTATACGGAAGCGGGTCAGCAAGCTTTATTTGGTACGGTAGCGTACATCTTTTTTATCGGTGTTACTTTTTACGCGCTACAAGCGTTTCGCTTAGAGCAGCTTTTTAAAAAAGGGAAAGTATTTCAAATTCAATTGATTTATATTTTATTAAGCATTGCGATTGGTTCAAGTGTCGCTGATTTCTTTATCCATTTTTCGAATTGGTCACAGCAAATTCCTTATTTATTTCGATAAAATAAGAGGATACATAGTAAGTTATATGCATTGTAGGGGGAAATAAGCCCTTGTTTATCGCTACAAAGTTTATAATGGCCCATATTGTTACTTGTTTTTATTTCCACAATAGTATTTTGCCTGTAGTGTAGTAAACAATTATACATTTTTTTGATTAATAGGTAATTCACGATATTTGTATAAGGTGCGTATTATAAAATGTAGCTTATTTCTACAAAATAACGTAAAATAGTGATTTGGGCGCTTGTATTGAGAGGTCTTACAAGTTAACATTAAATTGTTTGTATAAATTAGACTATTAAACTTTTTTTATAAATTGGGTTTTGCAGTTTCGTAACAATTGTATTCGGAGGGACGAATTGTGGATAAAATTATTGTAACAGGTGGCCGGACATTAACAGGCAAAGTAAAAGTAGAAGGTGCAAAAAATGCCGTTTTACCCATCTTGGCAGCCTCACTGTTAGCTTCAAATAAAAAGCATATTATTAGAGATGTACCAGACTTAGCAGATGTACACACGATTAGTGAAGTACTCAAAAGCTTAAATGCCAAAGTAGAATATAAAGCAGATCAAAATGAAATGGTTATTGATGCTTCAGGTAGCCTTTCAAGTGAAGCTCAGTTTGAGTATGTAAGCAAGATGCGCGCTTCGATTTTAGTAATGGGGTCATTGCTTGGACGTAACGGGTTTGCTCGTGTCGCACTTCCGGGGGGATGTGCAATTGGATCGCGACCAATTGAGTTGCATTTAAAAGGTTTTGAGGCAATGGGTGCAGAAATTTCAGTTGGTCACGGGTATGTGGAAGCTGTTGTAAAAGATCGTCTAAAGGGTGCGAAAATTTATTTAGACTTCCCGAGCGTTGGGGCAACAGAAAATATTATGTCAGCAGCTGCACTTGCAGAAGGTACAACAATTATTGAAAATGCAGCAAAAGAGCCTGAAATTGTCGATTTAGCAAATTTTATTAATGCTATGGGTGGACGCGTCATAGGTGCGGGTACAGACACAATTCGAATTGAAGGTGTAACAGAATTAACAGGTACGACACATTATATTATTCCTGATCGTATTGAAGCGGGCACATTTATGGTAGCAGCGGCCATTACACGTGGGGATGTAGTCATTGAAAATGCAGTGCCTGAGCATATGACCGCATTAATTGCTAAAATGCGAGAAATGGGTGTAGAAATCACAGAAGAAGCAGAAGGACTCCGTGTACGTGCAAATGGTCCATTAAAAGCAGTCGATATTAAAACGATGCCACATCCAGGTTTCCCAACGGATATGCAGTCGCAGTTAATGGCGCTAATGCTTACGGCTGAAGGCACAAGCATTATTACGGAGACGGTATTTGAGAACCGTTTTATGCATGTCGAAGAATTCCGTCGTATGAATGCAGTGTCTAAAATCGAAGGGCGCTCTGTGTTTATTGAGGGAAAAGCAGACTTGCAAGGTGCTGAAGTAGCAGCTACTGATTTACGTGCAGCAGCCTCGTTAATTTTAGCAGGGTTAGTATCAGAAGGCATGACACGTGTGACAAAGCTCCATCATTTAGACCGTGGGTATGTCAATTTCCATGAAAAGCTTGCCGCATTAGGGGCAGATATCGAACGTGTAACCGATAAAGCGATTGTCAAAAAACAAGCAACGGCTTAAATGTACCCTATGCTTATTTCTATCATTATATGATAAAAAATTGCGAGTAATTAATTTTGCTCGCAATTTTTTTGTTTGGCAAAAGCTCAGGGTATCCGAGCAAAAAGTAGCTGAACGGGCAAAACGAGTCTGTAAGCGGTCAAAACAAACGCTATACGAGCAAAAACCAGTGTTATCCGATCCAAACACTATCCCCCCACTCACATCCATAAAAAACAAGCAGAATTGTGCCGAAAACAGGTGGAAAAAATTTAAAGCTTCCTCGGAATTATTACAAGCCCTTTCCTCATACATTGCGTTATGAAAAAATACATTATATTTGTTGCCCTTATTATTTTGTTATTTATCATTCCGTTGCAGTACAAAAAAAATCAAACTCAAACTCAAACGTCACAGGAAGAGGAGGATTGTGAAGTTTTTATCACGCTTACCGAATCAAATGAACAAATTGCGCTCGAGCAATATTTAATTGGTGTAGTGGCTGGGGAAATGCCAGCAAGCTTTCATCCAGAAGCGTTAAAGGCACAAGCCATTGCAGCGAGAACATACGCTATGCATCAAACCAGTTTCGGGACAACCCCTATTAAGCAAACGACGGCCCACCAAGTATTTAAAGAAGAACGAGATCCGAAATATGAAGAAAAACTAAAAGAAGCGGTAACGGCTACGAAAAATCAAATTCTTACGTATAATGATGAACCGATTACAGCGATGTTTCATGCTGCTTCCAATGGCCAAACAGAATCTGCCCAAAACTATAGCGGATCGACCGTAGCCTATCTTACGACTGTTTCTACACCGGAAGAATATACAGATACACAAACGTTCACACTTACCCAGTTAAATGACAAGCTACAAACAACGTTGACGCTTGCTCAACTGCAGCAAGCCGAAATAACACGTAACAATACCAAGCGTGTCGAAACGATTACAATTGGCGGGAAAACGTGGAATGGGCGCAAGTTTCGTGAATTGTTAAACTTAAAATCGACAGACTTCACGATTACGGTGAATACAGACATTACGATTGCTACAAAAGGTTACGGGCATGGCGTAGGAATGAGTCAGTACGGAGCGAATGAACTTGCCCAAACAGGGAAAACAGCGGAACAAATTTTGGCGCATTATTATCCAAATACACAGATGGCTACCCTTGCCTGTGCAGAACAATGAGTCTTTTTTATGGAAATGGTGGCAGCAGGATTCAGTCCGTTATTAAAAACCATATATTTTCACAAAAAAATATTGTAAAATTTCGGTATAACTTTGTTTAAAATCACCAAAATGTGTTAACAATAGCACTCGAGGTGATAATATTATGCGAGAGGATAAACAAACTACTTCTCCAAAAACTTGGGTCGATCAAAAATGGTTTTGGCCAGCTGTCTATGCAATCATTGCAATTATTATGATTGCCTTTATCGTACTTTATAATGTACTAGTTACACCGGAAGAGTCGGATACACTTCAACCTGTATCACAAGAGCCGGAAAACACAATCATTGAAACAAATGCAGTAGAAGAAACAATGAAGTTTCCGTTTGATGAGTTACAGTTAAACAACGTGAAAATTTTACAGGACTTTTATGATGTAACAGCAGATGCTGAAACACGTGAAAATGCACTACTTGTATTTAATCAAACATACTCAGCGTCAAATGGTGTTTCAATCGCTATTAATAGCGAACCGTTCCAAGTGTTAGCCGCGTTAAGTGGCACAGTCACAGAAGTGAAGCTTGATGCATTTACGGGCAACAAAGTGACAATTGAACACGAAAATGGCTATACAACACAATATACTTCTGTAGGGGATATTGTCGTACAAGAAGGCGATAATGTCGTACAAGGGGAGCCGATTGGGATGACAATTGAAAACGAATGGAACCCAAAAGCAGGCATTCACCTTCATTTTGAAGTATTAAAAGACGGTCAGTACATTAATCCTAGAACGTTACTGGCATTCTAAGTTCTAATGTTCCTACACGCGGCATAAGCTGAATAAACACGCGATTGAAAGGAAGAGAGCGTGCACGAGCATATTCGGCATCGCTGCGTGAAATTAGGGCAGCTGCTAGTAGAGACAGGGGAAACCGTTCGCGCCATCGCTAAAATGACAGGGTATTCGAAAAGTACAGTCCACAAAGATCTGACAGAACGCCTAGAAAAAGTCAACGAGACATTGTCAACAGATGTTAAGCAAGTTTTAGCGTATCATAAATCAATCAGGCATCTCCGAGGAGGAGAAGCGACACGGAAGAAATGGCAGCAAAAACAGCACAAAGATCAACAGACCCACATGGACGAAAAAGCGTTTTGACGAGTATCAAAAATCGTCGAAATGCTTTTTTTATTGTCGAAATGAGTAGGTGGAATCGTTGTAAAAGGAAAGTATTACCGATAATATAGATGTAATTTAGCCTTTAATATGATAAAATATTCAAGATAAACAGATATGCACGTGTACATGTTGGAGAAGCTGGGAAGGAGATAAAAAAACATGTTTTCTAAAGATATTGGCATCGATTTAGGTACGGCGAATGTACTGATTCATGTGAAGGGCAAAGGCATCGTGTTAAATGAGCCTTCTGTTGTAGCCATTGATAAAAAATCAAATAAAGTCCTAGCTGTTGGTGAGGAAGCACGTCAAATGGTTGGACGTACACCAGGTAATATCGTAGCGATCCGTCCATTAAAGGATGGGGTCATTGCCGATTTTGATTCGACAGAAGCGATGCTAAAATACTTCTTAAATAAGTTAAATGTAAAGGGCTTTTTATCGAAGCCACGTATTTTAATTTGTTGCCCGACAAACATTACAAGCGTAGAGCAAAAAGCGATTCGTGAAGCAGCGGAAAAATCGGGTGGCAAAAAAGTATATTTAGAAGAAGAGCCAAAAGTAGCGGCAATCGGTGCAGGAATGGATATTTTCCAACCGAGCGGTAATATGGTCGTCGACATCGGTGGCGGAACGACAGATGTCGCTGTACTATCAATGGGTGATATTGTAACAAGTGAGTCAATTAAAGTAGCGGGTGACGTTTTTGACAATGATATACTCCAATACATAAAGAGACAGTACAAGCTATTAATTGGTGAGCGTACAGCAGAGCAAATTAAAATGACAATCGGTACTGTATTTAAAGAAGCAGGGCATGATGAAACGATGGATATCCGTGGTCGTGATATGGTGACAGGTTTACCGCGCACGATTACGATTCATTCGAGTGAGATTGAGAGTGCACTACGTGAATCGGTAGCGATGATTGTACAATCAGCCAAAAATGTACTAGAAAAAACACCGCCAGAGTTATCAGCGGATATTATCGACCGCGGTGTGATTTTAACAGGTGGTGGCGCATTATTACATGGCATGGATCAACTATTAATGGAAGAATTAAAAGTGCCTGTATTTATCGCCGAAAATCCAATGGACTGCGTAGCCATTGGGACAGGCATTATGCTTGATAACATTGATCGCGTAGCATCAAAACTTTAATTCTCGAGGTGAGCTTCCATGTTTAAAGGGTTTTATACAGCTATGTCTGGTATGACTGCTCAACAACGAAAAACAGAAATTCTGACAAATAATATGGCAAATGCTAATACACCAGGTTATAAAGCAGACCAATCGACAATCCGTTCATTTCCGGATATGCTGATGTCGGCCATTACATCGAATGGTATTCCAACGCAAAAAGGGTTAAATGCACTACAAGCCACACCTGTTGGCGCATTAAATACGGGTGTGTATTTACAAGAAACACTGGCGAACTATATGCAAGGTGCATTACGAGAAACAGGCCTGTTAACAGATGTCGCGTTGCTTGATGGACAACTCCCAGTGGATGAGCAATCGGGCAATCGAGGGGCGATTTTCTTCCGTGTACAGCACCCAGATGGGAACGAGGCTTACACACGTAATGGGAACTTTACATTAGACGGGCAAGGCAATCTTGTCACAGCAATGGGACAATATGTGCTAGATCGAGAAGGCAATCCGATTCAATTACAAAATGATCAGTTCACCATATCGCCTGATGGTATCATTACAGATGAAGACGGCGGGCAAGTAGCACAACTAGGCGTTGCATTTGCAGCGAATACGGATCTCTTAATGAAACAAGACAATGGGGTATTCCGTCTATTAGAGGGAGAGGCATTGCCTTCTGCCTATGAGGTAGATGGGGTCACATTTAGTATGCAGCAGCAATACTTAGAAGCATCGAATGTAGATTCTGCACAATCCATGACAAATTTAATGACCGCTTACCGAGCATATGAAGCAAACCAAAAAGTGCTACAAGCTTACGATAAGAGCATCGACAAAGCGGTAAATGAAATCGGTAGAGTATAGGAGGCTTAGTAGATGATTCGTACAATGCATACAGCAGCGAACACACTCGGACAACTGCAAGTTCAACTAGATACGATTAGTAATAATATCGCAAATAGCAATACAATTGGCTATAAAACAAAACAAGCAAATTTCCAAGAGCTATTGTATCAACAATTTAATAATGATCAGCAAGATAACCCTGCGTTTCGTCAATCACCAGCAGGCATTCGCTACGGTGTCGGGGCACATATAAGCCAAATTCAATCAAACGAATCACAAGGCTCATTACAAATGACTGATCGTAACTTAGACTTTGCTTTTACAAAGTCCAATCAATACTTTAACGTTGCGCTAGCAGATGGTTCAACAGCCTATACACGCCAAGGGAATTTCTATATGTCCCCACAAGGAGACGGTACAAACGTATTAGTGACAAGTGATGGCTATCCAGTACTTTCTGCTAACGGAACATCGATTACGTTTCCGGATGGTGTGAAAGACTTTACGATGTCACAAGCAGGTACATTAAATGTCAACTACGAAGATGGACAAGTCATCCAATTTGATTTAGCTGTAACAGAAATTACAAAACCACAAGTAATGGAGCACTTAAACAGCGGTGCATACATCAGTTTACCGAATAATTTGGACGAAATTGGTTATGCTGAAGAAGAGATTTTAACTGATTTACAAGGGTTGAATCGTAATGAAGTGAGCATGCAAATCGGTGCATTAGAATCTTCAAACGTAAACTTATCGAAGGAAATGACGGATTTAATTGCAGCACAGCGTTCTTATCAATTCAATTCACGTGCCATTACGATTGGTGACCAAATGTTAGGCCTGATTAATGGCATCCGATAAGTAAATTAGGGAGAACAGTAATGACGAATGAATTAAACCATACCGCCAAAGAGCAGCCAAAAAAGAAAAGACAAGCGGAGACGCCGGTTGAAGAAAAATCCACACGATGGGTACAAATTCGTCTAATACCGATTTGGCTTCGTATCATTTTAGTGCTACTATTATTTATAGTAGCAGGGGCAATCGGTGTTGTTTTCGGCTATTCTGTCATAGGTGAAGGAAATGCGAGCGATGCCCTGAAATGGAGCACGTGGGAGCATATTCTCGACATTTTGAATGGAAAACAGTAAAATAATAGCTTATGTGTTTGTAATGAATTATGAAATGGAATAAAATGACTCATGACAAAGGCAAGGCTGGCATCTCGACCTGTTTTAGGTCGAGATGTATCTTTCGAACATAGAAGATGTAACGATTCGTCATTTACATAATGTGAACAAATCGTTTATTTATACATAGCGCACGAGGGGAGTATGGACATGTTAAATGTAGAACAAATTCAAGCAATTTTACCACATCGTTATCCTTTTCTTTTAGTGGACCGTATTGTTGAATTAGAACAAGGAAAACGAGCTGTAGGACTTAAAAATGTAACCATTAATGAAGACTTTTTTAATGGACATTTCCCTGGTTATCCAGTGATGCCAGGTGTATTAATTGTCGAAGCATTGGCACAAGTAGGTGGTGTCGCTTTATTAAGCGTAGAAGAAAATAAAGGACGCTTAGCATTTTTAACAGGTATTGACAATTGTCGTTTTAAACGTCAAGTAACGCCAGGCGATCAGCTACTCTTGGAAGTGGAATTCATTAAGTTACGCGGACAAATGGGCAAAGGCAAAGGGATTGCGACAGTAGACGGTGAGCTTGTATGTGAAGCTGAAATTTTATTTGCATTAGGCCCTGTTACAGGCTGATTTGTTTTTTTTGGCTAAAGGTTATAAAATACAAAGGTTAACATTGTTTATGTACGTAGGTTTGGCTTTAAACGTAGGAGGTTTAAAATAGATGTATAAAGAACTATCTTCAGGCGTCAAGATAAGCATTACCCGTTCTATCTCAACATCATTTGAATTGTATTTGGCGAGTATTGGCTGGGATGAAGATAAATTTTCGATGGAGGATTTTGTCGCAAGTTGGCAAAAGTATTTTACAGAAAATGCAGCTTGGTTTGACAAAGTACCACAAGAAATACTAACGAATCCTGAGTTCCATGAAGAAGTGGCAAAGAAAATCGACGAAGTGATTGCAAAAATTTTAAATGAAAAACCAACAAAAAAGCAAATGGATTCGATTGACAAAATGCAGAAACAACTTGGAACAAACTATACTTTTGATTGTAAAGCAGAAGCAGCATATGTAGAACAACTACTAAAACAGCAATTAAAATAGATACGTAAATTTCGGATAGTTCCTCCTTTTCTCGGGCAATCTACTGTTGACTACATTGTAGTCAGATGAAACCGAAGAAAGGAGGAATTTTTTATGCGCAAAGGGAGTCTAATTGCCGCTGCTTTACTAGCTAGTACAACACTTGCTGCTTGTAACACAGGCACAAATGATGAGGAAACGCCAATGAAGGATAACGAAAATGCCAGTGACATCATCACACCGTATGATAATGATAATAACAACGGTACAATTGATGGGGTAAATAACGGCACAAACGGTTCAGATCGTGGTCTCTATATGAATGGGGACAATGCCAATGTGGAGTCACCGACATCGAATAAAGATAATCGTGGCTCTGACTTTAATGGTGGTAACAACATGAATGGTGCTGGGGGCAACAACGGGATGAGCGGTAACAATTCAACAAATGACCGTAATTTAAATGGCCAAAACTCAAACGGTGCTGGTCAAAATGCTGCAGCCCCTGATATTAACAACATGGACGAGCGAGTTATCAATAATGAAGAAGACATTATTGAAGATAAGCGTGACCGTCTCGACCGAGATAATAAAGATGAATAACGATAAACACGGCTGCTGATTGGCAGTCGTGTTTCTTTTTAGTTATTTGAGGTAATTCGTTTTAAGGGGGCAAAAGCCCATTTTATCCGAGCAAAAAGGCACGGCAAACGAGCAAAATCAGCGGCTAAGCGGTCAAAACCCCCGCGTATCCGACCAAAAGCCGCGTGTATCCGCTCCCCTCAAGCAAAACGACCTCTTAAGCACGCCATTTTACATACCTTTCAATTTCGGGCGCTCTTTCATACCTTGTTTAAAGCGGTCAAGTAGCTGGTCATTTGATAAGCCTTCTACTAAAAGCTCTTGCAATAATTGCTCTGCGTAACGCTTGCGCTGTGCTTTTAATGTCCCTTTCAATAAGACAGAAATATGATCACCGATGTGTTTTATTTTGCTGACAACTAGTGTAAAAGGTGCGGGTTCATTGTCGGGGAATGAGATGACGGCTCGTGCTTCAAACACATCACCAGAAGCGAGCAGTGGCTCGAACACTTCATTAAAGTTATTTGGAATATATAGCTCTAAAATCCACGAATGATGGCTATTTTCCTGATTAATAATAATGCCATCTATTAGCGGAATTTGCTGTGTATGATCAGCTAACAGTAAGTCAAAAGAGATCATTTTAAACGTTTTCATTTTCCTCCACCCAGCTTTCTTTTTTGAAGTCATTATACCATAGAAAAACTTTGCAAATTTAAAAAGTCGGCTCTTTCTGCCGTTGTTGCTAGACCAAGGATAGACACATAAAATGATGCATTTTTTTATTTTGGTGTGTAGCTAAAAATGATTTTTGGTAGGCCAAAATGATAGCAAATCTTTATTTTGGCGTTTTGCTCAAAACGACATTGTGTAATAAGATAACAACAACGAAAGGAGGTGTGTCAATGAACCAAGTCGGGCTAGTCGGACGATTGACAAAAGATCCCGTTCTTCGACAACTATCTGACAATAAAGTAACTGTAAGCTTTGTCATCGCAATCAATCGAAACTTCCGAAATACTCAAGGCGGAGTCGATGCAGATTATTTACTTTGCATCGCTTGGGGAAAACTTGCGGAACGTATCGCTAAATATTGCGGCAAAGGCTCACTCATTGGGGTGAGTGGACGCTTACAATCCAAAGCGTATGTCAATAAGGAAAATAGTAAAGTGTATACAACCGAAGTAGTCGTCGAAGATGTCCGATTTTTTGCCTTGAAGCAGCGAGAAGAGCAGCTCGCATCGGAAGCTTCAGCATATAAAGCGACGCAAGAAATAAGGGAAACTCCTTTAGAAGAACATTTTGTGCTTCCTTCTGAGGAGCAAGAAGTAGACGTAAATGCGGAGTCAGTGACAGGTGAACATGCAATTGTAAGAAGGTAAAGAACATGACGAATTGCTTTCGTTATAGTAGTGCAATAAACAAATCGAATCTGTACAAAAGACTGTACAATTTTTACCCCCACTTACTAAACTACGGTATATCGCTATCTATACCGTTAACTTCTTAACAACTGAATAGTAGTAGAACCGATAAAAAGAGAGTCTTTCCTGCGCGCGTGGCAAAAAAGACTCTCCCTCTTTATGTTAAATTCGCTGTGTCGAGCATCATTAAATGCATTAACTCAGCATCATCTAGTTCTGTAAGCCACTTACTTGATTGAATCAATTCTTCTGAAAGTGCGGATTTGATGGCGATCATTTTATCGATTTTTTCTTCAATCGTCCCAATCGTAATAAATTTATGCACTTGCACAAACTGTGTTTGACCAATACGGTAGGCGCGGTCTGTTGCTTGATTTTCAACCGCTGGATTCCACCAACGATCGGCATGGAGAACGTGATTGGCAGCTGTTAAGTTGAGTCCTGTCCCGCCCGCTTTGAGCGATAGTAAAAAGATTGGGAACTCTCCTTTTTGGAAGCTGTCCACTAAGCGATCCCGCTGTTGTTTTGGCATGCTACCGGTTAAAAACGGTACATCTAGGTCATAGAGCTCTGAGAAACAATGCTGTAGCAGTTGCCCCATCCCGATATATTGCGTAAAGATTAAACACTGCTCGCCATTTTCAACGATGTCTGCTGCCAGCTGTACAATCCGTTTCACTTTAACAGAACGCTCTAGCTCAACTTGTGCTTCATCAAATGGCTCCTTTAAATAAAGGGCAGGGTGGTTACATAATTGTTTGAGCTTATTCAGCATTTTTAAAATGCGCCCTTTTTTCTCAAAGCCCGTTAACTTTTCAAGCTGCGCAACGGTCTCTTCAATAAACCCTTCATATAGCGCGGCTTGCTCAGGTGTTAATGGACAAAACTCTTGCGTTTCCTGTTTATCTGGCAAGTTGAGCATTAAGTCTGGATCACGCTTTGTTCGGCGCAGTAAAAATGGACGAATTTTCATTTGTAGTATTTGCTTATGTTTTTCGGATTCATCCTTTTCAATCGGTAAAATAAACTGCTCTTGGAATTTACCGAAGCTACCGAGATAGCCTTTATGCATAAAGTCAAAAATGGCCCAAAGCTCCGATAAGCGATTTTCAACAGGTGTCCCGGTTAAGGCAATATGATGCGCCCCTTTTAATGTGCGAATGGAGCGGGACTGCAACGTTTGCATATTTTTAATATTTTGTGCTTCATCTAACACAATCGTTGCCCAACGTATATGCTGTAAGAACTCGGCATCTTGCGAGATTGTTCCGTATGTGGACAAAATAATATGTGGGCGTTCTTTTTGTAAGAACCCCTCAAATTGTTCGTGCTTCAAACGATTAGCGCCGTAATGCGTATGCACAGTGAGTGTTGGCGCAAAACGCGCAAGCTCCTTTTGCCAATTGCCAAGTACGGAAGTTGGGCAAATAATGAGAGTCGGTTCTTCGACTTCTAGCGTCTCAATCGTATAAAGCACATAAGAAATAAGCTGCACCGTTTTTCCAAGCCCCATATCATCGGCTAGACAGGCACCGAATTGTTGCTGTCGCATAAAGACAAGCCATTCGTACCCTTGTTGCTGATAGGGACGGAGCGTTGCCTGCAAGCGAATCGGAGGTGCAACAGGTGGAAGCCCTTGCTTATGTTGCAGTTGTTCAATGTACCCTTGCAATGATTTCTGCATTTCAAAGGCGAACATCGGGTCGTCGCGTTCTGCATCATCTTCCTCTTCAAGTGGTGCCATCAATGTTTCCGGCAATTCACGGAACAGCAAATCGCGAACGGTCCAGTTTTCTTCTTCTGCTTGATTCATCAGCTCGCGCATTTCATGGAGCCAGTTTGCATCAATACGGAACCATTCGTTCCCAATTCGCATAAATTCACGCTTTTCTTCTACGAGCTTGCGGAATTGTTCCGCAGAGATGGCTTCATTATTCATCGAGAACTGCCAGCGAAATGTCAAAATATCATCCAGACCAGCTGTTTTTCTTGCGGATGTATTTCCTGCGCTTACTCGTACTTTTAATTTTGACTGCTTCAGCTCTTTTAACCAAGCAGGTAAAATAATTTCAAATCCGAGTGCTTGTAACTTCGCTAAATCATGCTGTAAGAAATGTCGCACATCCGCATCCTGCAACCGTAGATGGATAAAGGTAGTGGGAGACGTGGGAGACGGCGCGTGATGCTCGAGTGTAAGCAGTTTGATGATTTGGTCTTGTAGCTGTTCAATGTCTGGCGTCAGTTCTGCCCATTTCTCGGGAAGTACAATTTCAATAGGTAAGGTACGTTTACGAATCGCGGGTGTCCAGTGCTTCGCTGAGGTAGGGGATAGCAAAACGGTTTCTAGTACCCAATCCTCCTCCTGTTCAGCAGGTTCACTTAAACGAAGCGCGACTTGTACATTGCCAGCCATGCGCTCTGTTTGTAACGGCCAGCCCCCATTTTGAAAATACGGCAGTAGCGCAGGAACATCTGCAACTGTCAGCCCGGCTTGTGTTAATTGCTGCGTCACAGCTTGCTCAAGTATGGCTGCATGTTCCACATCAAAGGTTAGTTTGTCTTCCGTTACATGTGCATGTTGCCAAAGGGTCTCGTCTTGCCAGTAAGTAAGTGCAGCGTTAATATGGGCAAGGTGCTGTGCCGAACTTGGGTCAACTGGCTCAATGTGTAGAAACGGATGTTTATAGCGTGGCGACAGGGCATCCAGTAAATGAGCAGCCGAAATCATAAGGTCACGCTCATCCATTTTCGCACTAATCCCATAAAAGTTTGGCTCATATTTATAGTAAAGAAGCGGTGCCCAACTCGATGCTGCATGAATGAGCCCGTCTTCATTTAATGCAGTTAAGGAGTAGTAACCCGCGTTCACTAACTCGATTTTTAAGCGGAGCGTTTTTACGAAAGGTGCTGTCTCAATCATTTTCTATCACTCCTTAACATAATTTGGCTTTATCGAGCTCTTCTTGTAATGCTCGTAGTCGTTTAAAATGCAGTCGTACGTTTTCCATATATGCTTCAAAGTAAGCCGTTTTGCCCGCTTTTTTCGCAGCAGACTTCATCCCTTTCCAAAGTCGAACGGCCTGTTTGTAATTCATACGTGATTTTTGCTTAATTTCTTCCATTGCATAGTGATGGTACAGCGGTAATGTAGCCGCTGGGTTTTCTGATAGTACTTGTTTGAGTCCAATCGACTCCAAATACGAAATAGACGATGGGTAAAGCTGATGAAGGGCTACCCAGTCCGCGTAACGTCCTTTTTGTAATAAGTAGTCGGAATACGGTTGAATACCATACCTGCCGAATGCGCCGTAAAGTATGAGTTCCTCTGCCTCGGTGAGCTCAATTGCTGCATATAAATCATTTAATGTATTTGTAAAGAGCTGGCGGTGATGCGGAGGTAATACTTCCTGAATATACTGTTTTACATGTGGCAACATCGCCTTTAATAGAAGGGTAGCTGCCCGTTCATCGAATACATTGCGGGCAAAATGCACAAGTGCTTCGTAAATATGAATAAATTCAGGTTGTATGTGTTGCAAGCTTTGCTCAATTGCTTTGTAATCTTTTAATACGATATAGAAAAGCAGGCTAATGGCATCACGCGGGATATCCGCTGCTTGTTTCATGTCTGCTAAGGCAGCTAGCTCTTGCTCGGCTCGTTTTTTGTCATGGAAAATTTTTTCCCAGCATACTAAATAAAAACTAATTCGCAGGTGCGGTAATCCTTCCCCTTGCAACAAGAGTGTGCGCACCTGTTGTTGCAACGCATCATAAAAGGGATCTGTCGCAAAAAGCCTTGATTTACTGCTTAGTTCATCGATAATATCGAGCGCATATTCGTAACGTCGATCCATCGCATATTGGAAGTAATCCGAATGCAGTGGTGAAGCCGTTGCGATAAAGTGAGACCAAATTTTATTTAATACCGCGAGCTCCATGTAAAGCTTATAAATCGGTTGCCATTCTCGCTCAAGTGGCATATAGCGGCGCAATTTAGCGTGTGCATGATCAATAATCGATGTCACTAAATAACTTTCAATGCGGCGTCCTGCTGGGAGTAAGTGGTTCATCACTTCCTCCACCATTCGCTGCCAGCTTTCTGGTGTTCGTTCTGTTGCTAACTGGACGAATTGGACGGATTTCTTATTGCGCCAGTTCGCGGCCCACTCTTGCACAGAGCCAAAGTATTGATACAAGCCGAGCAGTACACCGAGCTGGTGCCGGCACATTTTTTGTGGGCATGTACATTGTGTAGCCTGGTGGCGGAAATCAATTGTTACTTCCGCAGGGCGTACATCTTGCACGACCGTAAATAATTTGGATGATGCCGTGTTATAACGTTCAAATAAGACAGACTTATTGCGTACTGAAAACACAGCACGACGCACGAGTTCCTCATCTTCACCCGCAGAAGGATGCAACTCGCGCTCATATTTTTCTAACTCTCTATTAATAAAATCGACGTTATCCTGTGCAATGACAGGAATCGAAAGTCCCATAAAAAACCTCTCCTAAAAAAGTCGTTCCTTCTATTATAACGTGAATTGTTTCGAAGCGTAAATAAAGATGAAACGTTCCTTCTGGATTAGGGCGAAAAAGTAAATGGTGAAGTGAGCAAAACTTATCTGTATCCCATCAAAAGGGCGTTTGAATTCACTAAATTGTGGATATATTAGTACTATGTAACCCCGTTGGTATTAGTCATGTTTTTTCTGACGAGAAAACCTACTAAGTGCAGGATGCTTTACATAAAATGAATAAATATACCTATTAGTGTATTAGTTTTATTTCGTTAATACACAGAATATTTTAACTATTAGGAGGGTGTGGATATTGATTACTGTTCAATTTATGAAACCGTTTTACACAAAAGTATCGGGAACGAAGCTACGCCTAGTGTTTGCGTATCAGTATTTTTCAATTATGAAAGACGATGAAATTTATCACTTCATTCCGATTGAAGGCAAAGAAATGACTGTTGATTTAAATACGATGCAAGTAGAAAACTTATCAGAAGTATTCGTGTTCCAGCGCGGCAATCGCTTTATCCGGTTACCATTGTATCAATTGCTACTCGTATCAAATGTAAATGAGCATCTAACGCCGATTCTCCAAAGCTCGGCTGCCGATGCGAAACCAGCAAAGGATGAAGTAGAGGAAATGGATGTAGAAATTTTAGGATTGATCCAATCACTGGAAGAGGAAAACCTTTCGCGTTTAATCGATGATGCATTAGCCGAGCGCAATGAAGCGTTATTTTATGATTTAATTATGCAGAAGGGAAAGTTAAACGGAGGATATGCAATGTGAGTAGATACGCCACTTAAAAAACACCGATGAAAAAATTTTTTCTCGGTGTTTTTTTAGCCAAAAAAATTGTAAAATACATACTACAAAAAACTATTATACTAACATTAAGTTTTACTATTTGATGCGATTAAATCAAAATAATATACTAGAAAATATTTGAAATTGGATAGTATTGTCAGTATAATTTGGGTAGGTTCATGTAAACACGATGAATCTTTCCTCAACCCATATTTTCCTCTTTTTGCTTAGGCAAAAGGAGGCCTTTTTATTATGCACCGCTCTTTGCATTATTTGGGGCTGCATACGTTATTAAAAAGACTTTCTTCTAATTGCGATCAATATCCTCATATTCAAAACGAGCTGAAAAATGTTGAATCAGGTGACTACGGTGAACAGTATGTTACCAAACTGCTCCAAACACAATTTCAGCATCAAGTCACTGTGCTTTCAAATATTTTCATTAGTTCTTCGCAAATCGATTGTATCGTCCTCACACCTTATTTTTGCGTAGTACTCGAGGTAAAGAATATAAAAGGGCATATTACCATCGTGAAAGCTTCGCGCCAAATGATTCGTGAAATGGATGAACATAAAGATGTTTTACAAAGTTCAGAAGTCCAGTTAGAACGAATTGAAATCGAATAAAATCGCTTGTTTGCTAAGCATAAAATCGAACTCCCGATTTTTAGTGCGATTTTGTTTCCGTTTCATACGTCAATTATTCAAAATGAATCCAAACAATATCCTGTGCTGATAGGAAAAGAAGTGTTAAATTATATTCACTTGCTACCAAGTACAAAAATATTCATAAATCCAGCAGAGGTAGCAAATATATTACAAAAATAATCCGAACCATGGCACCGGTTTCCATTATGTGATTACTATAATATTAATCCTAGTTTTCTACAAACCGGGGTGGAATGTAGAAAGTGCGGAGCAATCCCAATGGTAAGAACGAAGCGCACATGGAAATGTATACGCTGCGGTGTGACAGATCGTGTAGCCCATGTCCAAGCCATAAAGGAGTATTATGCACTATTTTCAAATGTCATGACAAATCGAGAATGTGTAGCGTTTTTACATCTGCGAAACCGCCAAGAAGCAACAAGAATCTTAAAAAGTATCGGACTAGAAAGAGAAGGAGTCAAACGAAACAGTATTTATAAACTACAGCTATAAGCAAATGAGGAATCGGTTGAGGAACTACCGCTACAAATGAAGTAGCGGTTTTTTTATGTTTCATTAGGATGATGTGCGAGCAAAAGCCAAGGTTATGCGATCAAAAAGCAGCTGTGCGAGCAAAATGAGCGTGTATCCGAGCAAAAAGTCGTGCTATCCGAGCAAAAACCAAGGTTATCCGATTAAAAAGCAGCTATGCGAGCAAAACAAGCGTGTATCCGGTCAAAACTCGCAGGTGAACGAGCAAAAACCAAGGTTATGCGGTCAAAAAGCAGCTGTGCGAGCAAAACGAGCGTGTATCCGGTCAAAACCCCTGGGAGAACGAGCAAAACACCAGGCTATAAGGTCAAAAACCAGGTGTATCTGGTCAAAAACCCCCCCACACGAGCAAAACAAAGATTCTCCAACGTCCTCCTAAAATGCTTAAACAATCTATAATAAAAATCATTTCCCACAACCTAGACAAAGTTGTATACTATAAGGTAGTTCATTTTGAGCTAATGCTATAAAAGCTATGAAAAGTTTTAGGAACCAAACTACATTCCTAGACGTTTATAAAATAATATCTATTCTTTTTTGAACTAGAAAGGAAGTCACATCATGACAAAATCAATCTGTGTCGTTGGGTTAGGATATATTGGTCTTCCGACGGCAGTAATGTTTGCAAACCACGGTATCAAGGTGCACGGCGTTGACGTGAATCCAGCTGCCGTAAAAAGTATTCAAGAAAAACAATTACACATCGAGGAAACAGGCTTACAAGAGCGTTTAAATAAAGCAGTAGATGAAGGCTTTTTAACAGCTTCGACAACACCTCAAGAAGCAGATGTGTTCGTCATAGCAGTACCATCACCGATTAATCCGGACAATACAGCGAATCTTGAGTATGTACGTCAAGCAACAGCTTCGATCGTACCTTATGTGAAGCCAGGTAACCTTGTCATTTTAGAATCAACGGTACCGCCAAAGACAGTTGAAAATATTATGCTACCAGAATTAGTGAAATCAGGCTTAACAATTGGTGAGGAATTATTCGTCTCACATTCACCAGAGCGTGTGATTCCGGGCAAAGTGTTTGAAGAGCTTGTAAACAATGACCGTATTGTTGGGGGCATCAATAAAAAATCGGCAGAAATGACAAAGGAACTTTACGAAACATTCGTACAAGGGACAATTCATTTAACAGATGCAACAACGGCGGAATTAGTAAAAGTAATGGAAAACACATACCGTGATGTGAACATTGCCTTTGCGAACGAGCTAGCAAAAATGGCAGACAAGCTTGGGGTCAATATTTGGGAAGCGATTAAATTTGCAAACTATCACCCTCGTGTCAATGTGCATCTGCCGGGCCCAGGTGTAGGTGGTCATTGTATCGCTGTTGATCCATGGTTCCTTGTGGAGCTTGGTGGGGAAGCTGCGCAAATTATTCACCTATCTCGCAACACGAACGACTCTATGCCAAGCTTCACGGCACAAAAAACGCAAAGCATTTTAAATAAAGCGGGCGTTGCAGGTGCAACAGTTGCTGTATTAGGTCTTGCATTTAAGGGGAATATTGACGATATGCGCGAAAGTCCGTCGACAATTGTTGTCGACGAGCTACAAAAGCTTGGGTTAAATGTCGTGTCATTTGATCCACATATTAAAGAGAATAAACACGCGACACAAACGCAAAGCTTAGAAGAAGCAACAAAAGACGCGGACATTTTACTGTTCTTAACAGACCACAACGAATTTAAAAAGATGGATGTTTCTTCTATTAAATCGAAGGGCAAAATCGTCTTTGACACGAAAAACTGCTTAGACCGCGGCGCTTGGGAAGCTGCAGGATTTGAGTTCCATCTGTTAGGCGACGCAAAAAACTAAAAATAGTAGGGGAGCAGTGTGCACAGGCACGCTGCTTTTCTTTAGTGGATAAGTATAAAATTTAAGGAAATCCACATAAGAAAGGACATCATCTCGACCTATTTTGGTCGAGATGTGTCTTTCTAAGGATAAGGGATTTTTGATAACCGATTAGAACTCGGTAAGTGAGCAAAACTAAATAGTACCTAAGCAACTCCATCAACAAAAAAGAAAGAAGGTCTATATAAATATGAAAGAAACCGTACTAGGTATCCAAGTGAATACCGAAAGCTATGATGAATTACTCCCGAAAGTATTCGAGCGAATCGAAACGAAGCATAAGTCACTCATCGTGGCGATTAACCCTGAAAAAATCATTAAAGCGAAAGAAGATCCAGCGTTAAAAACACTACTGAATAATGCAGAATTCCAAATCCCTGATGGCATCGGGGTGATTTTGGCGTCGAAAATTCAAAAAGGGCAAATTACATCGCGCGTGACGGGTGTGGACATGATGCTACGCCTTTGCGAGGAAGCAGCAAAACGTCAAAAACCGATTTTCCTATACGGTGGGAAGCCAGGTATTGCGGAAAAAGCAGCAGAAAAGCTAAAACAACTGTACCCAGGCATCCAAATCGCGGGTACACAGGATGGCTATGAAAAGGACAACCAAAAGGTGCTTGATACAATCAATGCGGCACAACCGGACCTATTATTCGTAGCGATGGGTTCGCCAAAGCAAGAAAATTGGATCAATGTGAATCGTGATCAGCTTCATCCAACGATTTATCAAGGGGTAGGTGGCTCATTTGATGTATTAGCGGGTAATGTCAAACGGGCACCAGAAGCATTCCAAAAAGTTGGGATGGAATGGTTTTACCGTTTAATGAAAGAACCGCATCGTATTAAGCGTCAAATCAAATTACCGCTCTTCCTACTAGAAGTAGCTAGAAATAAAAGAGCCAAATAAACTTTATTACGTTAAAAATAAAATGTTTTATTATTACAATAAAAAATATTTTTGTAATCATTGTAATAATTCGTTGTTCTTTTTTTGGCGAAGTGGTACACTGTAAACAGTAGTAAGATTTCCTCTTATTAGGTATAGATGTAATTTCCCTGCAAGGAAACGGTTGGTAGCCCATTTTTGTCTATACTTACAAGTGAGACAGAGACAAAAGGAGAATTTGCGTAGCAAATTCTCCTTTTGTCTTTTTTTATCCGTTTTAATATGTGCCTTAGAACATTGATATATATAGGTTTTGAGAAAGTTTTCATATTCAAATATTCTCTTGCATATAACGTTATCGATGTGTTTTTCGTGTGCCGAAAAAATATATACGTAAGTCAAATCTCTTACATTTATCTAATATTTTTTACATAAATTATAAACTTTATAGAAACCACTGTCTTTTATACTTTTTTTATGGCATAATGAAAAAGATTCCAAGTTATCCGATAATATGGAATGAATAGATGAATTTTGACAATAAAATTGATTTTTATGTAATTGTTGTCAAAAAACATTTGACATACCAAATATATACTACTAAACTTTAATGTGTACTTAGTTGTTTACACTATGAATCTTTAGTGCGGATAACTAGATTATTAACTGATATTCGAGGAGGAAATTTTCAATGGCTAACCAACCAAAGAAATACAAAAAGTTTGTAGCAACAGCTGCAACAGCTACATTAGTAGCATCTGCGATCGTTCCTGTAGCTTCAGCTGCAGCATTCAACGACGTAGCTGAAAACAACGAATTCGCACCATATATCGACGCGTTAGTGGAACAAGGTATTATCAACGGATACTCTGACGGCACATTCAAACCAGGCGCATCTTTAACTCGTGGCCAAGTAGTTAAGATGTTAGGTCGTTGGGTTGAAGCACAAGGCGTGGAAATTCCATCTGACTGGAACTCAAAACAACGCTTCAGCGATGTACCAGTAAACCACAAAGATTCAGAATTAGTTAAATATGCTGCATTAGTAGCTGATAACGGCGTATTCACTGGTGCTGCTGGCAAATTAATGGCTGGCAACAACATCACTCGTCAACAAATGGCAAAAGTACTTAACGGTGCTTACGAAGCTGTTAATGGCGTATCATTAATCGAGCTTGCTGACGGCGTAGAAAACGTTAACGTTCGCGACCTATTCAACGCTCGTGCAGAATTTGAAGATGCAATCCAAGCATTAGCGGATCTTGAAATCTCTACAACTGCAAGCGGTAACTTCCGCCCAACAGAAAACGTAACTCGCGCACAATTCGCGAAGTTCTTATATAACACGATTAACCTAGAAGCTGTTGCATCTGCAAATGTGAAAGCAATTAACGCTACAACTGTAGAAGTAACATTTGATGAAGAAGTTGGCAACATCAACGATTACAAATTCGAAATCGCTGGTTTAGACATCAAAAATGTTGCTAAAAAGCAATCAGATGCTAAAACTGTTGTATTAACAACTGCAGTACAAGAAGCTGGTAAAGAGTACACTGTTACTGTAAACGATGAAGAAGTGGGTAAATTTACTGGTGTATCTGCTGTATTACCGACAGCTATCGATATCGTTGAAAAATCTCAACAAAATGTTTTAGGTAATCAAGTTACTGTAACTGCTAAAGTAACAGTTGCTACAGGTGATTCAGCTGCAGGTATTCCTGTAACATTCAACATTATTAATGGTGAAACAAATAACCAACAAGTAGGTTCTAACTTAAACCCAACAATCGTTGGTGAAGCAGTGACTAACGCTGATGGTGTAGCTACTTATACTTACACTCGTTATGCTTCAACTGCACGTGACTTAATCACTCACGACGAAGTACAAGCTTACGCTACTGGTAAAGCTACTGTACGTTCATTCTCTAAAGTATACTGGGGTGCAATTCAACCATTAACAATTACTGAAGTTACTGAAGGTAATAAAATTACTAACGGCGGTAAAAAAGTTTATAAAGTTAAGTTAGCTGGTGTATCAACAAATGTAACACCTGGTGGAAATCAATCACGTACAGTAAACATTGGTTTCAAAGAAAACGTAAATGTTGCTCCTGATAAAGCTGTAAAATCTGTAACTGTAACTGATTCTCAAGGCAACAATTTAAATTACCCAGGTCAATTTACAACGACTGGTTCTGTAACAACAGGCACATTCAACTCTGTAGTATTACAATTAGATGCTAACGGTGAAGCTACATTTACATTAACAGGTAGCAATGCAACTATAACTCCATTTGTATTTAAAGATATTTATGCTAATACAAACAATACAGATCCAAGTCAAGGTCGTTTTGATGCAACGGAACTATTTGCAGAAGCACCTAAATTAACGTTTGAAAAAATCCAAACGTTACAAGTTGAAGTTACTTCTTTAGGTGTAAGCAATGCATCTGCATATTCAGAAAGCTTTAATCAAGGTGCAACATACCGTTATATTAATACTGCAGCAGGTACAATTTTAGTTCGTGATGTTGTAGGGACTTTAACAACTGCTCCTATCAATGCCGTTCCAACAAATGCAACTATTATTAACCAAAACAACCCATTACGCACAGGTGAAGCATTACCAGCTGGATTTGTAGTAGATTATACAAGCGGTGTTGCTAATAATGCTGGTGTAACAGCATTAAACAACCGTTTAGGCACAAATGCAAGCTATATTTATAACCAAACTAATGGTAAAGATTTATTAACGGCAGATTTAGTAAATACGGGTGGCCGTGATTATAAAGCTGTAATTAAAAATGTAGATGGTAAACTTGCAACTTCTAACACACCTGTCAAAGTTCAAGTTGATTATGGTACTGCACGTACAGCTACACAAGCAGCACCGATTTACGTGATTGATAACAATTCACGTACAGTTTACAAAATTTCAGATTTCGATAAAACATCTGCAACGTATAACTTCTTAACGGATGCAAAAGGTGAAATTTCATTCACTATTATTGGTGGCCGTGATAGCTACGCTACTCCAACTGTATTCATCGAAACAGGTGATAAAGCTGGATTAGACAAGAATGATGCGCAACATGCTGGTGAAATCGTATACTTCGGTGACCGTACAATTACAACTGCAAACTTAACAGTGAATGACAAAGAAGTAACTTCAACAACTGTTTCTGGCGCAGCTAAATTCTCTTATAAAGTAGCTGATCAAAACGGTAAGTACTACTACTTATGGAACAATACTACTTCAACAACGAATAGTAATATTTTTGAAACTTCATTTGAAGTATCTTCTCAGTTCTCGGTTGCTTATGTTTATGATCGTCCAAAAGACGAAGCTGGTGCTCGTTTATTAGAAACTGTACCTCAAGGTAGCACTCGTACTGTAAAAGTGAACTCTACTCTTGGTAAAGCTGACATCTATGTATATTCAACAGTAGGTAATACAGTAACAGTAAATGCAAGTGCTTCACAAGGCACATATCCAAACAAAACTGCTTCTGCAACGTTCTCTAACTTATTAAATGAGGGTGTTGAATCAGAAGTAAAAGGTCGTATCGTTGCGATTGATAAAGACAATAACCGTATCTTACTTTCTAACAGCAAAGGTGATACTGTATATGAATTAAAATATGGTGAAACAACAGATGAGTTAGCTGTTGGTGGTGTAAATGTTACTGAATCAACATTCGAACATAGCTTACGTGTTGGCGAAGAATTACACTTTGTACAAAAAACTGATACTACAAAAGCTAAGTTTAATAACTTTAACTTTGATTCAGGTGTTAAATTAAGTGCTACAAACCTTAATTTAATCCTTATCAATGGTGATCAAACAGCGCAACCAAAAGTATATGACTTCGGTCGTTACACTACTGATGGTGGTACTACTTTAGTGACTGGTACAACTGGATCTGGATATGATGCATTAGGTCGTCAAGAAGTTACTGCTAAGCAATTAGTAATTAACGGTGATAATATCACAGTTAAAAACTTAGCTTTAACTGGTGATTTAGTAGTAGGTGTTCCAGCAGGTTCATCATTAACTCAACCACAATTATTAAATGACTTTACTATTAACAACTCTTCAGTTTCAGGTACAACTACTGTAAACCGTGGAGATGGTAGTACATTTAATGTTGAAGCTTCAACATTAACTAAAGTAATCTTGAATATTAAGGAACACGTAGCAGTAGGTGCAGGTTCAACAATTACTGAATTAATTGCTAAAGTAGACGGGTCAACAATTACTCCGATTACTTCAGGTGCTTATGCAGGTACAGGTACTGTAACTACTATTACAACTAATCCAGGTGTAACTGTTGCTCAATCTGTAGGAGCTAGTGTAATTTCATTTACAGCTAAAACAGATACTACAACGACAACAAATGATACAGCGGTATTCACATTTGCACCTGCATTATCAACAAATCCAACTGCATCATTAACAGTAGGTGGAACAGTAGCTACATTAGATACTGCATCAGTTTCTACAACAAATGTTAAATTTACAATTCCGACTGCTATCGTATCTGGAACTAAATTAACATTCACAGTAAATGGTTTTGTATATGAAGCAACTTACACAGCTCCAGGTACATTAACGTTTACTCGTAAAGAAAACTAATTAGTTGAAAACTTATTAGTCTTGTAATAACTCCCCCCTCTACGAAGAGATATTTTTCGTAGAGGGGGGTTTATTTTTTTACATGGGAAAAAGTAGTATTATTTGTTTTACGATACATGAAATTAGATGCCATAGAAGTAAATTCAGTATCATCATAAAAGTAGCATAACATCGTAGAGTATTAATGAAAGTGTCTACTATTAATAAAGGCAAAAAACCAAAAACTAGTGAATCCCTAGTATTTTTATTGTATAATTAGTATGGTCTAAAATGTAAATCAAGGGAATGATTGAAGTGCAGTTAACAGAAAAAAATAGAAAGTACATATTATTAAGTATCGTTTGTTTAATTATAGTTGGTATTCTCGTTGCTAAGTTCATGGGGAAGAGTCAAGATGAACAATTCTCCAATGAGGATAATTTATATGCTACAACATATAGTCTTGTTTCAGAACAAAAGTATAGTGAAGCTACTCCATTTATAAGTGAACTGTTACAAGCTCAGCCGAGTTCGGAAGCGGTCAATTATTTAGGCTCGATTGTTTATGCTAATAATGGGGATTATAAGCAAGCTGCTATTCTAATGCAAAAAGCGATGGATCTTAATCCGTATAATGTCGAAAATCCGATGTTTATGCTTCAGTTTGGAGAAGTGTTAATTTTTTCTGAGCGATATGAAGATGCGAAGACTGTATTAACACGTTGCCAAGAATCCGGCTGGGCCCCACAGGAGTACCCAACATATCAACAACGTGTACAAGAACTACTAGCCTATATTGAAACTATATAAAGGAAGGAATACATAAATGAGTTCATTTTATGATGTAATTCTCAATGACGAAGAAGAAGATCTTCAGTCGAGAAAGAATGTAGATAAGTGGATTTTTAGATTATTTTTATTACTACTAGGTGTAATGCCTTTGATTGTTTTAGCCAGTGCTGAGGAAGTGATTAGTCCTTTAATTTCAAATGTCGATGTATTGTCATCAGGAACAAAAGGGGACTTATTTACACAGTATAAGGCATTATTGTTATTAGTAATCACAGTGATTGTTAGTGCTTTGTTTGTAGCAAAGATTCTCTTTATGAATGGAACAATCCGTAAAACATTTTTAAACTATGTGTTAGGTGCATTTGTGATTGCAATTATTGTTTCTACGGTTGTGTCACCGAATATTACAATTGCTTTAAATGGTCAATATAATCGTTCAGACGGAACAATTAGTTGGCTTTGCTATATAGCGTTAATGTTTATTGCCATGAATATCGAATATCCGAAAAATGTTGTTCGTTATATTATGTATGTGATGATGCCTTTTGTGTATATCAATTTGATCATTATTACATTGAATTTTTATGGGAAAGATATATTACAACAAACATGGATGCAGAAGTTAGTAACAATTATGTTACCTGAAGGATCAAGCTTAAGTGAAGGGTCAACTTTATTAGGGACATTAAATCACGGTAACTATATGAGTGGTATGTTTGCAATTATGACGCTGATGTATTTTGTATGGACTATTTTAGAGAAAAAAATGGCACCTAAAGTTGTTGGATTTATTACATCAATTGCTTCTATATTAGTTCTACTAATGTCATTATCTACAAGTGGTTTTTTAACAGTGGTATGTATTATGCCATTTTTATTATGGATTGTGTTTAAATCCGAGCAGAAGCTGATTTCGTATATTTCACTAGTAGTGTATTTACTTACTGCTGGAATTAGCTTACACCTGTTAGCGCAAGAAAACTCCAAAGTTTGGGATGAAACTTTTGGTTTCTTTGTTTCTTCAAATCCATATGTCGAGGAAACGCCACAGCCAGCTACTTCTTTAAATGATGGTCAATACAAGCTACCGTCTTTATTTGATAATAAAGCTTATGCATCAAATCAAACAGTTGAGCTACCAGTGATTCCTGAAACAGGCGTTGGGGCAGGGTCGGGGCGTGTATACATTTGGACGTACATGTTAGATTTAATCAAAGATAAACCGTTATTCGGTTATGGTTTAGATTCGTTAATGTACAATTTCCAACATTATAATATTGATGCACGAGCAAATTTAGAGACAGAGACAGTAATAGTAGATAAACCACATAATATGTACATGGGGATTTTATATGGAACAGGTATTATCGGCTTCATTGCCTTTATTGTACTAGTTTTCACAACTATTTTGACTTCATTAAAACAAATTTTTAAGCAACAAGATAATATTGTAACTACTGTTTTAGCAGTAGGAGTTTTAGCATTTTTATTCCAAGCGATTTTTAATGATACACTGCCGGGAATTGCTGGAGTGATGTTTGTGGCTTTAGGAATGTTTCTAAGTAATTCGGGAAAAGTGAAAATACAAGAAACACAATGATATTCCTTGCTTTGCAAGGAATATCTTATTGAGGAGAAAAAATTATGTTAGGTTCAGCTTTTTCACAATTTAAAAATATATACAATCAAAAATCTTTGATTAATCAATTTACACGTAGAGAAATATCTAACCGATATAAGGGTTCATATTTAGGTATTGTATGGTCTTTTATAACACCTCTAATCATGTTAGTAATATATACATTTGTTTTTAGTGTTGTCTTTCAAGCAAAATGGGGAGCAGGTGAAAATACGAGTAAAGTAGAGTTTGCATTGTTATTATTATCTGGATTACTCGTCTTTAATATATTTTCAGAAGTATTATCTAAATCCCCAACTTTAATTACATCTAACCCAAACTATGTAAAAAAAGTGGTTTTTCCATTAGAAATTTTACCAATCGTTACTTTAGGATCAGCATTATTTCAAGCATTAATTAGTTATGTAATACTTGTAAGTGCACTATTTCTTTTAATGGGAGTATTTAATTGGACTGCTTTGTTATTCCCTTTAGTTTTAATTCCATTAGTGTTATTTACAGTAGGTTTATCTTGGTTCATTTCTTCCCTAGGTGTGTATATTAGAGATATAGGACAAATCATTAATTTAGCTTTGCCAGCATTAATGTTTATGAGTCCTATTTTCTATCCTATATCAGTAATCCCTAAAGAGTTCCATTTTATATATCAAATTAACCCTATTAGTTATGTTGTCGAAGATGCTAGAAGAACGATTATTTGGGGAGAACTACCTTCTTGGGATTGGATGGTTTATGGAACTATAATTGGAGTAGTATTCGCAGCTTTCGGCTATATTTGGTTTAAAAAGACAAGAAAGGGTTTTGCAGATGTCCTCTAATAGTATTGCAATAAGTGTTAAAGAATTAACTAAAAAATATGAAGTTTATGATAAACCTATAAATAGATTAAAGCAAAGTTTATATAGAGGAAAGAAAAATTTCTTTAGAGAATATAAGGCACTAGATAATATTTCTTTTAAAATTAATCAAGGTGAAACAATAGGAATCGTAGGGAAAAATGGGTCTGGAAAAAGTACACTATTACAAATATTAGCTAATACATTAAATGCTACTAGTGGGGATGTTTTAGTAAATGGTAAAGTAGCTGCGTTATTAGAATTAGGGAGTGGCTTTAACCCTGAGTATACCGGTAGAGAGAATGCTATTATGAATGGTGTCATTATGGGGTTATCGGAGGCAGAAATTAAGGCAAAGATGCCAGAAATTGAAATGTTTGCTGAGATTGGGGATTTTATTGATCAACCAGTAAAAACCTATTCGTCAGGGATGTTTGTGAGGTTAGCTTTTGCGTGTGCAATAAATGTGGATCCAGATATATTAATTGTTGATGAAGCTTTAGCAGTAGGAGATATGAAATTTCAATTAAAGTGTATTGATAAAATGAAAAGTTTCCAAAAACAAGGGAAAACTATTTTGTTTGTAACACATGATACGTATTCTGTCAAAAACTTTTGTACGAGAGCTATTTGGATTTCAGAGGGGAAAATTAAGCTAAGTGGGGATGTAAATACTGTAATAGAAGCTTATGAAGATGAGATGAAATATGGTATGACAAATGTAGAAAGTCCTACTATTCCCCAAGAATCAAAGGACAATGTTTTAACAATTGATGGTGTAGAATTCTTAGACTCTTTAGGCAATAAAACAAAAGACTTTCAGTATAAGGATAATATTACTATTAAAGTTAAATATACTATACATTCTGAAATGGAAAACATTGTAGGAGGTATAGCCTTGTTCGATAAACAAAATACGTATATTTGTGGTTTAAACACAAAACTTGATGGAGTACCCTTACCTTCTAAACCAGGGAACTATATTTTACAATTAAATTATAGCGGTGTGAATTTATTACCGGGTACCTACTTTATAGATATAGGATTTTTTGAAAGTTTAGGTATTATAAGGCTTGATTATAAAAGTAGATATAGTTATTTTCGAGTAAGTTCAGGTGAATATTTTGCTGAAGGAATTATTTGTATTGAGCACAACTGGGGTGAAAAATAATGAAGTACAATTATCAAATAAATATTAAGGCAAATAATTCTCATGCAGCGATATTAAAAAAAATCCAACCCAATTCTAAAGTGCTAGAGTTTGGTCCAGCAACGGGCTATATGACTGAATATATGAAACATGAGTTGAATTGTTCAATATATGCGGTAGAAGTTGATTCAGAGGCTGCTTCGATAGCTGAAAAATTTACTGATAAAATGGTAGTTTGTGATGTAGAAACGTTAGAATGGGTAGAACAATTTAAAAACCAAACATTTGATTTTATAATATTTGCAGATGTTTTAGAACACTTAAGAGATCCATGGAGGATTTTAAGGATAGTAAAAGATTTTTTAAAACCTAACGGACAACTTTTAATTTCTATTCCTAATATAGCACACAATGCAGTACTGATTGAACTACTTGGTGGGAAATTTAAATATCGTAAATTAGGGCTTTTAGATAATACACATCTACGTTTCTTTACAAAAAGTAGTACTATTGAGCTTATAGAGCAAAGTGGATTATATATAGATGACATTCAAAAAGTTATAATACCACCTGAAGTGACGGAGCTAAATACTACTTATCAAGGTTTGCCTTATAGTGTAGCAGATTTTTTAAGAAGTAGAAAAGATGGCAATGTGTATCAATATGTAATTACGGCGACAAAAATAGAAGCTTCAACTAAGAAAAAAATAAGTGACGATAAACAAGAGGTAATTTATATTGCTTCAGATTATGTAGAACTATTTTATGATTTAGGAAATGGTTTTAATGAAAATGATGTAATTAAGTTGCCTATTAAAGAAGTTGGTGAGCTAGTAACTTATAAATATCAACTACCTTCACTGCCAATTAAAGCTATACGTTTAGATCCTTCTAATAGCCCTGGGGTAGGGATGATTTCAAATTTTGAATTGAGGTACTTAGAAAAAAATGTATCTATAAATCTTTTGAAAGAAATGAAACCTTTAAATGAACTAAGTCTTTTAGAAATGAAAGATAGTCAATTTATTTTTCTAAGTCTAAATAATGATCCGCAAATTAAAATAGAACTACCAAATTATTTGAAAGAAGATAACATAGAAATCATTATTTCTTTAAGTTTTTCGAAATTTTATGATCATAAACAGAGTGAGTTATTAAAGTATTATTTTAAAGAAAATGAAACGAGATATTTAAATACTTTAAGCGAATCAAATAATAAATTAAATGAGTTGGAAAATGATTGGAATTTATTATTGATGAAAAATGATGAATTAGAAAAAACTAATAAACTTTTATCGAATAAAATTCAAGAATGTATGTCACGAAATGATTATTTAAATATAGAATTAGAAAAAGTTCAAGCTATAAAAAATGATTTGGAAAAAGAGTATTATAAATTAATCAACTCATTTTATTGGAAAATAACAGAACCATTAAGAGTTATAAAAAAAATATTTAAATTTAAAAGGTGATAATGTTGGAAATAGGTCTTGATATAGTTGTTGTTGTGTATAACTCAAGTAAATGGTTAGATGGATTGATTTGTAGTTTAGAAAAGTCTGAGTATCCATTGGATAAAATTCATTTAACGTTTGTTGATAATGCTTCTTCTGATGACTCAGTAGCAAAATTAGAAAATTATAAGCTGAATCATAAGTTTGGGTCTTTTAATATATATCCGTCAAACGAAAATTTAGGGTTTGGTAAGGCGAATAATTTTGGTGTTGAAAAAACAAATCAGCCATATGTATTCTTTTTAAATGTTGATACGGAAGTATTACCAAATACGATTTCAGAGCTAATGAACAATGCCATAAATAGTACAGATGATGTAGGTTTGTGGGAATGTCGACAGTTCCCTTATGAACATCCAAAGTTTTATAATCCAGTTTCTTTAGAAACATCTTGGTCTAGTGCTGCTGCTTGTATGGTGAGAAGAGAGTACTTTGTGAAGATCGGTGGTTTTGATGATAATATTTTTATGTACGCAGAAGATGTTGATTTAAGTTGGAGATTTAGAGCAAACGGTTATAAATTAAAATATTTACCGAGTAGTGTTGTATATCATTATACATATAAATCTGCTGGGGAAGTTAAGCCAAATCAGTTTTATAATAGTACGTTTAATAACTTAATGCTGAGATATAAGTATGGTTCAGTTAAAGATATTTTAAAAGGTTATGCTATGTATAATGCTTTGTATGGAATTCGAGGACCAGCCGAAAATCATAGAAAAAGATTAGCAAAAGGTTTTATGAAAAGTATTCCAACTGGTATGAAATTTAGAAGCTGGAAGAGAAAAAATAAAAAATTAGATTTTAAACCTAATTTTTTAGGCTGGGATTATGAGTTGATTCGTGAAGGGGCTTTTTATGAGAACAGTTTACCTAAAGAATTCCCTTTAGTCTCGATTATTGTCAGAACATGTGGAAGACCAAATGTTTTAAGAGAGACTTTAAAAAGTATTCAAAATCAAACATATAAAAATATTGAAGTTGTTATAGTAGAAGATGGTCCAGAGATATCTAAGAAAATGATTGAAGAGGAATTCTATTTCTTAAACTATATTTATGAAGCTACTGGTGAAAAAGTTGGACGATGTATTGTGGGAAACAGAGCTTTGTCTTTAGCTAATGGGGAGTATTTTAACTTCTTAGATGATGATGATGTATTTTATGCTGATCATGTAGAAGTTCTAGTAAAAACAATTTTAGATAATCCTCAAAATGATGCAGCATACTCAATTGCATTTGAAACGCCAATTAAAGTGTATTCAACAGAACCTTATGTTTATGATGAATTATTCCACAATATTCAGTATAGACAAAGTTTCAATAAATTGTTATTACTAACTCAAAATTATTTCCCTATTCAGACGGTTTTATTTTCTCGAAAGCTATACGATACTTACGGTGGATTTGACTTGAAATTGGAATATTTAGAGGACTGGGATCTTTGGATTAGATATGCTATGAATAGTCAATTTGCTTATGTAGAGAAAGTAACATCTATTTATCGAGTACCAGCTGAAAGAACTGTAAGTCAAAGTAGACAAGAAAAGTTAGATGAGTATTTGAATTTGGTGAGGAGAAAGCACGAGAATACAATTATGAATATTTCTATACGGGAATTACGTGAAGCTACTGAAGGAATAGCACAAAAAACGAATATAATATATCAGCTCAAAAATACTAGTTTTAAAGTGATTTTACATAAAATTGCTAAAAAGATTTTAAGATAGTAGGGGTGTACTTTATGCTAAGTAAAATCCAAACAAGATTTTTGAATGAAAATTCAAGAGAATATACTGTACCGTTAAGTATAGTAGTTGCTATATCTATAATTCTATATTTTAAGTTCGTCTCATTAGCTAAAGTATATATATATAATGATACAGGTAGTGACACTTTTGATTCATATTGGCCGTTTATTGTAAATCTTCACGAGACCATTAGAAGTGGTAACTTGCCTTTTTGGTCACATAACACAGGGATTGGGGCCTCGCAATATGCTACCAATATCTTTATAGGAGATCCATTTATTTATTTCTATCTTTTGTTTCCAGTTCATGTATTACCATATTTATTTGGACTAATGGCAATAATGAAAATCAATGTTGCAGCTTTCTTTTTTGTGAAATATGTAAGATATTTAAATGTTAAATATTTTACAGTTATTATAAGTACGTTATTATATGCTTTTAATGGCTATATTATTTTATGGGGACAACATTATCAATTTGTTAATATTATTGTGTTCTTGCCGTTATTATTGTTAGGGTTTGAAAAGATTCTTAAAGAAGATAAGAAGATTATTATGAGTATTGCAGTCGCACTGCTAGCGATAAATTCTTATTATTTTTTATATCAAGTGAGTCTATTCTTGATAATATATGCATTTGTAAGATACTTTACACTAAAAAGATTTAATTTGAAGAATCTATTTTTTATAACTTTAAAAAGTTTATTAGCCTATATTATAGGCATTGGTTTAAGTGCTTTTTATTTGATTCCTACAGTTAGCTATGTGCTTAGTAGCCCAAGGATTTCAGGGAACTATATACCAAGTTTATTTTCACTAAATAGTTTAGAATATTATATTTCATTATTTTTTAGATTTTTCTCAAACAATACATTAGGTATTGGGAATAGTTTCTTTGGGGATATTAACTATTATGAAGCACCAATATTATTTAGTTCAATTTTAATAATTATATTATTTCCAATAGCATTTATGAATATGACTAGAAGAGAAAAAATTGTAAATGGTATTTTTATTGGAATGATATTCACCTTTTTGCTTTTACCGATTTTTTCAACTATGTTTAACGCTTTTAGTAAAATAGATTATAGATGGACGTATGTAGTGATTTTTTCTAATATTTATTTGATTATTTTTAGTTTAGAGAAAATAGAAAACATATCTCGAAAAAAAATTCTAGCATCTTTAATAGGATTGTTAATTACTATTAGTACCTATATTTTTGTAGTAAATATAGGTACTGAATATTTTATTTGGGATGAGAAAAATAAAATTTATCTAACTATTACTTTATTATTAACTATAGTATTTGGAATAAGCTATATTGTATTACTATTCGGTATTTATAAAAAGAATAGCAAAATATATAAATATCTAATAGTAGTTGTATTAATGTTAGAAATAATAGCTCATAATTATCCTACTATAAATAATAGGCTACTTCTTTCTCCTGAAGATATAACACTTAAACAAAACTATAACGATTATACAAATGAGGCTGTGGTCTATTTAAATGAAATTGATTCAAATTTCTTTAGGGTTGAAAAGGATTATTTTTCTAGGTTTTTAAATGATCCTATGATACAAAATTATAATGGGATTACAGGATATAACTCTTTACATCAATTCTCAACGTTAGAGTTTTTAAAAAATTTAGATGTGAAACTAGAATCTTTGAATTTAATTTATGGTGTAAATAATAGAACAAATTTAGAAGCCTTATTAGGAGTGAAATATTTATTAAGTAAATCAAGTGATTTAAATTTATTTGGTTATGAAAAAATAAAAAATATTGGTGATATATTTATTTATAAAAATATTCTATATGTGCCCACTGTATTTACATATGAATCATTTATTGAGGAAGAACAATTCTTGAGTTTCGATACTCAGAGTAAAGATATGATGATTCTTAACAGTGTAGTATTAAGTGATAGCTCGATTCAAAAAATCAAAGATCTTAATATGAATATTGTACCTAAGTCATCTTTTATAGTTGATAGAAGTGCGGAAACGATAAGTTTAAATTATGCTGCACTAAAAGGAGAAAATGTTGAGTTTTTAGGAGAGACTTCAGATGATGTAATTAAGTTCGAAGCTTTAAATGAAGACCCCATAATTACCATACCTTTAAATGAGACTCAAAATGGCCATTTTTCACTTAAAATAACTATAGACTCTCCAATAGTGAATGAAGGACAGATTTTTTGGAGGGGGATAGATGAAATTTTCAGTGAAGAAAAATCTAGTAAATTCCAATTGGATAAAGGGGAAAACATATACGAGATCGATTTAGGTTCTATTGAAAATTTTAGTGAATTAAGAATAGATGTTTCAAGGGTAGCACAAATTTATTCAATCAAACAAATTATTTTGTTGAAAAATGATACTAATGCAGTGGTAGGTAGTATTAATAATCTTCAAGAATTGAAAGTCAATATTATTCATCATGGATCGAATAAAATTGTAGGCGATGCTGAACTAGATAAAGATGAAATATTATACTTTTCAATACCGTTTGATAAAGGGTGGAAACTAAAAGTGGATGGCATTGAAGTAACACCTTTAGTAGCTAATTTTGGCTTTATGGCAACTCCCTTAGAAAAAGGAAAGCATAATTTTGAATTATCTTATACTCCACCCTTTCTTTTTGAGGGGTTAATAATAAGTTTAATTTCTTTATTTGTTATGTTATTAGTAGCAACTCGCAAAAGTAAAAGAAGAGTTAGATAAGTTATTTATTCTATGTTAAACAATAATTTTATTTTTCTAATAGTTTTGCAAAGATTAACTTTTCTTTAAGCGTGAAAAAAGTAAGAATATATCCAGTTATTCTTGTGGTTAAGTGAAATTTTGAAACTAGATGGTTGGACTTTAATGTAAAGAAAGGTGGGAAAATTTTGTTAAAAAGCAAGATGACAAACGTCAACATTTTAGGGGATGATCGTGGTAGTCTGACTGTTATAGAAAGTGATATAAATGTTCCTTTCGAAATTAAAAGAGTGTTTTATATTTTTGGTACAAAAAAAGGGGTAAGACGAGGTTTTCATGCACATCATAAAACAAGACAAGCATTAATAAGCGTTTCCGGATCATGTAAAGTATATCTTGATAATACTATTAGAAAAGAAGATATTATGTTAGATGCTCCGAATAAAGTTCTCATTCTAGAACCAAATGACTGGCATGAAATGTACGATTTTTCAGAGGATTGCGTTTTATTAGTTTTGGCTTCAGAGTTATATGATAGTGAGGATTATATCAGAGATTATGATGAATTTTTTAAAGTTTATTCAAACGTTATGCAGGAGGCATAGTTATGCAAGCATTTTTTAAACATTCACATGCAATTGTAGAAACAACTGAAATAGGTAACGGTACGCGTATTTGGGCATTTGTTCACATATTATCTGGTGCTAAAATTGGACAAAATTGCAATATTTGTGATCATTGTTTTATCGAAAACGATGTAGTAATTGGCGATAATGTGACAGTGAAGTCGGGTATTTATATTTGGGATGGTGTGAAAATAAAAAATAATGCTTTTTTAGGACCAAACGTTGTATTTACAAATGATTTAATGCCAAGAAGTAAAAAATATCCTGAAAAGTTTTTAGAAACAGTAGTTGAGGAAGGTGCAAGTATTGGCGCGAATAGTGTTATTATTGCAGGAACAACTATTGGGAAATTTTCGTTAGTGGGAGCAGGTTCAGTAATTACCAAAAATGTACCGGCATATGCAGTTGTATTTGGTAACCCAGCACAATTTAAGTATTATATTTGTGAATGTACAGAAAAATTGCATTTTACAGATGGCAAGGCGGAATGTAGTTGCGGTAAAAAATATACTAAGACCTCTTCTGGAGAGGTTATTCAATTAAACTAAAGGTGGTGTAAAGATGATTCCATTTCTAGATTTAAAAAAGCTAAATGAAAAACATTACCATTCAATCAGTGAAACTTTAGAACAAGTTTTAAAATCAGGCTGGTATATTATGGGGGATTCTTTAAATCGTTTTGAACGTGAGTTTGCCGATTTTTGTGGAACAAAATATTGTGTTGGTGTTGCAAATGGTTTAGATGCACTTTCTTTAATAGTAAAAGCTTATGATATTGGAGAAGGGGATGAAGTGTTAGTTCCTTCTAATACATACATCGCATCTATTTTAGCGATTTCAGCCAATAGCGCTACACCTGTGTTGATAGAGCCTAAATTAAGTACTTATAATATAGATCCATCTGAAATTGAGAAACATATTACGAGCCGTACAAAGGCGATTATGGTAGTCCATTTATATGGTCAAAGTTGTGAAATGGATGAGATTAATGCCATTGCTAAAAAGCATAAATTAAAAGTGATTGAAGACTGCGCACAAGCACATGGTGCTATTTATAATGGAAAAAAAGTAGGTAATTTAGGGGATGTAGCTGGTTTTAGTTTTTATCCAGGTAAAAACTTAGGCGCACTTGGTGATGGTGGCGCAATTACTACTAATGATGAACAACTTTATTTGAAATTAATGGCTTATAGAAATTATGGGTCACATAAAAAATATGAAAATATTTATAAAGGTGTTAATAGTAGACTTGATGAAATTCAAGCAGCGGTCTTATCTGTGAAATTAGCATTTTTAGATAGCGAAAACGAACATCGCCGTCAAATTGCAAAATACTATTTAGAAAATATCTCAAATGAAAAAATTATACTACCATCAGTAGAAGTAGATGAGCAACATGTCTGGCATGTATTTGTAGTACGTACAGCAGAAAGAGATAGACTTCAAAAATACTTGTTAGATAATAAGATTCAAACAATTATTCATTACCCAATTCCACCGCATAAGCAACAAGCTTTTAAAGAGTGGAATCATTTAAGTTATGAAATATCTGAAAAAATACATAATGAAATCTTGAGCTTACCAATTAGCCCAGTAATGGGTATAGAAGAAGTAAGGAAAGTTGTAGAGGTAATAAATCGTTATGAATAAGAAGACTTTTTCTATTTTAGTGCCAATTTATTATAACGAATTAAATATTCCTCATACAGTTCCGCGTCTTCAAGCATTGGAAAAATTAATTCCTGATTATAATTTAGAATTTGTTTTTGTCGATGATGGTTCGAAGGATAATTCATTAAAATTATTACTAGAGCAACAGAAAAACGATTCTAGAATCAAAGTAATAAAATTAAGTAAGAATTATGGTTCAATGCAAGCGATTCAAGCAGGATTGAATTATGTAACAGGTGATTGTGTAGGAATTATTTCTGCCGACTTACAAGATCCTCCTGAACTATTTCAGAAGATGATTAATACATGGGAAAACGGTAAGAAAATAGTGATGGCGACAAGAAGTGATCGTGAAGAGAGTTTTTCGCAAAAATTATTTTCAAATACTTACTATTACCTTATGGATAAATTTGCCATAAAAGGATATCCTAAAGGCGGATTTGATTTTGTATTAATAGATCAGCAAGTTGTTGAAGAACTAGTATTAATTAGTGAAAAAAATACAAATATTATGAGCTTAATTTTCTCACTTGGACATGAGCAAGAGTTTATTCCATATGTTAGACAAGAAAGAAAACATGGTAAGTCGAGATGGACGTTATCTAAAAAGATTAAATTATTTGTGGACTCTTTTGTCAGCTTCTCTTATGCCCCGATTCGATTTATGACAGCGATTGGTTTTACTGTTGCACTTCTAAGTTTTTTATATGCGTTCTTTATAGTTATTGCATATATAAGTGGTTTAGTTGAAGTTCAAGGCTGGACATCAATTGTTGCATTGATTACCTTATTACAAGGTCTAACGATGATGATGTTCGGTATCATTGGCGAATATTTATGGCGTATTTTAGATGAAACTAGAAAAAAACCGGGATATATTGTAGATGAAGTTTATGAATAAGGAATTTTTCCGTTTTCTTATAGTGGGTGGTATTAATACAGTTACTACCTATATAATATATGCGTTGTTTTTGTTGTTTTTAGAGTATAATTTTGCATATATTATTTCTTATGTAAGTGGGATAATTGTTTCATTTATTTTAAATGGCAAGTTCGTCTTTAAAGTACATTTAACGCTCGAAAAAGCAATAAAGTTTCCTTTAGTATATGTTGTACAATATATGATTAACTTTTTAGTTTTAAATTTTTTAATAAAACAATTAGCTATACATGAGTTAATAGCCCCAGTAATAGTTATCATTATATCTATTCCTATAACATTTATTTTATCAAAAGTAATTTTAAAAAAGTGAAATTTGGAGGTTTATTTTGAAAGGCATAATCTTAGCAGGTGGCAGTGGTACACGTTTGTACCCATTAACGCGCTCAGTATCAAAGCAATTATTACCGATTTATGATAAGCCGATGATTTATTATCCGCTATCGGTGTTAATGTTAGCGGGCATTAAAGAAGTTTTAATTATTTCTACACCAGAGGATACGCCGCGCTTTGAGCAATTACTTGGTTCAGGGGGAGATTTAGGCATTCGTTTAGAGTATGCAGTGCAGCCTTCTCCAGATGGCTTAGCACAGGCGTTTATCATTGGTGAGGAGTTTATTGGGAACGATTCAGTTGCGTTAATTTTAGGCGATAATATTTTCTACGGTCATAAATTCTCATCAATGTTAGAGCGTGCAGCTTCACGTGAGTCTGGTGCTACAGTATTTGGTTACAATGTAAAAGACCCAGAGCGCTTTGGTGTAGTAGAGTTCAATGAAGAAGGAATAGCGGTTTCAATTGAGGAAAAACCAGCACAACCAAAATCGACATATGCTGTAACAGGTTTATATTTCTATGACAATGAAGTAGTAGAGATTGCAAAATCAATTGAGCCTTCATCGCGTGGAGAGTTAGAAATTACAGATATAAATAAAGTATATTTAGAGCGAGGCAATTTAAATGTTGAGCTTTTAGGTCGTGGATTTGCATGGCTAGATACAGGCACACACGAATCTTTATTGGAAGCATCTACATTTATTGAGACTATTGAGCGTCGCCAAAGTTTAAAGGTAGCATGTTTAGAAGAAATTGCTTATCGTAAAGGTTATATTTCAAAAGAGCAGCTTTTAAATCTTGCAGAGCCATCAAAGAAAAATAGGTATGGTCAATATTTAATTGAGCTAGCAAACCGTAAACTGTGAGGCGAATGAAATGGGATTTTTAAAAACAACATTAAAAGATGCATACTTATTTGAGCCTAAAGTGTTTGGTGATAACCGAGGTTTTTTTATGGAAACATACAACGGAAAAGTGTTTGAAGAAGCAGGGCTTTCATTTAATTTTATTCAGGACAATCACGCGATGTCAGCAGAAGCTGGAACATTACGAGGGATGCACTTCCAATTAGAACCATATGCACAAACAAAACTTGTACGTGTTATTAAAGGTGCAGTTTACGATGTTATTGTCGATTTACGTGCAGGTTCACCGACATATGGCCAGTGGGAAGGGTTTATTTTATCAGAAGAAAATAAACGCCAACTGCTTGTACCACAAGGCTTTGCACATGGTTATTGCACATTAGTTAAGGATACAGAGTTTGTTTATAAAGTGGATAATTATTATTCACCAGAATGTGATCGTGGGCTTGCTTGGGATGATCCACAGTTAAATATTAAATGGCCGATTTCAAATCCGATCCTTTCTGAAAAAGATACGAAACAGCCGCTATTTAAAGACTTAGACTGTCCATTTACTTATAAAGGTGAGGAATAAATATGAAAATTTTAGTTACTGGTGGCGCGGGCTTTATCGGTAGTAACTTTGTAAACTACATGGTACGCACATACCCAGCTTATACAATTGTAAATTTAGATGCACTTACATACGCAGGCAATTTAGAGAACTTAAAAGAATCTGAAGGTAAAGAAAACTATCGTTTCGTAAAAGGGAATATTACAGATCGTGCGTTAGTTGATTCTTTATTTGCTGAAGGGATAGATGTTGTTGTAAACTTTGCAGCTGAATCACACGTAGACCGTAGTATTACGAATCCAGACGTTTTTGTAACAACGAACATCCAAGGTACACAAGTATTATTAGATGCTGCACGTAAATATGAAGTGAAAAAGTACATTCAAGTATCAACGGATGAAGTGTACGGTTCCCTAGGGGCAGAAGGTTATTTCACTGAAACAACACCTTTAGATCCGAACAGTCCGTATAGTGCAAGTAAAGCAGGAGCGGATATGCTTGTAATGGCATATCATGAAACGTATGGTTTACCGACAAATATTACACGTTGTTCAAATAACTACGGGCCGTTCCACTTCCCTGAAAAATTAATTCCGTTAATGATTATTAACGCATTAAACGACAAACCATTACCGGTATATGGTGACGGATTAAACGTACGTGACTGGTTACACGTAGAAGACCATTGCCGTGCAATTGATTTAGTGCTTCACAAAGGTAAGGTTGGTGAAGTATATAACGTTGGTGGTCACAATGAAAAAACGAACATTGAAGTTGTAAAGGGAATTTTAAAGCAGCTAGATAAACCAGAGTCATTAATTAAATACGTGGAAGATCGTTTAGGACATGATCGTCGTTATGCGATTGATCCGACAAAGCTTCAAGCAGAGTTAGGATGGGAGCCAATTTATAATTTTGAAACAGGTCTTAAAGATACAGTGCAATGGTATTTAAATAATCGTTCTTGGTGGGAAAACATTATTTCAGGTGACTACCAAAATTATTATGAAAATCAATACGGTAGTAAATTGGAGCAGGAATAATGAAAATCTTAGTAACAGGTGCTAACGGTCAGCTTGGACAGGAGCTAGTGCAGCAATTGTTGAAGCAGAACATGGAGTTATTTGCATATACTAAGAGTGATTTAGATATTTGTGATTTAAATACTGTTATTGAAGTAGTAAAAAAAATCCAGCCACATGTCATTATTAATGCGGCTGCTTATACAAAGGTTGATTTAGCTGAATCAAATCAGGAGCTTGCTTTTACGGTGAATGCTTATGGACAGCGTAATTTAACTGTTGCAGCAAACAAAGTTGGGGCGAAAGTTTGTTACGTAAGTACAGATTATGTGTTTAATGGAAATGCAACAGAGCCATATGAGGAGTATGCTTTAGCTAATCCAATTGGTATTTATGGTAAATCTAAATATGCAGGTGAACAATTGACACAAACATTAAGTACGAAATACTTCATCGTTCGTACAGCTTGGGTTTACGGTGAATATGGTCCAAACTTCGTAAAAACGATGCTACGTTTAGCGAGAGAGAAAGACGAATTAGGTGTTGTGAGTGATCAAATTGGTTCACCGACGTATACAGTGGATTTAGCTGAGTTTATTATTGAACTTGTGCAAACAGAGAAATATGGTATTTATCATTGCACAAATGGCGGTTCTTGCTCATGGTATGAATTTGCCAAGGCGATTTTTGAGGAAGCTAACATTGATATTAAAGTAAATGCATTAACGACAGAGCAATATCCGACTCCTGCTAAAAGACCAAGTTATTCAGTCTTAGGTGATACAGCATTAAAATTAAATAATTTTAAGCCTGCTCGTCATTGGAGAGAAGGTTTAAAAGCTTTCTTACAAAACTACTGGAAATAACAATCTTTCATAGATTGTTATTTTTGTTTATTTTCCTTAAAATAGATAGAATAGAAATATAAGGAGAAAGAAATGAAATCAACTGTTAGTGTGCAAATCGTTACATACAATAGTGAGAGTGATATTGAAGCATGTTTAAGTGCTGTCCTGAAGCAAACATATCCAATATTTAAAACTATAGTTATTGATAATAATTCACAAGATGAAACGGCATTGAAGGTGCGAGCTTTCCCGAATGTTCAATTAGTTTTAAATCAACAAAATACCGGATTTGCACCTGCGCATAATCAAGCAATTCACATGACCAATACAGATTATGTTTTAGTGTTAAACCCAGATGTTCAACTACATGATACATATATAGAAAATATTATAGAAATATTAGAAAGTAATTCTTGCATGGGAATGGCGACTGGAAAACTATATAGAGATATTAATAATAAACTTTTAGACAGCACAGGGATTCGGATGAAGAAAAATCGCCGTGCAATCGATAGAGGCGCTAATGAAATAGATACAGGGCAATATGATCAATTAACGAATGTTTTTGGTGTGTCAGGTGCTGCAGTGATTTATAAAAGAAAAATGATTAATGATATTAGCTATGAAAGTGAATTTTTTGATGAAAGCTTTTTTGCCTATAAAGAGGATGTAGATGTTAGCTGGCGTGCACAAGTATTAGGATGGCAAGCAGTTTTTGTACCAAATGCTATAGCGACTCACGGTAGAGGATGGAAAGAGGAAAAGAAGCGATCGGAAGTGCCAGTTTATATACGACAAAAATCTTATATCAATCGCTATTTTTATATATTGAAAAATGATACTATATTCAATTTTATAATGCATTTACCCTATATACTCTTTTTCGAAATTGCTAGTTTTATCTATACATTATCAAAAGAGCGAGAATTATTAAAAGCATGGGAATTTTTCAAACAACAGTTTGTAAAAATGAAATTAAAAAGAGACTTTATAAAACAAAAACAAAAAGTGAGTAATAAGTTTATTCGTTCATTCTTTAAAGGAATATGGTAATGAAAGGAAGTATAATGGATTTAACAATAGTAATCATCAATTATAATACAAAAAAGCTTACATTAGAATGTATCGACTCCGTGTATAAATCTAACTTACCATATATGTTTGAAATATTTGTAGTAGATAATCACTCTTCGGATAGTTCTGTTGAGGCAATTAAAAAACATTATCCGAATGTAAGGCTAGTTGAAAATAAAGAAAATGTAGGTTTTTCGAAGGCTAATAATCAAGCGATTAAACAGGCTCAAGGAAGATATATTTTACTTCTTAACTCTGATACAGTTTTAATGGAAAATACATTAGCTGTTATGACTCAATATATGGATAATCATATAGATGTGGGAGCTGCTGGCTGCGAAGTATTGTTACCGAATGGTAAATTAGATCAAGCTTGTCATCGCGGATTTCCAACACCACAAGCATCGTTTTACTATATGTCAGGATTAGCTAAAAAATATCCAAATAGCTCTAAATATAATGGCTATCATAAAAGCTATTTAAATATGAAAGAAATTCATGAGATTGATTGTTTAGTCGGAGCATTTATGTTAATACGAAAAGAAACGATTAATCAAGTCGGGATGTTAGATGAAGAATTTTTCATGTATGGGGAAGATATTGATTGGTGCTATCGTATTAAAGAAGGTGGCTGGAAAATTATTTATAATCCTACTGTTTCAATTATTCACTATAAAGGGGCCAGTAGTCGCAAAAAGCCCTTTAAAATTATTTACGAGTTTCATAGAGCGATGTATTTATTTCATAAAAAGCATTATGCAAAGAAATATTCTATTTTTGTTAACTGTTTAGTTTATGCAGGCATTGCTGTGAAGTTAGGTTTGGAGATTGCTAAAAATAAAATGAAAAAATAATTAGAAAATTTATAGGTGAAGTCATGATACGAGGAAGAGAGAAGTTTTTAACAAGATTGTATATGACGTTTGATTTTGTTTTTATCCAAATAGCCTTTTTTGTAGCATGGGTTATTCGATTTAGGATAGTTGAAGACGTCGATACTAGTAGCGTATTACCTTTTAAGGAATATTTCCTTTGGAATTTATCGTACTCATTAATATATCTTGTCATTGCTTTTTTTGTAAGATTATATGTTACGAAGCGGAAAGCAAAATTTGCAACGGAAATGTTTAAAATTAGTCAAGCACACGTTTTTAGTATGTTTGTATTGCTAAGTTTATTATTTACAGTGAAAATAATGGACGTTTCACGTATGTTTTTAGCCATATATATTATCAGTGCGATATTTTTAAGTGTAATGTACCGTTTTGTGATTAAACAAACGCTACGCCACCTTAGAAGAAAAGGCTTTAATCGCCAATTTGTGTTAGTACTAGGCGCAGGTACTGTTGGAAAAAAATACGTTGAAAATTTAATGAACCATCCAGAATATGGTTTAGAGGTTTTAGGGTTTTTAGATGATTATCGAACGGAAGAAGCAGATTGTAACTATTCGAGATTTAAAGTTATTGGTAAAGTCAATCAACTACAAAATGTTTTAGAGGAAAAAATTGTAGATGAAGTTGTTATTGCATTACCTTTAACAGCGTTCTCAAAATATCAACATATTATTACGACTTGTGAGAAAGCCGGGATTAGAGTGACAATTGTACCTGACTTTTTTGATGTTTTACCGGCAAATCCACACTTTGAGCAATTTGGAGATTTACCGATTATTAATATTCGTGATATTCCGTTAGATGAGCAAGTTAATCGTGTTGGGAAGCGTATTTTTGATATAGCCTTTGCATTAGCGGTGTTAATTATTACATCGCCATTAATGTTAATCATTGCAATTGGTATCAAAATCTCATCACCAGGACCTGTATTTTTTAAGCAAGAGCGTGTTGGCTTGAATAGACGAACATTTATGATGTACAAATTCCGTTCGATGAAAATGATGGATACGTCAGCTTCAGATACACAGTGGACAGTTGAAAATGATCCACGTCGTACGAAATTTGGCACATTTCTTCGTAAAACAAGTTTAGACGAATTTCCGCAGTTTTATAATGTATTGATTGGGGATATGAGTATTGTCGGTCCTAGACCAGAAAGGCCGTATTTTGTCGATCAATTTAAAGAAGATATACCGAAGTATATGGTAAAGCACCAAGTAAGACCAGGTATTACAGGATGGGCTCAAGTATGTGGCTTACGCGGCGATACATCTATTGAAGAGCGCATTAATCATGATATTTATTATATTGAAAATTGGACGCAGTTATTTGATATAAAGATTATTTTAAAAACCGTCATTAATGGATTTGTGAATAAAAATGCTTATTAATGTTATGTTATGAAATAGAGGGAGGAGCTTATGACAAAAATCCGTAAAGCCATCATTCCCGCAGCAGGGTTAGGAACACGTTTCCTACCTGCAACGAAAGCAATGCCAAAAGAAATGCTACCAATTGTAGATAAGCCGACAATTCAGTATATCGTCGAAGAAGCAATTGATTCTGGAATTGAAGATATTATTATAGTGACAGGTAAAGGCAAACGAGCCATTGAGGATCACTTTGATAATGCGTTTGAGCTTGAAACGAGCTTAATGGAAAAAGGAAAGCTAGATATACTAGAAAAAGTGCAGAAGTCTGCGAATGTAGACATCCACTATATTCGTCAAAAAGAACCTCTTGGATTAGGTCATGCGATTTGGTGTGCACGTAAGTTTATCGGAGATGAGCCATTTGCTGTTTTGTTAGGTGATGATGTTGTCAGAAGTGAAGAACCTTGCTTGAAACAGTTAATGACACAATACGAAAAGACATTTTCAAGTGTTATTGGTGTGCAAGAAGTGCCAGATGAGGATGTACATCGTTATGGTGTCATTAATCCAGTGAATACGGACAGCCGCTTAATGCAAGTTACACAGTTTGTTGAAAAACCAGCATTAGAGGATGCCCCTTCGAATTATGCGATTATCGGTCGCTATATTTTAACGCCTGAAATTTTCCGTTTCTTAGATGAAAAAAAGAAAGGAAAAGGTGGAGAAATCCAATTAACAGATGCAATTGAAGCTTTAAATGAGATTCAACGAGTATTTGCTTATGAATTCGAGGGACGTCGCTACGATGTAGGAGAGCAATTAGGGTTTATTGAAACAACGATTGACTTTGCTTTATGTAGAGAAGACTTGTCAGAACAAGTGAAACAATTAATTATAAAAAAAGCACAGCAACTACAGAATAGTTAAAATTATACCAACTCGCTTAGGGTTGGTTTTTCTGTTTATATATGTAATAATTATGAAAGTTAACAGGAAATTAAACATGAATAGAGGTTATTTCGTTGTGCACTAAAATATTACAAACAACCCACTTAAACTGTTCATTAACAATACAACAAATTAATGATTATAGTCAGATTATTAAAGAATTACATAATAGATTAGAAACAACAAATGACTTAACAGGTTGGCTACATTACCCAGAACAGAATCATGAGGAGTTACTTTTTCAAATTGAACAAATAGCAGCAGAGATTCGACAAGAAGCAGATGTGCTCATTGTTGTAGGCGTCGGTGGTTCATTCCTTGGAGCTCGTGCGATTTTAGATGCCCTCACTCCGTATTTTGGAAGACAAATGCAAGGGATTGAGGTTATTTATGTTGGTCAAAATATGAGTGGTGCTTATATTAATCAACTACTTAAATACATTGTAGATAAGCGTGTATATGTGAATGTTATTTCGAAATCAGGTGGGACGATGGAGCCTGCCCTTGCTTTTCGTGTGATGCGTCAATACATGGAGGCAAAGTATGGGGAAGATGCACAACATCGAATTATTGTAACAACAGATGCCGAAAAAGGAATCTTAAAAGCTTTGGCGGATAAATCTGGTTACCGTCAGTTTGTCATTCCTGATAATATCGGTGGGCGCTTTTCTGTGTTGACACCAGTAGGTTTACTTCCAGTGGCAGTAGCAGATATTGATATTCGTGCATTACTAGCGGGAGCAAAGCAAGCAGCAGTAGAATTAGCCAATCCTAATTTAGAAGAAAATGATGCCTATAAATATGCCGTTATGCGTCATATTTTATATAAGCAAGGTTATAGTATAGAGCTTCTTGCTTCTTTTGAGCCTTCGTTAAATAAATTTCATGAATGGTGGAAGCAGCTTTTTGGAGAGAGTGAAGGGAAAGAGAAAAAAGGGCTTTATCCTTCAACGGTGAACTTTTCTACAGATCTTCATGCAATCGGTCAATTTATTCAAGATGGCAGTCCGATTTTATTTGAGACACTATTGCACTTTAAATCCATTGAACCTGATTTTATGGTGAGCTTTGATAACCGCGATGAAGATTGTTTAAATTATTTAGCCGGTCGTACGTTCAATGAAATTAATGCCATTTCCAAGCAAGGAACCGCTTTAGCTCATGCAGAAGGTGGTGTGCCAGTTATTCAGCTGGAACTACCGAGATTAGATGCCTTTCATTTAGGCTATTTAATTTATTTCTTTATGAAAGCCTGTGCGATGAGTGCATATTTATTGGATGTTAATCCATTTGACCAACCGGGAGTAGAGGCATATAAAAGGAAAATGCTAGAATTGTTAAGGGAATAAGGTGAATACATGAGTATTTTAGTAACAGGTGGACTAGGATATATTGGCTCGCATACAGTCAACGCATTAATAGAGGCGGGTTATTCGGTTGTGGTTGCGGATAATTTAAGTAATAGCAAAGCACAAGTGCTAGATGTACTACAGCAAATTACAAATAAAAACATTCCTTTCTATCAAATCGATGTAACAGATGAACAGGCGGTAAATGATTTATTTGAAAAACATCCAATCGAAGGTGTTATGCACTTTGCTGGTTATAAGGCGGTTGGGGAGTCAGTTTTACAGCCGTTAAAGTATTATCAAAATAATGTATTAAGTACGATCACATTAGCCAATGCGTGCAAGCAGTTTCAGGTGAAAAAGTTTGTATTTAGTTCTTCTGCCACGGTTTATGGTGATAATGAAGTCCCATTTAAAGAAACAATGTCGCTCTTACCAACAACTAATCCTTACGGAGAAACGAAAGCCATGGGAGAGCGTATTTTAAAAGATTGGGTGAATAGTGATAGTAGTTTTGCCGTTTCATTGTTGCGTTATTTTAATCCAATCGGTGCCCATCCAAGTGGTCTACTCGGTGAATCACCCAATGGTATTCCGAATAATTTAATGCCTTATGTTACACAAGTCGCAAAAGGAAAGTTAAAGGAGTTACAAGTGTTTGGGAATGATTATCCAACATCAGATGGTACTGGTGTTCGAGATTATATTCATGTCATGGATTTAGCAGAAGGACATGTCGCTGCACTGCAGCATGTGACACCGGGTGTACATATTTATAATTTGGGTACGGGTGCAGGGACAAGTGTATTCGAGATTATTCAGACGTTTGAAAGAGTGAATGCTATTAAAATTCCTTATAAAATCGTAAATCGACGTCCAGGAGATCTTGCCTTTTATTATGCAGATGCAACGAAAGCAAAAGACGAGCTTGGGTGGTATGCGAAGCGTACATTAGAGGATATGTGTCGAGATGCTTGGCATTTTGAGAAATCCCTTAATTTGATACAGATAAAATAATAGAACATACGTAGCTGTAAGAGCTTTATGTTCGAGTTGTTGAAAGAAGAGAAGGTGACCAAATAATGGCTTTAAAAGAATTATATAATCAATGGCAACATGAAACATTACCAAGTCATTTAGCAGAAGAATTAGAAGCGATTGCAACAGATGAAAAGGCGATTGAAGATTGTTTTTATCAATATGTTTCGTTTGGTACAGGTGGAATGCGCGGATTGCTTGGGGTTGGGACAAATCGTATTAATATATTTACGATTCGCCGTGTAGCAGAAGGGTTGGCACGTTTTATCGAATCAAGTGGTGAGGTTGCTAAAAGGCGTGGGGTTGTCATTGCCTATGATACACGCCATTTTTCGTATGACTTTGCGGTTGAGACAGCACGTGTTTTAGGAGCGCATGGCATTACGTCTTATGTTTATAAAGAATCGCGTCCAACACCTCAGCTATCATTTACAGTGCGTGAGTTGCAGGCATTTGCAGGTGTTGTTATTACAGCTAGCCATAATCCAAAGCAATACAATGGTTTTAAGGTATACGGTGAGGACGGAGCACAGCTTGTGCCATCTGGTGCCAACGCTATTATTGAACATATGAATCAAATTGCCGATATTTTTGAAATAGAGGCTTTAAGTACAGAAGTACTGGAACAGCAAGGGTTACTTCACTGGATTTTAACGGATATAGATGAAAAATATATGGATCATCTATTAACATTACAAAATAATGCTGAAATCGATGTGAATATGAAAATCGTTTATACTCCTTTGCATGGTGCAGGATTAGTGCCAGTTACAGATGGACTCAAGGAATTTGGATTTAAGCAGGTCTATTTAGTAGAGCAGCAAGCAGTACAGGATGGTGCGTTTCCAACAGTACCTTATCCAAATCCAGAAGAAGCTGCTGCATTTTCATTGGCCATTGAGCTAGGGCAACAAGTAGGTGCGGATTTATTATTAGCGACGGACCCAGATGCAGATCGCTTAGGTGTAGCAGTACGTAGTGGTGATACATATGAGCTACTAACAGGCAACCAACTCGGTGCACTATTATTACACTATATTTTACATACAAAACAAGTAAACGGCACACTACCTAAAAATGGTGTGATGCTGAAAACGATTGTGACATCAGAGCTAGGTGCGGTCATTGCTAAGCAATTTGGTGTGACGACTGTAAATACATTAACAGGCTTTAAGTATATTGCGGAGAAAATTGCAGAGTTCGAAGTGAGCGAGGCCTATTCCTATGTATTTGGCTATGAGGAAAGTTACGGCTATTTAATTGAAACCTTTGTGCGCGATAAAGATGCGGTGCAAGTGGCACTAAAAGTAGCTGAAATGGCTGCCTACTATACAGCACAAGGCAAAACATTATTACATGCACTGGATGAGTTGTATGAGCAATATGGCTATTATCAAGAAGCGTTAGTTTCAAAAGTATTTGAAGGAAAAGATGGTCAAGAGCAAATGATAGCGATTTTAAATGGCTATCGGGAACAACTACCAACTGAAATAGCTGGTGTTGGCGTAGTGCGTATAGAAGATTATTTAACGAGCATTGCCACTCAGAGTGATGGGCATACGGAGCCTATTTTATTACCAAAGGAAAATGTGCTGAAATTTATGTTAGCCGATCATTCATGGATTGCTATTCGTCCTTCGGGTACAGAGCCGAAATGTAAGTTTTACTTCGGTGTTGTGAAACCATCAAAAGCACAAGCAGATGAGGCTATTGCTCGATTGAAAGAGTATTTTGCTTAGTATTCGTTTAAAATAATGAGATAGGAGTAATCATTCATAATGGGATGGTTGCTCCTAATTTTTATATTGTTAAAAATCAGGAGTAGAAGAATTTATTTATAATGTATTTGTCTTTTCTTCATAGAAAAAACAAAAAGGGGTTCTTTAATTTTTAATGAATAAGGCGTAAGAATCTAGCTATATTATGGTCTGTTCAATTTGTAATCCTGGTGAAATCATATAATGATTATTTGTAAGCAATACATTAATTAATTGTTAAATAATTCCCCACTTCATGTTAATATATAAAATTCTATGATACGATAAAATTGTAACTCTACTATACACTTGAAGGAGGAATTCAAACGATGAAAGCAGCAAGATGGTATAAAGCAAAGGACATGCGTGTGGAAACAATTGAGGAACCAGTGATTGCACCAGGAAAGGTCAAAATTAAAGTACACTGGACGGGGATATGTGGTAGTGATTTACATGAATATGCGGCAGGACCAATCTTTATTCCTGTAGAAGCACCACATTATATCAGTCAAGATATTGCGCCAATCGTCATGGGGCATGAATTCTCTGGTGAAGTAGTAGAAATCGGTGAGGGTGTTACAAAGGTACGTGTTGGAGACCCTGTTGTGGTAGAGCCAATTCTTGCATGTGGCGAATGTGCTGCATGTAAAAAAGGAAAATATAATATTTGTAAGCATCTCGGATTCCACGGTTTATCTGGTGGAGGCGGGGGGTTCTCTGAATATACAATGGTCGATGAAAAAATGGTGCACAAAATGCCAGAGGGATTATCATACGAGCAAGGGGCGCTTGTAGAGCCTGCCGCTGTTGCGTTACATGCTGTTCGTCTCAGTAAGCTGAAGGCAGGAGATAAAGCGGCGGTTTTCGGTACAGGTCCGATTGGCTTATTAGTCATTGAGGCGCTTCGTGCAGCGGGGGCATCGGAAATTTATGCAGTGGAGCTGTCACAGGAACGAGCGGCAAAGGCATTAGAGCTAGGTGCAACAGCGGTCATTAATCCACAAGAAGAGGATGCTGTTGCCCGTTTACAGGAGCTAACAGATGGCGGTGTGGATGTCGCCTTTGAAGTGACAGGTGTTCCCGTTGTATTAAAGCAAGCGATTGATTCGACAACGTTTGAAGGAGAAACCATCATTGTTTCTATTTGGGAAACAGAAGCTTCAATCCAACCGAACAATGTTGTCTTGTCAGAGCGCACAGTCAAAGGCATTATTGCCTACCGAGATATTTTCCCAGCGGTGATGGAGCTAATGACAAAGGGTTACTTCCCAGCTGAAAAGCTTGTGACAAAACGTATTAAGCTTGACGAAGTTGTGACAGAAGGCTTTGAGACGCTAATGAAAGAAAAAAATCATATTAAGATTCTTGTTAGCTCTCAAGAATAAAGAATGAAGAAAAGATATGCTAAGAAGAAATTAATACGATTAATCGACGTTTAGATAAGGTAAACAGATGCTTTGGCAACAACAAAAATTGTTTAGAAGTAAAAAGGATATAAGGGTAGAACGAGTCTATTCGTTACTTATTTTGAGTAGATAAAACAAAACCTTATATACCGTTGTCAGTATTTGAACGAGTTATAGGAAGGTTTTATACTGCTTGTTATATTTCTTGCTGTTTTGATTCATAGCTTACATGTACTAATAATGAAAGCGCTGCTGAATTTTTCTCGGCAGTGCTTTTTTTTAATAGTAATATATAGATATATAATTATTTGAAAATTAGAAAGGATTAAATAATGCGAAAACATATTAGTAAATTCATTGTATCGACTTTAGTCGTTACTGCTATCGCTGTGCCAAGCGCCGAAGCAGCGATATTTACCGATGTCTCAAAGACGAATGTTCATTATGATGCGATTAATGATTTAGTCAATCGAGGGATTATTAATGGCTATAGTGATGGAACTTTTAGACCTGATCACACGCTTACTCGTGGACAGGCAGCCAAAATATTAGCGGGCGTATTACAGTTGGATATATCCAATAACATGCAAAATTTTGCCGATGTTCCTACCTCCTATGAGCATGTAGGGGCTATTAATGCACTATATGAAAAAGGGATTATTGGTGGCTATAGTGATGGCACATTCCGTCCTAGTGCTACGCTCACAAGAGGCCAGTTAGCCAAAATTTTAGTAAAGGCATTTGAGTTAGAAGGAGCAGAGGATACGCCTTTATCTTTTTCGGATATTATACGGCACACTGATTTAGAAAGGTACGTGCAAATCTTATTAAACTACTCCATTACACAAGGGACGAGCAAAACAACATTTTCTCCTGCAAACGCTGTAACAAGAGGGCAAATGGCTTCCTTTATTACAAGAGCAGAAAAAGCAGTGAAGGTACGAGCATCTAAAGAAAAATCAACTATCAAAGTGTCTTCAGCGGTGTCAATGAATATGCAAGAGCCCATTGCATTACAAATTAACGAGACGACAACATGGCCTGCAACGATTTCAACTATTCACGCAGAAGAAATCAATACACTGCTCATTACATTTGAGCAGGACGAACAGGGGAATGCATTTCCTTTAAACGATTTATCTGACACGATAACCTTTTCCTTTGAAGGTACGGCGTATGTCGTGACTTTAGAAAAGGAAGGGTGGGTACTTTCTATTGATCGACCGGTAGCACCGATCAATGTAGTAGCGCAAGGGGGGAATCAGCAAATTACATTAATGTGGGATGAGGTACAAGAGGCAACAGGTTATATTGTGTACCGAGCAGAAGTAGTGGATGGTTCTTACATAGTAGTAGGGGAAGTAACAGATAATGACTTTACCGATAGCAACTTATCAAAAGGGAAAACATACTATTATAAAGTGGCTGTTAAAAATGGACAGCGAGAAAGTGAACAAGTAAATGCAACAGCTAATATTGTACAACAGGGACCATTATACGGTGGCGATTATATCGTGATTTCGAATGAATCGCTTACTATAGGTGAAAGTCAATCAACTGGACCATTAATATTCCATCCGCAACAGTCCGTAAAAAGCGAGATGGACTACCTAACAGTTCCATTAAAGGATGCCTTCGCCGTAGTAGATACCCAACTATCTTCACATCAAGTAGCGACAACATATCATCTAGGAGATATAAAGCTGTTTAATTTATATAACCATGCAACAAGTACGTATTATAATAATTATGCAACACTTGCCTATATTGGAGAACATGCTGAGGTTTGGGTACAAAATAGAGCGATTACGAACGAGCAAGCAGTAAAATTAGCCAACGAATTTGATCGTCATATTTACCCGCTTGTAACCGAAAATTTTGGGCTTCCTTCAGATATAGATGGCAATGGACGAATCGCCATCTTATGTTTTGATGTAAAGGATAATTCAGCAAGGGAAGAAGTGGATAATTATATTGCAGGTTATTTTAGTCCGGTAGATTTATATAAAAATGAGCAGCTGGATGTATCCGTATCGAACGAGATGGAAATGATTTATATTGATACGTACCCGACAATGGGGAATGATCCGAGTAATTTAGATGTAACAAAATCGTATGCAACACTTGTGCATGAATTCCAACACCTTGTTACAGCTGTACAGGAACGGTTTACGGAACAGAAACATCAGGTCATGGCCAATTGGTTAGATGAAGGTCTTGCATTGGCGGCAGAACAGATGTATATAAAAGGTCCATTACACGATTATATGCAATACTATAATGAATCAACGGCCATCCGAGACGGGCGCTCTCTTTTAGAGTGGCATAATGCAGATCCGCTAGCAAACTATGCATTATCTTATTTATTTATGCAGTATTTAAAAATACAAGCACAGCAAGGCGATGCGATTTTTAAAGAGATAATTTTGCATGAGGGGACAGAAATAGAAGCTGTGGAGTCGATTATTCATCAATATATTGACCCAAATCTGTCCTTTGGTGAATTTATGACTGCATTTAGAGTAGCCCTCGTTTTAAAAGCAGAAACAGGATTATATGGATTCAGAGGCAATAAAGATTTTGATAGTATTATGACGCAAGTATATACAGGTACTGCGCCAAACTTAAAAGCCGGTGAATCAGTAGTGATTCAAACAAACAATCGATTGCTAGAATCATCTTTTACGAAAGAAAGCGATATTACATTGACAGGGGTGTATAAATAGGGTCTTTGGGGTGTAGAGACGAGCTGTTTTTCTCAGCAATCGCAAACTAAATGAATGATGTAGTTGAATAATTTACTAGGCACACCTTCTATCTTTTATTTTGAAAAAGATAGGAGGTGTTTAGTTTGTAGATTAAAAGTTTAGGAGTAAAATATAAGGTACTCGTATAATGGTTACTCTTTTCATACGGATGTTCACGATACGAAGCAAGATTCTTGGTTTTGGTTCTTTTATTTTATAATATTAGACAGACAGTAAAGGCAATACGACCAACCTAGGAAAATCGGTTTCACGGAGGAGGAATGGCATATGAATGTAACGTCTTTAATTACAAGTAAATTGGTCGGAAGTTTAATGTTTCCGTCATTTTCTGATGGATTACACAAAGTATAGAGTCAATACCCGATTGCACCGATCGTATTAAAGGTGCAAACGACCGTACGGAAAGTAACGGAGTCGTACCGTATGAAGCGACATGGATTTGGCACGCTGAAAACTTAGAAAAAAATGCAGAGCAATACGTGCAATTTATGGAAGAAAAGCTGCTTCGTGAGTAAGGTGTAATCTGGCTACATAAGGATACTATTTCAGAAAAAACGACTGTACGCCTATACATATGAGATTATTTAAATAGTTCTATTGATGGAAAGTAGAATAGATAAAAAATCCTTATATACGGCTTCTGTAGAATCTATTTTTTAGTAATTTCCTACTTTATTGTATTACGAAAAATAGTAATTTTTGGTATAATGGAGATAAATCAATACTTAAGGAGGGAATTCAATGAAGAAGTCAAAAAGTATTGCATGGAAGCTTTCGGCGCTTATTATTAGTGTTTTTTTAGTGTTATTTGTTGGATATTCATTGGTAACAAGTACGATTCTTTATAAACAGAGCATGGAGGATGCTGAAAGTGCGACGATTCAACATGCGGAGCTATCAGCCGCTAAAATGGGTGAACGTTTTGAGAAGGCAAATGATACGTTAACAACATTAAAGCTTACATTCGAACAGCTTGGCGCCAAGAATGAGTTAACAGCTGAAAACGTGTTAACTTTACTAGAAGCGAATGTAACAGCCAATCCCGATATAATTGGTGGAGCGGTCGTGATAGAGAATTTCAATATAGATGAGGAAACGCCGTTACAGGCAGGCCTTGTTGATTCGAAAAATCGATTTGTCCCGTATGTAGTGAAAGATGGTAGTTCAACCGTCATCGAACCGATTGAAGGAGTTGACAATCAAGCCGAAGCACTATGGTATTGGACACCGAAACAAGAAGGACGTGCCATTTTAACCGAGCCTTATGAATATGAAGTCAATGGGAAGAACATGTTACTAACAACCCTCGCTGTTCCGCTTGAGAAGCAAGATGGTACATTTTTGGGGACGATTATGTTTGATATGTCTGTCGACTTTTTAACCGAGCTTGTGACAACTGTAAAACCAACGAACGGCTATGCGAGTATTATTACAGATGCCGGTATGCTGACCGTCAATAGTATCAATGAGGGCTTAAATGGGACAAACATGCAAGAGGCGATTGATTGGGTAGCAGTAAAATCTGCGTTAGACAATGGCGAAGCAACGGGGCTTTATGTTGATTCTCGTCAATTAGACGAGTCCTCTTTTAATGCGTTTGCCCCCATGATACTAGAGGGAATTGACGATCGCTGGTCTGTGCAACTTGTGTTACCAAAATCCGAAATTCTCTCTACATATAATGAAGTTTTATTTTATACAGTGCTTGCGGGCCTAGTTATTGTCCTGCTCATGGGCGGTGCAACAGCCTGGTTTATCTTTAGACAATTACAGCCATTAAAAGTATTACAGGAATCGATTGAAACAGCGGCAAACGGTGATTTAACAAAAACGGTCGCTACAACATACTTAAAGCAAGGTGAGATTGGTGCAGTGGCAACGGCCTATAATCATATGCTGGAAAAAACGAATGATGCGATTCATGGCGTGTTACAATCGTCCACATTGTTGAATCGTGCCTCTCAACAGGTGACGACGACTTTTGATGAGGTTGTCGCTTCTAGTCAACAAGTAACCGTTGCCACAAATGAGATTGCACAAGGCGCTGCGAAGCAATCAGAGGATACAGAGGAAACGAATTCGCGCATGATGGATTTATCCGATCAAATTGATGCCTTAAATGAATTAGCAGCAAAAATGAATGTGCTAGCGAAGCAAACACAAGAAACGACTGCAAAAGGGATGCAAGAAGTACACAATCTGCATGTCCGAAACACGGAGACAAATGAAATGAATGCGGATGTGCAACAGCAAATTGAATCGCTCGCCGCAAATATTGCGAACATTAATCAAATTATTGTATCGATTCAAAGTATTACAGCACAAACGAATTTACTGGCGCTAAATGCAAGCATTGAAGCAGCACGTGCAGGGGAGCATGGAAAAGGGTTTGCAGTTGTAGCAGAAGAAGTGCGCAAGCTAGCAGAACAGTCTAAACATGAAACAGAAATCATTCAGCAAACAGTGGAAAGTATTTTACGTGATTCACAGCAAACGGTAGCGATTATTGCCTCCAATGCAAGCTTACTCCAAGCGCAAAATGAATCTGTTCAAAGTACAGAAGCGGCATTTAAAGAAAATAATGAGCTTTCTACGGCGATTGCCACAGCGATTACGTCATTAGTAACAGAGCTAGAAAATATGATGGAATACAAAAATCAGGCTCTTACGTCGATTCAAAGTATTTCAGCGATTTCCGAGCAAACAGCAGCTTCGGCAGAGGAAGTAAGTGCCTCCACAGCCGATCAGCAAGCTGAGCTAGAACGTGTGAACGATTCGATTAACAGCATGAATGATATTGTGAAAGAGCTACAAGCTATTGTGAGTCGTTTTAAACTGTCAGAATAATAGTGTGTAGGATTATAAAGACTTTGTGAGAGAGAGTTCTCGCAAGGTCTTTTTTGTTTGGCGGATATATGTAAAGATGTCTTGTTAAACATTATAGTAAGTTCACTTTAATGTTCCTGTATAGGGGATGATTTTCAAAATTGATAGTTTTGACCGTATACAGTGTCTTTTTGTCCGGATACTAGATATCCACATAATTGATTTTAAAGAATAAAGGTAAAAAATAGATGATATTCCTTAAAATAAGCATATTTTGAAAGGTTTTCTCACGAGGATGTAGAAAAGTATAGATAGAACGAAAAGGGGGGATGGGATTATGTTATTTGAAGGAAAAGTAGGCATTGTCACAGCAGCAGGAAATGGGATTGGCCGCGCAAGTGCCATTGCGTTTGCGCAAGAGGGTTCAGTGGTTATCGTCAGTGATGTGAATGAGGAGGCTGGACAAGAAACGGTGCGTCTCATTGAAGAACTTGGGGGGAAGGCCGAGTTTATTGCGTGTAATGTAGCAGAAGAAGCGCAAGTGCAGTCTTTAATAGAAGAAACGGTGAAAAGATACGGGAAGTTAGACTGGGCCCATAATAATGCGGGGATTGGGGCACCTTCCAAACCAATTGGTGAAACAGATAGTGCAGATTGGGATCGATGTATTCAAATTACACAAACAAGTCTTTACTACTGTTTAAAGCATGAAGTAAACGCTATGCTCCAAACAGGCGGTGGTGCGATTGTGAACACAGCCTCTACATCTGGTCTGTTAGGCAGTGAAAACTTAGCGACGTATAGTGCGGCGAAATGGGCAGTGAATGGTTTAACGAAATCGGTTGCGTTGGAATATGCCAAGCAGGGCATTCGGGTGAACTCGATTTGTCCAGGTATGACATTGACGGGGGCAGTGGAGCAATGGGCAAAAGAAGTGCCAGACCAAGCAAAGTATGTAGAAAATGATATTCCGCTTGGGCGAATGGGGAAACCGGAAGAACAGGCCAACGTTGCTGTTTTCCTATGCTCAGACAAAGCCGCGTACATTACAGGCGTGAATTTAGCGGTTGATGGTGGACAAACAGCGAAATAGTGAGCACACCCCCTTCTATCAGGTAGAAGGGGGGCTTTACCGAGCCGACTGCTATGAATAAATTATTCGGGTTCCTCTAATGTTTCTACATCCTCTACTACTTCAGGTTCCTCTATTTCAGTGGGGACTAGTGTCACAACAACCTTCCGCTTTAGCTCTTCTTCTAAAATAGTTTCCAGTGTTTTGATGAATGCTTTATCTAAAGTTTCTTCACTTGTAATGTCTAATAGCACATTATATGTACCTGTACCTTGTTGATACGCAAAGCTAAAGTCGTGTAAAGTACCATCAAATAATTGCAGCTTTTCGTTTACGACTTGTGCAATGATTTCCTCTGGTGTACTCGTTTTTAATTGGACTACTTCTACGACTTCCGGTTTTGTTTCAGGTAACAGCGCTTTATAGCCATCTGTTGCACCTTCATTATTTACGCGCTGAATCATTGCGATATTCGCTATGATTTGTACAGGAGCAGTGAGTTTATATTCCAAGCTGTTTTCAAGCTTTCGAATATCTTCTGGTAAAATAATCTGCGCTGAATGCAAATCGACATTGATACGAAATGTTGTGTCATTTCTCGTAAACTTCAAGGCATTGATTGTAGCATCTGGTGCCATCACGGCAAGTCCTTCTTCCAATGTGTTGCGAATAATCTTTTCGCGTTGGTCAGATTCAATCGACGTTTTTAATAGGAAGATGAGCGGAATGGACACGATGACTAATAATAAAATAGGGTAAATAATTTTGCCACCGACTAAACGTGATACATACGGTTGCTTTTCTTTTGGTGTATCCAAATTCAAATAATGGGAGAGTAATGATGTATTAAACCCTGCAAATTGAAAAATAATCATCGCAATGACGTTGATCGCTACCATATTCGCAATGAATAATAATAAGGCGCCGCCTGCCAAATGATATTCTTGCTTCGCTAACGTAATCCCTACTACACATAAAGGTGGCATCAAGGCAGTTGCAATGGCAACCCCGGGTAAAGTGGCACCCGCGCGATAACAAATGGCATAGGCGCCAGCTGCACCAGAAGTAAGGGCGATAATTAAATCAATGAGTGTAGGTGCTGTTCTCGCTAATACTTCAGAAGTTAAATCTGAGACGGGCAAAAGTAATGTTAAAAAGGTCGATAAAGCAACGGCTATGACAGCGCCAATAAACTCTGCTTTAATTGTTACTTTTAATAAAGGGTTATTCCCCGTAATTAACGCTAGTCCACTTCCTAAAATGGGGTTCATTAGAGGGGCGATTAACATAGCGCCGATGATGACTGCCGTACTATTTGACAGTAACCCGTATGTTGCAACAGTACAAGAGAGCACAACCATAATGTAATAATACGTATCTGGCTGCGAGTCTTTTGAAATTTTTTCCGTGATGGTTTCACGTGTAAAATAGTCAAGCTGGTATTTTTTCTTTTTTGGCTCAAGAATTGTCTCTCGCTCCATAGAAGTTGTCATGGAAATCATGCTCCTTTCATCTTTTATAGTGTACTATAGTTTTTTAGTATATTTAGAGTTTTTTTGTATATAAGGGTATAAATGGTTTAAAGGTGGGTGCAACGAATTTCTTTTGTGAAGATGCTAGCTTCGAAGAATAATGCAAAGTTAGTTTTTCTAAATAATATATGAATCAATTAAAACACAGACTATTCAATCAATTAATGCTGACGTGTTATACTAGAAGTAAATCTTTTTTTGAGGGACGTTATTTATGGAGTTAAGACAATTAGAGTATTTTCTAGTACTTTGTGAAGAGCTGCATTTTACACGAGCAGCGCAAAGATTGTACATTTCACAGCCTACACTAAGCCAACAAATTAAAGTATTAGAACAGAAATTTGGCCTGCCTTTGTTTGACCGAATCGGAAAGAAGATTTTACTGACCGATGCAGGACAAGTGCTCTATACACAGTGCCTGCAAATTTTTAAACAGATTGAAAATGCAAAGCAACAAATGCAAGAGTTGCACGAGCTACAAAAGGGACATTTGAAAATTGCATCATTACCTGGTGAGCTGACCAATTTACTTTCGGAAAGTGCGTTAGCCTATATGGAAGAGTACCCTGGGATGCAAGTATCGATTACAAGTACAGATGATGTATATACGTTACTGAAAGAAAATAAAGTTGATTATGCTTTTTCCTATGCCCAGCATGCGCTGACGATGTACGACGAGCAATTTGTCGAGCTGCCATTGTATACAGAGGAATTTTACTATGTTACATACCCAACAGATCCACTATTACGCCATCAAGAACTAACATTAAACCAATTAGCTGATGTCTCATTTGTATTATTTCCGACAATCCATGTGTGCCGAAATATTTTAGACAAAGTATTAAAGAAAGAGGAATTGGCCTTAAAGGTGCAGTTTGAAACAGCTAGTACACAAGCAATTTTTCAATTTGTGCAAAAAAAGCTTGGGGGCACAATCGTCGCAAAATCATTGTATGAATCGCAGGAGAGTGCAGAGTTAGTCGGGCGACCGATTCATCATTCGGATTTAAGACGGGATACCGTGCTCATTGTGAAAAAAGATAAATATTGGAACGCTGTCGCAAAATCCTTTATGCCGATGCTAATAGACTATTTAACTAACAATAAGCTGATTGTTTCAGCACATACGCTTCGTGCTTTTCTCTCGCCATAAGATTTAAGAAAGGACAGAGGGACAAGCGGGAGGTTAACTGCCGAAACAGGTTAGTGGAAGAAGGATTTTTTAATATACTAGTAAAAAAAGGGAATAAATTTTCATGTTTTATCGGTTATCAAAAAGATGTGATGAAACAGGTATAAGTCATACTTATAGGGGATTAAGTGAAGGGCTAATTAACAATCGATAGAAAAAGAAGAGCTCATCGATTAGAACTCCAGTTCCCTTGCTCAAAAATATACATAAATTCTTTTTCATCTACCATGTTGTTTCACATACGTAGAAATTCTTTCCCAGGGTGGGAAACCTCTTTTTCCGTTACTCATTGAGTCGCTATAAAAACTATGAAATATGGATTCCATTTAAGTTTGTATCGATTGGAAGCTGATATTCAAAAAAATTTAGAATAATATATTTTTTAACCTCGTTTTAACCTTTCTCTAGTAAAGTGAAAAAGATTAAGTAGTTTTATAAGGAGTGAGCGTATGCAATTTCCAAAGAAATCTTGTCTTTTAGTGTTATTGTGCTTTTTAATAAGTTTTTCTACATCATTTCCGTTATCACTTGTAGCGGCTTCGAGTGTAGGGCAATTTACAACCTTTTTACCGAATAACGGTCAGTTTAGGGAACCTTATGGCATCGCGGTAGATGCTGGAGGGAATGTGTATATTGCTGATACTAATAACCATCGTATTCAAAAGTTTACATCGGACGGTACTTTCATAAAAAAATGGGGAAGTTATGGATCAAATGACGGTCAGTTTAACACTCCTACTGGAATTGCGGTAGATGCTGGAGGGAATGTGTATGTTGCTGATTATTATAACGATCGCATTCAAAAGTTTACATCGGACGGTACTTTCCTAAAAAAATGGGGAAGTTATGGATCAAATGACGGTCAATTTTATCAACCATATGGAATCGCAGTAGATGCTGGAGGGAATGTGTATGTGGCTGATACTCATAACCATCGCATTCAAAAGTTTACATCAGATGGTATTTTCCAAGAAAAATGGGGTAGTGTTGGCACAGGTGAAGGTCAGTTTAATGTTCCTGTTGGAATCGTGGTAGATGCGGTAGGGAATGTGTATGTCTCTGATTTTAATAATCATCGCATTCAAAAGTTTACATCGGATGGTACTTTCCAAGAAAAATGGGGAAGTGTTGGAACGAATGAAGGTCAGTTTAGCAATCCTGATGGCATTGCGGTAGATACAGTAGGGAATGTGTATGTTGTTGATCGATGGAACTATCGCATTCAAAAATTTACATCGGATGGTACTTTCCAAGAAAAATGGGGAAGTAGGGGTATGGGTAATGGTCAGTTTAACCTTCCTACTGGCATCGCGGTAGATGCTGGAGGGAATGTGTATGTGGCTGATACATTAAACAATCGCATTCAAAAAATGCTCGTTCAACAACCTGTGTCTAGTAATGTGGAGTTAAGTGGCTTAACCGTTAGCTCAGGTATGCTGAGTCCGTCTTTCTCAACAACACAGGATACATTTACATTGAATGTAGGTAATGGTATTTCATCGCTCGACGTAACGGCCACAGCTGTTGATTCGCTTGCGAAGGTGGAAATACTGGGAATGACAGCACTAGGTACGGTTACACATACGATAGGATTGAATGTTGGAAGCAATGTTATCCCTGTTGTGGTAACAGCAGAAGATGGTGTCACGACAAAGACCTATACGATTACCGTGACACGTGCAGGCTCAAGTGATGCTACGTTAAACAGTTTAACCGTAAGTGAAGGAACGCTTAGTCCAGCGTTTGCTTCTCACACCGATGCTTATACAGTAAGTGTGGATCATACTGTGTCTTTACTCAATGTAACAGCGATTCCGACCGACTCTTATGCGACTGTTATGGTGAACGGAAACGTCACAACATCGGATACTATTACGCTTACGGCAGGGCAATCTACGACAATTCCGATTTTAGTGACCGCACAAGACGGGGGACAGAAAACCTACACGGTGACGGTTCAACCTGCAAGCGTAGTGATCCCTGTCACTAGTGTGGCATTGCATCCGTCCACACTGAGTCTAACGGCAGGAGGGAGTAGTACTATACTAACTGCAACGGTAAATCCAGCCAATGCGAGCAATCAAAACGTCATATGGAGTAGCGATAATCCGACTGTAGCCTCCGTAGATACGAATGGCGTTGTTACGCCAATAGCAGCGGGAACCGCGACGATTACAGTAATGACAGTAGATGGTGGTAAAATAGCCACAAGTCTCGTATGGGTACAGGAAATGGCGTCAGGTGGAGGTAGTTATATACCTAATCCAACACCTATATCAACTGTTGAAAATATGACTGTGAATATAGCAGGAGAAAACGGTCATCTTTTAACAAAAACATTGCTGGAACGTAGAAGAGAGACGAATGGTGTCATCAAAGATCGATTAGAACTATCAGGCAGCATCGCAAGAGAGTTAATTGCCAAAGCAACAGAACAAGGTATTCATACTGTGCGTTTTATCCTGCCAAATCCAGCGGAGAAAGCAGTGGAAACACGGATCGATATTTTGAAAACAGCGTTATTAGAGCTGATGAACGGACATATGAATATAGAAATGGTGACAGAAAATGGAGTCATCGCGATTCCAGTAACGTCACTGGAATCTTGGAAGGATGACCTCTACTTCCGCATCGTACCTGTGAAAAAAGAGGACGAGAAGCACGCCATTGAAACACGTGCGAAGCAAGATGAGAAAATTCAAGAGATGGCGAAAGCAGGCAATGGAACAATTGAAATATTAGGTTTTCCGTTGACTATTGAAACGAATATGCAAAATGTTCCTGTTACAATAACGTTGCCACTACCAGCAAACGTGACAGAAGAACAGATGGATCATTTAGTCATTTACATTGAACATAGTGATGGAACGAAAGAGGCTGTCCGTGGACGTATCACACAGATGAACAGTACAATGAAGGGCGTCGCCTTTGACGTCAATCATTTCTCTACATTTAATATGCTGTATGTAGAAGGTGCTGCGGAATATTTTGCTTCGTTAGAGCAAGAGCCAGTACCAGAAGAAACAACGACAGAAGAAATACAAGTAGAAGAAACAATGGGTACACACCTTCCGTACATTCAAGGGTATAGTGACGGCACATTCCGCCCGAACGCCACTGTAACACGTGCACAAATGGCGGCGATGCTTGCACGTAATTTAAGTGAGAACGCTGTACCCAATGCATCTAAGCTAACTTACAAGGATACAAATGAGTCATGGGCAAAAGATGACATTGAATTTGTTCGTGCACAGGGCATTATGACAGGACGTGCGGATTCTACATTTGGTCCAAACGATGCTATTACGCGTGCACAAATGGCAGTGATTGCTGTCCGCTGGATTGACAAGCAATGTGCGAAAAATCCTGAAAGCATGTCATTCTGCGAAATGGACAAGCGTTTGATTTCATATAGTGATGTAAAAATAACGTATTGGGCAGCAAAGGAAATCGAACGTATCGGTCAATTTGGCATAATGGAAGGATCCGGTGATGGAAAATTCCGTCCAAACGACAAACTGACACGTGCACAGGCAGTGAAGGTATTGAATCGACTATTCGAACGAGGTCCTTTTGAAGAGGATTCCATCCCGATGTTCAAGGACGTATCCACACAGCATTGGGCATTTAAAGACATTCAAGAAGCAACCCTTCGCCATACCTACAAAATCCAAGAAGGAATAGAATATAAACAATAATCAAATAGACAGGCTAACCAAAGTGCACCGAGCAAAGCCACTTTGGTTAGTCTTATTCCTTTATAAAATATGGATTAAAAAAATGGGCGTTCCTGAAATTTAAGTATCGTTAGAGAATACTATGTAAATGTCGAGAAATCCTTATTCAGCTAACAAAGGCTTTCATGGAATAAGGAGATGTAAAATAATCAATCTTTTTTATAAAAAAACAGTTCTTAAAAATAAATGAAGCGATTTTTTGGAATAAAGGTTGACCAAAACCATTGCTTTCTATAGGCAGTAAAGTTAAGGATTTAAAGTGATTTATAATCAAAATTTATTCTAAAACAACAACTGTTTGAAGTTTCACTTTATCAAAAAAAGTAGGAGTGCCAACTGATATGGCGGCTCCTACTTTTACTTTATTTTTTCATTGTTTTTTGCTTTGCTAATTGGACATGCCATGATAATGCTTCTTCTAGAATGTGTGGTGTGTGGGCATTATTTGTTTGCTCGATGGCGCGGTGGTAATAATCGAGTAATTGCTCTTTATAATCAGGATGTACGCAATTTTCGATAATTAAGGCAGCACGCTCTTTTGGCGCAAGACCACGTAAATCTGCAATGCCTTGCTCGGTCGCAATGACGTCTACATCATGTTCTGTATGGTCATGATGGGCTACCATCGGCACAATCGAAGAAATATCCCCACCTTTTGCATATGATTTTGTGACGAAAATGCCTAATCGTGCATTTCGTGCAAAATCACCAGAGCCACCAAGTCCGTTCATCATTTTTGTCCCAGATACATGTGTCGAGTTAACATTGCCATAAATATCAACTTCGAGTGCGGTATTAATCGAAATTAAGCCTAAACGACGAATCACCTCTGGATGGTTCGAAATCTCCTGTGGGCGTAACACTAAACGATCCTTATACTTTTCAAGATTCCCGTAAACTTGCTTGCCACAATCCTCACTTAACGTAATGGATGTACCCGAAGCAACTTTCACCTTTCCAGCATCGATTAGCTCGAACACCGCATCCTGTAACACTTCTGAGTAAATTTCTAAATCGTTGAATTCGGAATGTAAAAAGCCATTGAGTACAGCATTGGCAACAGAGCCTACCCCTGATTGTAGCGGGGCTATTTGTTCCGTTAGACGACCTGCCTTAATTTCATCTCGCAAGAAATTGAGCAAATGCTCCGCAATTTGTGCCGTTTCTTCATCTGGCTGTACGATTAATGATGGGGCGTCTGTAATGTCAGAAATGACAATCCCTTTAATTTTGGCTACATCAACAGGAATACCCTTTGTCCCAATACGTTGCCCAGCACTCGTTAATGGAATCGGTTCGCGTTTTCCTTGCTCCTCTGGAATGTAAATATCATGCAAACCTTCTAATGCAGCTGGCTGGGCCGTATTTAATTCGACAATGATTTCTTTCGCATATTGCGCGAAAATCGCAGAGTTCCCGATAGAAGTGGTCGGGATAATTTGACCATCTTCTGTAATCGCTGTAGCTTCAATAATTAAAAAATCAATCGGTCCGATAATGCCTGTCCGAACGAGCTCGGCATTGTGCGATAAATGCATATCTGTGTACAAAATATCGCCTTGATTGATCAATTGGCGAATGGCTGGGTCACCTTGATACGGCGCACGCTTCCGAATAATTCCTGCTTGTGCCATATACTGATCGACTTCTGGTCCGAGTGATGCTCCTGTATACACATCGACTTTAAAGTTTTCTGTTTTTGCTTTTTCTACTAAAGCTAGCGGTACGACTTTAGCGTCACCTGCCCGTGTAAAGCCACTCATGCCAAGTATCATCCCATCTTGAATCCACGTAGCCGCTTCCTCCGCAGAAACGATTTTCCCCTGTAACGATTGTAAACGAATTCTTTCTTCCATTAGTCCCTTACCCCTTCCATCATAAATAATACAAACTTCCTCTATAGAATTTATGTTTAGTATAGTGAAGAAAGAAGTAGAAATCTAAATGATTATTTCTATGAACATCATAGTTTGAAACTATCGGTTTACTATAAGTTATGCTAGTAAATCTTATTATTTTGGGGGGATGAATGTTTTTGCCCGGATATGAGTGACTTATGCCCGTATACGGTAACATTTCGCTAGGTGACACAATTAAGGCATCTAAATAAACGACTTTCATCTGTAGAGCTAAAAATATTTACTTTTCCTTTCTAATGAAAGCAAGCAATTAATTTTCTTACTTCATTAATATGTAAATAAAATAGAATATTATTACATAAAATAGACCTTTACTTTATATTGAATATATAGGTAATAGTTGATTGAGGGGGGATAGAATGCTTGACACATATCGTTCTACGGATTGGACGATTCACCGTAAATATTTGCCGCATTTTGAACGAGTCGTACTGTTGCAAGTGATGGAAGGAGTATTAAATGAAGAACAGGCAAAGAAGTATTTTGATTATGCGGTATTTGAGCAAGAACATAACCAATGGCTGTTGCAACCGATTGGGTATGAGTATGTTGACGATGCATATGTCATCGTCTATGAGGATTTTATTGGTCAACCGTTACAGCAACTGCTGAAGCAACAAATGCCTTTGCACCAGTTTTTGTATATCGCCATAGAACTCGTCAATGCATGCATTAGCTTGCATCAAAAAGGACTGTTATATGGACAGTTAAATCCAAAATATATTTTTGTTCATGCCACGTCTTTACAAGTCAGATTGGTCAAGTCACCGATGACAACGAAATGGGGTCCGAGTGCAGGACGTGACATGACACCTGCCTTTGAATTAGACGAACTCCCTTATTTGGCCCCTGAGCAGACAGGGCGCTTATCGATAGAAATCGATGAACGAACTGATCTCTATACACTAGGCACAATTTTTTATGAAATGATTACGTTAAACAAGCCGTTTCAAGCTGACAATGCAGTAGATTGTATTTTTGATATTTTAACGAAAGCCCCTAATTTTAGTCCATTTGAAAAGGGCCATGACGTAACTATTATCAAAATGATGATACAGAAATTACTCGAAAAAAATCCAGATGACCGCTATCAAAGTGCCGTTAGTTTAAAGGAGGATTTACTACGTATTCAACAGCAACTAGCAGATGGCAAAAGTGACATCGTGTTTCCACTTGGACAGCGTGATCAACAAATGCGTCCGAAACCTTCAAATAAATTATGTGGTCGGGAAGATGAAATGAATATTTTGACACATATGTTGGATGAAGTAAAGCAAGGCGCACAACATATCGTTTTCATTAAAGGTCCATCGGGATGTGGGAAATCTTCGCTTGCGCATCATCTTCGTAGGGAGGTGGCACACGTAAAAGGGTATTTTGTTGACTGTAAATTTGACCAGCTTCAACAGCAACAGGCTTTTACGTCGATTCTTCAACCACTTCGTCATTTACTAAAGCAAGTTTATGTAGAAGGGGAAACATCGATTAAACAGTTCCAACAAGGTATGCAAGAAGTCAATTTAATGATGGCAGAAAGTTTACTTCATGTGATTCCAGAATTGCGTTGGTTTTTATCGGATGAGACGGAACTGCTATTTGAAGATCTCCAGTATACGTTACAAAGGAATGCGTATATTTTCGCATCTATTCAAAAAATACTAACTATCTTTTCGCGTCAGCGTTGTCCCATTGTTTGGTTTGTTGATGACTTACAGTGGGCTGATCAAAGTGCACTTCATATGTTGAAGGCTATTTATGAGCAGCATCAGGGTGGCTATTTTTTATTAATGATGGCTGTTCGAGATGATGCATCTACAATCAGTCAGCAGATGTTAGAGTGGCAAGTGGAGCTCCCTTCTTTTTGTGCGATTTCTTTACGTTTATTAACTGAGGAAGATGTACATGTTTGGTTGGCAGATTCTTTAAAGATGCAGTTAGAGACAACGGGAGATGTAGCAAAACGGCTTTATCGAATGACACAAGGCAATCCGTTATTTATGCACGAGGTATTTCGCTTATTTTTAAATAATCGGACACTTTATTTTGATATCACGGATGAAACATGGCAGTTCAATCACCAACAATTACAGCAAACGATCGTCAATCAAGAATTATTAGGCTTTATTAGTGGACGAATTAACATGTTATCCGTTCAGGCACAGGCGATTTTACGATTAGCTTCTTGTTTTGGACGTGAGTTTGAATTGCATCTTTTGCTAAAGCTTATGAATATACCATTCTATGAGTTAATCGAGCGGTTAGAGGAATTAGTGGAACAAGGGTTTATTTTGGCACTCGATAGTCGTTTAAAATGGGCACGTTCTAGTGATATGGAAGATGGCACGCAGCTCTTTACAATGAAGCTTCAATTTATTCATGATCGCATTCAACAAATGGCTTACGAGTCGTTAGAAGAGAGCCATCGAATGGATACACATTATACAATCGGGCAATTGTTGATTCAAATGTGTGACAATATGGAAGAAAGTCCTTATTTACAAGAAATCGTTCGACAGTTTAATTATTGTAGCAATCGATTAACAGCTGAGGAACAACAACAGTTAGCTATTTGGAATGCCATGTTAGGTGGACAGGCGAAAAAAGCAGGGCTTTATCAAAATGCATTGCAATTCTTTTCATCTAGCTTAGCGTTATTACCAGTAGATCATTGGGCGATTATGCGAGAAATGTCACTGCAAATTTATATGGATTTAGGGGAATGTAAGTATTTAGTAGGGGATTATGCCGATTCTAAAAAGCATATTGAAGAGGCCCTTCAACATGCTGAGACGACGCTTGAAAAACTGCTGATATACCGTTTAATGTCGCTTATTTATATTGAATCAGAAAGCTCAGAAATTGTCATTAATGCAGGGTTTTCAGCGTTCCAATTATGTCATATGCAGATTGATCGTGAGCCTACAAAGGCGCAAGTATTAAAGGAGTTTTTGCTTTTAAAGTGGGAGCTAAAAAATAAAACAGACGAACAATTAATGCATTTGCCCCCGATTGAAAAGAAGGAAATTGATGTGTTAATCCAAATTATGATTAGCATTGTTTCCAATACGTTTCGTATGAGCCCTAATTTAACAGGTATTTTATTGTTAAGGGTGTTTCGCTTACAGCTAAAATACGGGGCTACAACAGAAAGTGGCATTGTATACATTAATTATGCGCTTATATTAATTTCAGGGTTTAATAATGTGAAGCAAGCCTTGCGCTTCGGAAAGCTTGCCTTATCCATGGCTGATAGTCAAAATAGTTTATTTATTAAAGCACGTATTTATTTTACGTATGGCATTTTTTTAAATCACTGGGAAAAGGATTATGATACGAGCATTCAGTACATGCGTGTCATGCAGCAATACGGCGAGCAGGTAGGGTTATTTTATCAAGTAACGGCGATTTCTTGTTTTTTATGTGCCATACAGTTGATGAATGGGACCTCATTAAAACAATTAGATGAGGAAGTACAGTCTCAGCAAGCGCAGTATGTCAATCATTCGAATATGTTATCTGATGATTATTTAACAGAGTTTCAGCATTGGGTTTCAGCACTTCGCCATGCGAATATCACACCGAAGTGGGATTATGAGATTTCCCTTAAACATGAAGAAGCCGTCGTAGTTATGCATTATATTCTACGTTTGCAAATGGCCTATTTATTTCAGGATGAGCAACAAGCATATCGTATTTTAGAGGAGACACGTCAACCGATTAAACAAGTGTACTCATTGCCGAATACGCCGATTTATTTTTTGTATCGTGCCCTTTGGCAGTTTGATTTCATCGAGCAACCTTTTAAGCATCGAGGGAAGCGGCGTCAATATGTAAAAGAGATTAAGGAAAGCATTGGAAAGTTTAAAAAGTGGGCAAAAGAGGCACCACATAATTTTGAACATTTGTATATGCTACTGTTAGCAGAAAATTGTCGGAGGAAAAGGCTCGATGGAGAAGCGATCCTCTATTATGACCGTGCTATTCAGCTAGCGAAAGTCCATCAATTTCCGCAAGATGAAGCAATCATTTATGAACGCGCCGCAAAGTATTATGAGGCACAACAAGATCAGGTGAAAACAAGTGATTATAGTATGCGTGGTATTCGGGAAATGCGAAAGTGGGGGGCAGTAACGATTGCCGCACTGTGGGAGGAGCGCTTCTCGCAATATATTCAAGTACAGCAGCAAAAAAAGGAATACGCATTATCATTTGATCTGGTGACCGTGCTAGAGGCAACCCAATCCCTTGCAAAAGAAATTCGTATGGAAGATTTACTACACAAATTATTATTTTCCTTGTTAAAACAATCCAATGCCACGAGCGGTTATTTTATCCGTCATCAGCAAGGGAAGCTGAATGTGCTAGCGAAGGCACAGGCGGAAGCGATGCAGTTTACGTATTATAGTGAGCCTACATCGCCTGCTACACATATCCAACGTATAGCAGACTATACGTTACAGAGTGAGGAAGCTGTTGTCATTTCAGATGTCAACAAAAGTACACTGTTTACACATTTGAAAATAGCCGCAAAGTCCATCCTTTGCTTACCTGTTTATCATAAGGGAGAAGTGACGGCTGTGTTGTATTTGGAAAACGCCCTTTTGCAAAATGCTTTTAGTACAACGCCAATCGAACTGATTGCCATGGTTGCAACGCAGATTGTTGTTTCACTTGAGAACGCAGAAATCTACATGGAGTTAGAAAATCGTGTAGAGGCTCGTACAAAAGAGCTTGGTGAAATGAATCTCCATTTAAAGAAAATAAATGATCGGTTAGCCATGCATGAGCTTGAACGAAAAAAGCTACTGCATAGTATTTCTCATGAATTGCGTTCGCCTATTACGTCAACGCTTGGTTATATTGAAGCGATTTTAGATGGCGTTGTAGTGGAACCAGCACAACAACAGTTTTATTTAATGCGCAGTAAGGAACGGTTGTTGTCCTTAAATGGATTGATTCAAGATTTATTTGATTTAGCGAAGCTAGAAGCAGGACGCTTAGACTATGCGTTAACAAAGGTGAGTGTGCAGGGGTTTTATGATCAACTTGCCTATTACTATATAGAAGATATTCAAAGAGCTGGATTAAATTATCAAACAAATGGCTGCTTTGAGAAGGAAGCCTCTATTTTAATCGATACGGCAAGAATTCAACAAGTAATTACGAATATGATGATGAATGCGATTAAATATACAAATCAAGGGAATATAACCTTTACGATGTGGACAGAGAACGAGGAGCTGTATTGTTCGATAGAAGATAGCGGGATGGGCATTCCAGAAAAGGACATCCAATTTATTTTTGATAGTTATTACAGTGCATCGAATAGTCAAAATGTCGATTCACACGGGATTGGCTTAGCCATTTGTAAAAGAATTATCGAGCAGCATGGCGGAAAAATCTTCGTGGAAAGTGTCGAACAACGAGGCTCCCGCTTTTACTTTACGCTCCCGTTAATGGCGGAAAATGAATAACATGTCAGGCGCGGCTACCCTATACCGTGCCTGACATTCACTTTATCTTCTTCGTCTTCTTGGCTTATGGCAATGGTTTGGTGGCATCCCACACATTGTATTTGTTTCAAAGCATTCGTTTACAACGGATTCTGTATGCGGGAAGAAGTGTTGGTTATTGACCATATGTCTGTTGACGGTTGTTGTATGGGACGGGTGAACATGTGGTACAACAGTGTTGAATATATTTGTACGAATGAATTCTTGTGTTGGTGAAACGACTGGTTGTTCATACTGAGTAGGGAATGTTTGTGGCGGGAAGCGAACAGGCGATTGATTACGACCTGGTGGATTAAACATTGGCTGATTAAATCCAGGTTGGTTGAACCCAGGCTGATTAAATCCTGGTTGATTGAAAGTTGGTTGATTAAATCCTGGTTGGTTAAAAGCGCCAGCAGCTTCATTTGGATTGAACCAATTTCCAAAATACATAGATAGTCCTCCTTTTTCGAATAATGTAATGCATTAATAATATATGAGCATAGAGGCGTGGAGGAATAGTTGTATACCTATTAGGTGATAAAAAGAAAACGCGATTCGTATGAGGGAAAGGGGGGAGCGAAGAAATTATGCTATAAAAAGCAAAAACTCCCCAGATCGACGCATCCGAGAAGTTTAGGCTAACCAAGAAATACATTATAAAAAACAACAGGGCCAAGTTTCTGTTGTTTTTTATTTATACATTTCTTATATCAATAAAAAATAAGATATGAATGAGTAATATCATACAACAAAAATGAGAGAGCGGACATCATACATGCGACTTATTTTTTAGGTTTTCTGAAACAAATAATGTATAATTATACCTTTAAAGGTATGAAACTACCTATGGGTATTATTTTTATAAATAATAAAAAATTCCAAGTTTAAATTTGGTAATATTTTTATTTAGAGTGATTATTTAATAATAAAATGATTATTTAATTTTTATAAAATAAAAAAATACTAATTTTAAACACAAAAGCTTTTAATACTAACTAATAAATTACCTTAAAAAGGATATTATACTAATAATAACTAATATTATTAAAATAATATTACAAAGCAATGAAAATGTTTGAAAAATGCATAGAGTTAGTAATATAATTTCATTATTACCAGTGAAATAATTGGTAATCTACTTAGTGTTTACTATTCTAGGAGGAATTTATCTATGGCTTACCAACCGAAATCATATAAGAAATTTGTTGCAACAGCAGCAACAGCTACATTAGTAGCATCAGCAATCGTACCAGTAGCATCTGCATCTGGCTTCTCAGATGTACAAGCTGACAACGAGTTTGCTACATACATCAACGCTTTAGCAGAAGCTGGCATCATTGGCGGCTATGCTTCAGACAATACATTCCGTCCAAACAACAAATTAACTCGTGGCCAAGTGGCAATCATGTTAGGTCGTTGGTTAGAAAACAACGGTGCAACAATTCCAGCTGACTGGGATACTAACCCACGTTTTGAAGACGTATCAACTTCTAACGAAGAATTAGCAAAATATGCTGCTCTAGTAAAAGATGCTGGCGTATTCACTGGTGTTGCAGGTAAATTAAATGCTGCTGACAACATCACTCGTGAAAACATGGCTGTAGTATTAGACCGTGTTTCTAAAACAGTAACAGGTACTTCTTTAGTAGAATTAGCTGCTGACATCGAAGACGTAACAGTTGCAGATTTAGGTACTACTCAATATAAAGAGCAAGTTCAAGCTTTAGCTGACCTTGGTATCACAACTGTTTCTAACTTCCGTCCAAAAGAAACTGTAAGCCGTGCTCAATTCGCTAAATTCTTATACACTTCATTAGAAGTAATCGAAGCACAAGCAGTAACTGCTGAAAAATTACAAGCAGAAATCGATGCTGTAGCAAAAACATTACCAGCAGTAGATTCAATCACAGCTGACAACGCTGCTGCTGCAAAAGCTACTGTAGAAACTGCAAAAGCAGAATTAGCTAAAATCAAAACTGCTATTGCTGAAGCTGAATTAACAGAAGAAGAAGTTGCTGGATTAGAAAAAGCAATCGCTGCTGTTGAAACTACAATGCAAGCAGTTGTAGCAAAAGCTGATAAAGCAATTGAAGACGCTAAAGAGTTAGCTGTTGAATCTGTAAAAATGATTAACGCTACTGAATTATTAGTTACTTTCAATAAAACAGTAAACAAAGATTCTGCTAATACAGAAGCAAACTACAAAATTGAAACAAAAGCTCCATTCACTGTAACAACAGTAGACGTTGCGGATGTTCAATTACAAGAAGACGGTAAATCTGCAATCGTACGTGTAAACAACACTACGCTTACTCCAGCTGTTGTATACAACGTAACAGTTGATGGTGTAGTAGATACAAAATATGCAAAAATCAAAAAATACGAAGGTACTGTAACTGCAACTGAAGCAGCTGCTCCAACATTAGCTGGTGTTGCTTATGTAGGTGGTACTGTAGAATTAACTTTCAAAGAAGAAGTTGACTTTGCAAATGCAATCGTTAAAGTTGATGGCGTACAAGTAACAACAGCAGACTTCGCAGCTAAATCTTCAAATGCGGGTGAATACACTTACGTAGCAACATTAGCAAATGCTGCAAACAAAACAGAAGGTGCTCACTCAGTATCAGTTGTAGGTTTAAAAAATAAAGCTGGTAAAGAAGCAACTACTTTAACAGGTTCTTACACAGTATCTAATGATACAGTTGCTCCAACTGTAACTAAAGTTACTGCAAGTGAGACTTCAGCTTACGAGTTCACTGTTGAATTCAGCGAAGTAGTAACTGCTCCAACAGTAAAAGTTACTAAAGGTAGCACAACTTACACTGCAACTGCAACTGCTGATACAGCTACAGCTAAAAAATGGGTTGTAGCAATTAATGATATCTCTGGTGCAAATGCACTTTACCCAACAAATGTAAATGAAGTTGCAGTTAACTATGAAATCTCTGGTTTCAAAGATGCAGCAAACTTAATCGGTACTGCTGTAACTGGTTCAGTAACATTATCGAAAGATTTCGTTGCTCCAGCTGTTAAATCAGCAAACTTAAACACGATTACTACTACAAGTGGTGATACTGTAATCGTAGTACCATTCACTGAAGCAATCACAGCTGTAGGTTCTACAGTAACAGTGAAAGATCCAGAAGGTATCCTTCAAACAGCTAACGTATCAGTTGTAAATGGTTCAGAATTAAAATTAACAATTGCTAGTCATGCGACTAAAGAAGGTAAATATGAAATCGTATTACCATCTGGTTTAGTAACGGACGGTGGTTCAAATAAAAACGTTGCAACAACTACTTCAGTAACTTATACTGCAACAACTACAAATGTTGTGGAATTAGCAAATACAGCTATTACTCCATCAAACTCAGTAGTTAATGGTGTAAATACAAACGTTATTACTGTAAACTTTGGTCAAGAAATGACTGAAACAGCTTTACAATTAGCAAACTACACATTAGATAACGTTGCATTACCAGCAGGCACAACAATTGGTTTCGTTGGAAACAAAAATACTGTTCAAATTACATTACCAGCATCTTATGTAGTTTCAACTGATGCTGCTTATAAATTTGCAGTTTCTAAGGATTTAACTACTAAAGCAGGTCAAGCAATTCGTTTAGATGATAACGCTGCTACTGTTTCTACATTACAATTAGAGAAAAACATTACTTTACAAGATAACAAAGCTCCTGAATTAAAAAATGAAGCTAAGTTATTATTAAATGGTGCTACTGCAACTACAGAAGCGAACCAAGTTAAATTAACTTTCTCTGAAACATTACAAGCTGTTGGTACAACTGCTCCAGCTAACATTGCTGATGACTTCATCGTAAAAGTAAATGGTACTGTTGTTAACCATACAGTTGTAGGTAATGCTTCAAACAGCAATGAAATCGTACTTTCAATCGGTTCTTTCAACACAGCTCAAACAGTTACTGTAGAATTAGCTTCTACTGGACTAAATTTAGTTGATGTTAAAGGAAACGTAATTGTAGGCGGTAAATCAGTAACTGCTACTAAGTAATTTAATATAATTACAGAATAATTTAGAATCCTATGGCGTTTTCGCCATAGGATTTTTTTCATTCTTGTAAACTTGGATTTGATTTCCGTAGGCTTCCTGTTAGTTAGTTTTAGACCAACGCGGCATGAATCGCGATGATTATAATCGGGAGATATCATAGCTAGGGCAGAAAGCATAGAGCCCGCTTCATTTGAGTGAATTCATGAAACAGATGAAGATATAATTACAAAAAATATAATTTAACCTTCTCTTTCTATAATTATTGGTATTGGAGTCTTTTTTGTATAAAAAGGAGACAGCTAAAGAAACAAACTATTTTAGAAAGAGAGGTTGATTATCCGAAAAAAAATTTATAAAACCCTATCAGTTTTTGGAATCTTACTATTATTCTCACAAACTCTTTTCGGGAGTTTGCCAGTATTCGCAATGACAAACAGTAACACGACATCAGCGCTGACGATTACGATGGTGACTAACGGACAGCTGTATAGTGAAGGTGACATCGCAACAAGTCCTGTCACAATTCAAGTAGCAACATCACCTGACAGTGCAAGTATACAAGTGGAGATTTCGCAAGATCTTGGTGCAACGTGGCAAACATTTGATGCAGCTATGCCACTTATATTACAAGACGTAGGAGATTATGATATTTGGTTTAAGGCAACAGATGCAATAGGTCAAATAGCCATCGAAAAACGTCGTATTTAAATCACGCCAGTCGCGGCATTCCTATTGACAAAGACAACTAGTGTTACAACACCTGCCAGTGCCGTTATTTATGTAAATGAAACAGCACAAGCTGGGGGGACGGAACGAGCTCGGTAACTGCTTATCAAGACTTACAGACGGCATTAACCGCTGTAATAGCAGGACAAGAAATTTGGATTGCGAAAGGAACTTATAAACCAACGGCAGGAACAAATCGAAATGCTTCCTTTCAAATGAAAAATGGTGTGGCGATTTATGGTGGTTTTAATGGGATAGAAACCACACTAGCTGAACGAGATTATAAGGCAAATGAAACGATTTTAAGTGGGGATATTGGTGCAAACGGTGCATTTAAATCAAACGCACCGATGACCCGTGCACAAATGGCAAAAGTCATTGTGCTAGCTTTTGGTTTAACACCAGGTGGAACGAGCACATTTAATGATGTGCCCCGGACACATTGGAGCTATGACTATATCGCGGCACTAGAAAATGTCGGAATTTCTTTAGGCGATAACGGTAATTTTAAACCAGATGAACCTGTTACACGGGCACAATTTGTTGCATTTATGTATGGCGCCATGAATGGATGAAATAAGGTGTTTGTTCGAAAGAAAAATCAGGTTCTTGGTAAATAGGAGTATGAGATTTTCACTAACAATATATTTAGTCTAGTTTTTATTAATTGCTAAAGTAGTGTTACGAAAATATAGTAAAGTCTATTTGATAAAATTGAAGTACAGAGCGAAAAACCCTCTCGTAGTTTATTTAAACAATAATTACGGTATGTGGGTTTTCGTTTTTTTATGGCTGTTTATAATCTTTTATTGCTATAGCGTTAATCGTAATTTACAGTAATATACAAAATGTATGATAGAATAATCTCGATTAAACAATAGGGGGGAGTATCTTGAAAAAAATCTTATTTCTTTCTTTATTTTTTTATGTATGGACCACACAGCAGCTAGTTTCATATGCAATCAATATAGATGAAGGGCAATCAAATGTGTTCTATGTAAAAACAAATTCTGCGCCTGTTTATGATGAGAGTGGAGCAGTGTTAGGTGTGATACATAAAAATCAAGCATATTTTTATATGGTTAAAACAGAAACTTGCTATTACATAGAAGTAGAAAATCATCTAGGATGTGTATCGACAGCTTCCGTGGTAGAGGGAAGCACAACGTTTGTTGAAGAGAAATTAGAGCGTACTGGGGAGATGATTTACACAACAGATTTCACACAATTGACGGATCTAGATGGACATGTTCTTTATACATCCCAACCAAATCGACGCCATTATGCAGTAGCTGAAGATGATACCTATTATTATGTAAAATTAGCAGGTCGTACGGCGTTACTGCAAAAAGTAAATACGGCGCTTGATAAAGGGATTCCGGTGTTGATGTACCATCATATTGTCGGACCTCATGATGGTCGACAGAGTTTGACATCGGCGATGATTACAGAGGCGCAGTTTGCCTCCAATGTGCGTGCACTGCAAGAAGTAGGGGCGCAAGCTATTACGATGGACGAGTTACACGCCTTTTTGCAGGGAGAGAAAAACCTTGGGAAAAATGCAGTTGTCATCACATTTGATGATGGATTAAAGTCAAATATCGTATACGCCTATCCACTGCTACAGCAAGCGAAAATGAAGGCGACGAATTTTGTCATTACATCTCGTGTCCCGACGACGACTCAACCGTTTGACCCACACAAGCTACAGTCGATTTCGCAAGAAGAGATAGCTTGGTCAACGGATGTTTTCAACTACGAGGGGCATACCCACCAGTTGCATAGCCAAGAAGAGGGGAGTTCACTTGTTGTACTACAAAGTCGTAAATCATTGAAGGACGATTTACTGATAAGTCAATCGATTGTACCGCAACACTATTTTGCATATCCATTTGGCCAGTTTAATGAGGCAACAAAGCAGATTTTAACTGAAACAGGGTACCGACTAGCATTTACAACAAAACACGGTTATGTCAAATACGGCGATAATTCGTATGAGTTAAAGCGGATTGCCATTGAACCAACAACGACGGAAGAGCAGTTTAGGCAATATATCTCATATTAAATTATCACTCTACTATTAGAAGGAATAGTAGAGTTTTTAGTATTATGAAAAATGAAGATACTGCTGCTTCAATTAAAAAAAGCTACGTTCTATCCGATATTTAACACAGAAGAGTGTAAATGGTTTTTATAAATAAGTTGAGGAGGAAATTGGATGAATCGAAAAAACCGTTCCTATCAAATGCTTTCAACTGTTATGGCTTTAACAATTGCAACGACAGCAGTAGCTCCAGTTGCTAATGCGGCACATTTTACGGATATAAAGGGTTATAAATATGAAAATGAAATTTATAGTCTTGTATCTAAAGGGATTGTAAAAGGGTATCCAGATCGTACATATAAGCCTAATAAGACATTAACAAGATCAGATGTTATTAAATTATTAGGGAAATACTTAACATCAAAGGGGTATCGAGTACCAACTGATTATAACAGTAAAATGCGTTTTCGCGATTTAACTTCAAGTTCGGATGAAGAACTATTAAAATATGCAGCAGTTGTTTATGACAATCGTATTTTTGTAGGAGCGAATGGTTATTTAAATGCTAACAATAGTATGACATTAGAACAATTAGCGATTGTGTTAGTAAGAGCGAAATCAATGCTAGATAATTATGATTATATTCGTTATGTAGAAACTCAAATGTATATGCAAGAATATTTAGATATTGAAAAAGCAACAGCAGAGGCGCAACGTTCGATTAATGTATTAGACTATTATGATATATCAACCGATGACCATTTTCGTCCGAAATCTAAAGCGACACGTGGTGAGTTTGCAGGCTTGCTATATGGCATTTTAAATGTAAAATCGCCAGATAAAACAAGCGGAAAAGCGACGGTCACAGCAGTAAATGTCTTATCTGAAACGGATTTAGACGTCACGTTATCAAATGGTAAAACATATCGAGTTCAATTAGATGAACCACTTCCGGAAAATACAAAGGTAGATGCTACATTTGAAATCAATGGTGTAAGCTATACATATAAAGTGGAATATATAGTGGATACATTGAAAATCATGAATGTTGAAAGTGTTAATGAAGGACAGATTGTCATTCACTTTAGTGAACCAGTTGAGCTCGAGACAATGAGTAAAAATACGGAGTTAATGAAATACTTTAAACTGGAAAAGGTAGATGAATTAGGGGAAAATAAGTCAAATGTTTTACTAAGCAGGGGTGAGCTCAGTAAAGACGGTCGCTCATATACATTAACGATTAATTCTTTAACCATTGAGCCAAGTTATCGTCTGCGTGTGTTCAATATATATTCAAGTCAAGGGCGTAAATTGTCTACTTATAATGAAGTAATTCATCTTAACGGCGATACAACCCCTCCTGCTATTCAATCTGTAGAGCAAATTAGTAAAAATCGCTCTAAAGTTATGTTTACAGAGCCCGTGAGAAATTATACTGCTCGATTTAAGTTAGCGGATGGTTCTGTCGTAACAGGCATTACTTCTTCTGTTAAGGGCAACGCAATTACGTATAATCTAGAAAAGGCAAGGGCTAATGGGGAATTAGTTCCGGATGGTAGTGAGATTACAGTTACATATAATGGGATTCGAGATGTATCTGGGAATGTCTCAAAGCCTTATGTACTAACGGCGAAGATTGTGAAAGGCGAGAGCTCTAGTCTGCAAGTAATAGCCGTTCAGCAAATGAGTGAAAGGAAATTTAGCATCACATTTAACCACACGTTATGGTCATTAGCGCCAAGTGATTTATTAGTGACAGCTGGAGGAACAGGTTTTTTTGTTCAAAGTGTAGAGCATGACGGATATAGTAAGACCTATATTGTCACGGTTAATAGTCCTTTGTCTGGTGATGTGACAATTAGTACGGCGCCTAATCGCTATGTAACGGATGAAGAAACGTGGGAAGATGTGACATTTTCCGTGACACATAATTTTGATACACAAACAGCTAGTGCAAAAATAATGAACTCCGAAGTCTTACGTGACAATAATTTAGAGTATTTATTTATTGAATTCGATCGAAATGTCATCGTAAGTGAAAATACGACAACTTCTATTTCAGGTACCTATAGCGCAAACGGTCGAAAACAACCAATCGAAAAGCAGGATGTAAAGGTGTATAGCGTGTATGGAAAGCCGCAAATGGTGAAGGTACCATTACGAGAGCTGCTTAAACATACTGATATTGAAAATACAACATATGACGTAACGATGAGTTTTAAAAACTTGATGGGGCAGTATGGAGGCACTTTAGCTAATAGTGAAGTTTCCTTTACACGTGGCAAGGACTATTCGTTCAACGGAGATAAACTACAAGTAGTTGCGGTAAAGACGTCATTAACAGATAGTTCCATCAAAGATCCAAGTATTATTACAATTGATTTTAATTATCCAGTGGATGAGGCAGTTGCTTCTAATTTAGAGAATTATGAAATTAGGGGATATAATCTTGGGCAAGTACAAGTAAACCCGTCAAATTCAAAGCAAGTCATTTTAAAAATTGAAAGTCAATGGAGTTACTCAGTAACACCTTATCTTTATATTACGGATTTACGTGCGGAAAACTCCTTTGAAGAAATGGATTCTTATTACGAATTGATTAGTTTACCGCCAGTTGTGGCGCCGGGACAAAGCTATTGGAATCCAAGTTTATCTGTAAAAAGTTCCCGTGAGGTTGTATTAACATTTGGACAAGCCATTACAATACCAGATGAAGATGCATTCTTTGTTACAGATTCATCAGGGACATCCTACAGTGCGAAGGCATCCATTGATCCGAACAATTCGAAAAATGTTATTTTAACATTAGATAAAACGATGCCTCGTTACACAACGATGACAGTAGAGTTAAAAGGTAATCGGATACTACGAGATGTGTATAATAATCCAGGGAGATTTGACCCTAAAACGGTCTATGTACCGTATTACTATTATTAAAAAGAAAACGGGCTTGCCGACTGGCGAGCCCATTTTACTTATGGTTGCGCGATAAACTTGACGATATCTCTCCATGTGACTTCGCCGACTTTTTCCCATTTATATGTTTGGAGTGGGTAAGGGCGGAAGGTAGGGGCATAAATATTACGTGCCGTTCCATCGAGTAAAATTGTATTTTCATCGAGTAACCCTGTAAATACAGTCACGTCGTATAGTTCCTCATCGATGTCTTCTTCTTTTTCTGTACCGAAATCTACGGTCTGGATAGCGGGCACTTTTTCTGTTTCTTCTTCGGTGATCTTTTCCTCTGGCATTTCCTCTTCAGGAATGACTTCTTCTACAGGTGCATCGACTTGACCGAGCTTAGTGAAGGCAACGTCTACAGGTGTTAGACGTGTTCGACCATCATAGCCAAGTGTATAAATATGTGTATTACCGATATCAGGTACTTCGTAGTGAATGATCCAGTCAGAGTGGACTTTAAAACTACTAAATACTTCATCCGTTGTAATCGTTACAGCTACTTTTTCACCGTATGGATAGTCCGCTAGTAGATCAGTTGGCTGAATTTGAACTTCGTACAGTGTTTTAGCAGGGTCCACTTTTTCATACTTTAACAGTTCTTGATACCACATCGACTCCTTAGCAGGAATCGCTTGTTTTTCTGTGACGATGCCTTCCACCGTGGATTCATCTTCTTCCCCAGCGCGAACGATGATTTCAGCGCGTTGTCCGGCTTCGACACGTTGCCATTGCGTTTCGTCAATGTATGTGGCGACACTTTTACTTGATGGATAAATAACGAATGTAATTGTATCACCGTCTTGCTGAATGTCCCCTACGATACCATCAACGGGTGTTGCTAAAGTTTGATATGAAATTAGCTGTGTGAGCAAGGAATCTGTAATGTCAAGCTGCCGTTCAATTTCCGCGATATGACGACGAATCATCGCTTTTCCTTCGGCGGTCGGTGTATTTTGTTCGATGCCGAGTTCTAGCGAGAGATTTAAATTCCAAATATTCGAGTCTCCGATTGTTGTACTATCTGTTGCGGTAGACGGACGAGCGCTCGACGATTCACGCTCAAGGGCAGACAAAATTTGTTCGAGCTCCGTTAATTCGGTTTCATAGGCTTTGCGTTCGATTTCTAATCTTTTTCGTTCTTGCTCAACTGCATCCGATTTGTAGGAAGCAAGCTCTTGTTGCATCGTGACAGCATCACCACGCTTTACGAGCACCTTGTCAATCGCTTGCACGGGTGCAGCAAGGCGCATTTCATTGCTTGTAGCGAGAATGCCTTCTTTATCGAGTTCCTTTGTATGCACACCACTAACGGCATACTGCATGTCACCGATATAATACGATTTTGGAATGACGTCGTTGTTTTTTAGCAAAAGGTAGCCATTGATTCCGACGAAAATAATCGTAATGACTCCCCATAGTTTCAATTTTGTTGCTTTAGCCATTATTAGCTTACACCTCCTTCAATCCATTTGAGAATAGGAAGTATACTAATAGCTCCGACTAGTAATGCTAGTCCAATTTGAACAAAGATCAGCTTTGCTAGCAGTATTTTTTTACTTTCTTCTTCCCATTGTGAGAGGAATGTGTATTGGATGATAATAGTTACGACTGTCGCGACCGTTAGTTGATTTAAAAAGTAGAGTACATACTCATCTTGATAGAAATAGGCCGTGATCGGTGCTAGTGAGAAAAAGGTGAATGGTGTCGTAAACCCAACAATGGCGAATACGAGGAACGTAATGGCCTTTTCTAGCACGATAAAGGTCATCACATACAGTTGAACTTTCTGAATCCATTTAAAAGGTAAATCAGTGAGTAAGTGCAACACATATGTAAGGACATAGTAATGGAAAATAAAGAAGGCAATGGCCCATAAAACGGCACCGCCTAAAGAAATTAAGCGGGCAAACATATATCTGTCGTCAAGCCCATTTGCAAGAAGGGCCGTTAAGCTTTCTGTATGCATCCCCCATAAATTCCGTATCGCAAAAAATAAAAGCGTCGTAAAAAATAGCAGCCATAGCGCTTTTTTATAGCCGCGAATTTTTTCGTATTCCTCTTCATGTTCCAGCATATGTGTTAGGGAAGATGGATGAAATAACAGATGCCAAAACTTATAGTGAAATACCATGTAAGTCACCCTTTCGTTGTCATAAATTCTCTCTATTAAACTATCATTAAACGAAGTCAATATAAGTATAATAAAGGAAAAATAGGATTTTTGATAATGAAAAAGGTTGTATTTTTCATTTTGTTTATAATGTTTCCTATCAGTGTAAGGGTTTTTCTAGCTAAGTTGACTTATATCATGTTTCGTATTTTTCATGTACAATTGGAATAGATTTTAAAAATTAGGAGGCTATAACGATATGAAATCTCCGTATTGTAAATATGTGTTAGCGGCGACACTGGCGGCAACGACTGTAGCATATGTGGCACAGGTTCCAGCAAACGCAGCAGTGCCATTCACTGATTTAAAAAATGTAGGAGACCATTATACAGCGATCGAGGAATTATACAATTCAAGTATTATTACAGGGCGTACAGCGACAACATTTGCACCGTATGAAGCGGCAACGCGAGCAGAGTTAGCATTGTTTATAGCTAATGCGCTCCATTTAGATACTAAAAATGTAAAAGATCCTGGCTTTACAGATGTACCAAAAAATAGTACATATTACGGGGCGATTGCAGCTTTATATAACGAAGGCATTATTGGTGGTTATAAAGATCAAACTTTTAAGCCGAATGACCCTGTCAAACGTTCACAAGTAGCGAAAATGCTTGTGCTTGCTTTTGACTTAGAATTAGCCAATACAACGACAACGAAATTTACAGATGTCAATAGTATTGCAGATGTAAATACTCGTCGTTATATTCAAACGCTTGTACAGTATAATATTACAAAAGGGACAAGCGCTACGACATTTAGCCCGAGTGATTCTGTGAAGCGTGCACAACTTGCAACATTTTTAAAGCGTGCCATGGATTATACACAATCAGACTTTGATATCATAAACGTTGAATAAACTATATAAAACTACTCTTTTCACTAGTTGAGAAAGGGTGGTTTTTTATTTTTTTAAATAATAATCTGTCATTTTGGACAATTTCTTATTTATGCATAAAGAATCTTACTATTTTGCCGATAGTAGGTTTAGAATAATGTAGAAAATTATGGGATATTTATATAGAGAAAGGATGACTTTCATGAAGAAAACAGTAAAAGCAGGTGTACTCACGGGGCTAATTCTGGCACCAGCAGCAGTTGTAAGTGCCAATGAAACGGATGTAGTGATGGACGGAGAACAACTAGCGCCGATTGTAACGGAAGATACTAGCGCGGTGGCTGTGCCTTATAATACGGTTGCAGATTTAGATGTAACAAAATTACGTTTAGAAGAAATTTTTAATCTAAATGAAAAAAGCTCAATCGCGAATTTTCAGGCATATCGTGACTTAGTTGATAGTCTACTACCAGACGACCCTAATACACCGGAGAAAGAATATAAAAATGATCGAGAATTATTATTAGCAAAATTAGATTTTTTAGAACAACTGCAAGGCTTAAAAAGTCGTGCAAATAGTTTAACAAATGAAATCAATCTACTCAAAACGACGCACCCAACATTGTTTAATACAGTTCCAGGATTAGAAGTAGAATACGCAGCCATTGCACGAGATTTTAAAACAATTCGTGAAGAACTGGATAGTGTTATTACTAAATATGAAGGGAATGATTATGATTTAAATGTAGAGTATGGAGGGGCATTTGAAACAAAAGCATTAGGTGGCATGGCAAGTTATCTAGCAACAATTGAAGATTTTGAAAAAGAATTTATAAAAAATATCGCCACATTAAAGACATTTATCGAAAATATTAAAAAGCCAGAAGCGTTTATTTATGGGGGCGAAGTCATCTTAGTAGATGTTAATGGTGATATAATATTAGATAATGTTACTGGAGAGCCTGTAACCGAAATTGTCCACGGCTATATCACTGACATTATCTTATACGATGTACTGGATGCATCAGCTGCTGCTACTTTTAAACAAGTAGTAGAAGAGGCTACTAGTTACTACACTGAAAAAATGACACCAAATGAGAAAAAGATTGCTGATTCTCATGTGCTAAACGATGGTCGAACGGTAGCAACTGTGATGAAGCAAGCTAATGATGATTTAACGGCAGCAAATAAAGTAGCGGATTTAATTACGGGTATTCAGTCTGTTACAGCAGTCGATTATAAAAGCAAGGTAGGGAAAATTGTAGCTGATTATGAAAAGCTCAATGTTCGTGCAAAAATGCTTGTGCTTGATTATGAGACAAAAGTGGCGAATCAAGTAGATGCTAATGGCAGAAATACAGGGTACAAAGACGGATTAGACTTCATTGTTTTAGTCGATGCGTTAAAACCAAACGCTACAGATGAATATCGCACGGCTTTAGAAGTAGCGGAAAAAGCCGCTAGTGATTTAGCAACAGACCTACAGAATTTATTATCAAGCTATAATGATAAATTGACAGCATATCGTACAGATGTGACAGCTGTTGAATTAGTAGAAAATCAGATTGAGGCATTAACTACAGCATCTAATGTTACTTCTACAGATATTGAAAATGCTCGACAAGCGTATGATGCCCTTACTTCCAATCAAAAGAAAATTGTCAATAACTACAAAGAGTTGCAAGATTGGGAGAAGTCCGGCAAAACGACAATTAAGCTAAGTGATCAAATCGATGCTATCACTATCGAAAATAAAAAGACATTTGCAACGAAAGTCGATGCACTCAATAAATCGTATGCCAAGTTAAGCGTTGGTGAACAATCACTAGTCGCAAGTGGCCCTCGTCTAAAGTATTTAATGCCTTTTGCAACGGTAACAGGTAGTTATTATAACTTAAAAACTACAGCGGAGAGTTATAAAGCAGACGTTTTTACGTTGCATGCTACATTAACGGCAACAACAGGGGAGCTTGTAGATATTTTAGGAGCACCTACAACAAATGCTGATGATAAGACAGCGTTGCAAAAATTGAAAGACGAGTTAACTGCATCTGTTATAACTTTAAAAGCTCAATTAGATAGCGCGGCTACTGTTATTCAAAATATTGAGGATGCCAACAATGAAACGAATAAAGTAGAGCAGCTAAAATTAATCCAAAAAGCGCGCGATGCATATAATGTTTTGCCAAAAGAAGAGCAAAGACTTGTTACAAACTTAAAAATATTAACAGAGCTTGAAAAAGTAGTCAAGCAGCCAGCAGATACGACGAAAAAAATTGAGGCGGTTGATCCAGAGAATATTAGCAAGTTCCCTTCCACTGCCAAAACAGCAATTACGGCATTTGAGAAGCTAACAGCAACGCAAAAATCGTATATTTCTGATGAAAATCAAAAACGGATTGAAGATTTTAAAGTGTACTTAGCATTTGTAGAGCAAATAAAAGCGTTAAAACCAAGTGCTGCTGGATTTCAAGAGGCATATACAAAAGCGCAGGCAGAATTTGATAAGCTAAGTGTTGCTTCTGCTTGGACATCTTCGTTGGCTCCGAAAATTGCTGATGCAGTAAAGACGTACCAAACTACATTGACAACACATAACGATTCTATTACGAATGGTAATGAGTTAGTAAATCGTATTGATAAGCTTGGTTTATTAACAGGTCAAGCATTTTTAAATGAAGCAGAAGCAATTGAAGCAATCTACGCTTCTTTATCGGCCGATGCGAAAAAGCAAGTAACAAATTACAAACACTTCCAAACGCTGAAAAAAGACGGTACAGCAGCGTTAAAAGTAGTCGATTTAATCAATGACCCCATTATTAGGGGTATAGATGTAGCGAATAGTGGTTATGCGAAAAAGGTGGAAGCGGCGATCAAAGCATATGATAAGCTAACATCGCGTCAAAAATCATATGTTTACAACTATGATAGTAGTTTAAAGCCATACTTAAAAGTATATGAAATTGTCACAGCGATTAATAACTTAAAACCAAGTGACAAAACCTATATAGAGGATGTCGCGTCGATTCGTTTGCAGTATGATCGACTTTCGACAGTAGAACAAAGCTATCTGGCACCGATTTTACACAAAATCGAAGGGGCAGAAACAGGGTTAGTCACTGTCAATGAAGTGATGGATCTGATTGATGCCGCACGTCCAGGCGTGGAAAATTACGTACAAAAGTTAATGGAGGCTCGCGAAGCGTACGATAAGTTGGCACGCATCAATTCATCTTATCAAAAGCTTGTGTTAAATTATAAAACGTTACAAGAGCGTGAAAATGCGTTAAAACCTGTAACAGCAGCCATTCATCAAATCGAAGAGTTAAAAGCGATGATGATACGTCCATTTAATAATGCACGAGATTTCGTCAAGAAATATAACGATGCAGTGAAAGCATACGAAAAAATTCCGTATGAAAGCCGTGAACTCGTCTATAATCGTGACGCGTTGCTTTCGACAATCTATCCAGTAGCTCAAACAATGGAAGCCATCGCCAATATTAAATCATCTAGTAAAACCTTTGGGGAAGATGTCAAGAAAGCGCGTGAATTATATAATGCATTATCGAATGAAGACAAAGCATTGGTGACAAACTATAGTGACTTATTGGCATTTGAAAATACAGTGAGCGGCGGTTCAGCAGTGGATGAGCTGATTCGTGCGATTCCATCTAAATCGCCGTCTCAGTATATGCAAGCGATTAAAGATGCAAGAGCGGCTTATGATGCTTTAACAGCGAACGAGAAGAAAGCTGTCACGCTTTATAAAGAGTTACAAAACTATGAAAAAGGCGTGAAAAATGTATTAGTTGCTATTGATGCTATCGATAATTTACAATTTGCTAGTAATCTTATATCAGCTTATGATAAGGCAATGAAAGCATTAGATAAATTAACAGCAGAGCAACGTCAAATGGTACCGAATATGAGTAAGCTACAAAATGTTGCGCCGGCGATTGAAGTGTATAAAATGATTCAAGCACTGAAGCCATCGAGTGCAAACTATATTGGTAGTGTACAAGCTGCTTATGCCGCTTACAATATGCTATCGAGCAGTGAAAAGCAGTATGTGACAAACTTTGCACAGTTGCAAGAGGCGAAAAACAATATCGATAAAGTACAAGAGGTCATCTCAAAAATTAGTAGTATTTCATCTTCTTCTCGTGATTATAGTAAGCTAGTAGAGGAAGCGTTAGCACTATACAATTCCTTGCCTTCCGCATACCGTAAGCTTGTCACGAACTATGATATATTGCAAAATGCACAAAAAGAATCGGGCGCAGTAGATCAAGTACGTTCATTAATTGCTGAAATTAATCCGAATGCAAGTAATTTTGAATCGAAAGTGAAGTCTGCGCGTTCGGCTTATGATCGATTAACGACGCAACAAAAACGCCTTGTCTCAAACTATTTCATGTTAGAGGATTATGAAGAGCAATTAAACGATTCATCTTTCTTCTTCTAAAGTTCTTTTGTTCTCATTGTAATAGTAGTACTATAGGAAATAGAATTCGCCTTTCATTTGAATGAAGGGCGAGTTTTATCGTTGTTAAGGAAATTATAAAATTTCGCATTGTGGATAACGGTTGTGGAAAAGAGCCTGTATGTCTAGGCGAAAGCGCGATACCGATGTAATACTCGGGCTTCGGCATGCGCGTTCGCACTTTTGTTCTTAGAGGAGAAGATAAAAAATTGCGCAAACAATGGATAGGGATTCTTGCTTTTTTAGTGATGTGGCAACTCGTAGTTCCACCGATGTCATTTGCGGAACGAAATGCGTTAGTCGATGTGAAGTCTACTTACTGGGCCGCACCATCGATTCATGAAATGGTCGCAAGTGGTTATATGAATGCTTATGAGGACGGAACATTTAAGCCAAACCAACCAATAACACGTGGTGAAGTTGCTGAAACGCTTGTGAAAGCACTAAAGCTCCCACTGGATGGATCGATTCAATTACAAGCAAAAGACATGCCAACGACACACCCTCAGTACGATATGTTCCAAAAATTAGTGGAGCTACATGTTGTTGATCATCGGCAACAATTGAATCCGGACAAGTTTGTCACACGTGGGCAAATGGCTAAAATGATAGCCCAAGCATTTGGCATCGCGGTCGATGAAAGCAATGAGGCGACATTTCTTGATACGAAAAAAGGTTGTTGGGCCAAGCATTATATTGAATCATTGGCGGATGTTGGTGTTATAACAGGAAAGCCAAACATGAAATATGAGCCGTATGCCCAGGTGACACGTGCCCAAATGGCTGTGCTGATAACACGTGCTCTCGATTTTAAAGCCCAAATGGACAAGTTAGAAGTGGCTTATGATTATTTAGGAAAGCGATATATTACAACGGTTTTAGAAAATGAAGCACAGGGCACTGAAATTGTTCGTTTAGTTAACGAAGAACGTGAGAAAAACGGTCTTTCTTCATTAATACAAGATCCGTATTTAAACCAACTTGCAACCATTAAAGTACAGGATATGTTTGAATACGGTTATTTCGACCATCAATCTCCGTACTACGGGCATTCTTGGGACATGGCGACATTGTATGACTATGAATTTTTAAGTTTTGGTGAAAATATTGCACGCTTTTTCATAAAACCGGAAGAGGTCATGGTAGCATGGATGGCATCCGAGTCACATCGTGAAAATATTTTAAAGCCCAACTATACTCATATTGGGGTGGCAGTAAAAAAAGACGATAATGGAAAATATTACTTTATCCAACTTTTTTCGACGAAATAATATGCCAAATTATAGTGCGTAACATTACAGAGATATTACGGTTGAGTAATGCGAATTTATAAAATCGCTTATAAAAGCGCTAGATTACTAGCTTTCGCTAGAAATTTAGTGCTTTTTGATTTTCATCTAACTGTTACAAAAGTGAAAAATTATTACATGGTAATCTGTGTTAGTCTTGAAGTAGGCAAAAGAACCAACAATTTGAAGGGAGTATCAAATACTTATCATGAAGAGATGGTTATTGCCAGTTTTTGCATCGTTTATGATTTTTGCAGGAGCTGGAACAGACAGCGCAGAGGCAGCAACACCAAAAGAATTAACAGCTACAGCTTATAAATATATTGGCGTTCCATATGTATATGGAGGCACAACAACAAGTGGTTTAGATTGTTCAGGATTTACACGCTTAGTATTTAACCAACTAGGTATTTCTATTAACCGTACATCGTCAGCACAGTATTCACAAGGGACAGCCGTTTCAAAAAGCGATTTACAAGTAGGCGACCTTGTATTTTATAATACATCTGGTAGAGGTGTATCGCATGTAGGCATTTATGTTGGGAATAACAAGTTTATCCATTCTGGTACAAGCACAGGTGTAACAGTGGCAAGCATGAGTACTTCCTACTGGGCAACACGCTATGTTGGCGCAAAACGTATTGCGACATTTACAGAAGAAGCTGTTCAACAAACAACAGAGCAAGTAAAAGATGCATCAATTGATTTTACCGTATATGCATCACGTGGTGAAGTGGCACTTCAATTAGCACAAGTTTTAGGTGTCAATACATCCAATACAAACTCGCCTTTTGTAGATGTCAAATCAGATTCAAAATATGCAGGTGCAACAACGGCACTTTATAATTTAGGTGTATTTACTGGTGACGCAAACGGTAAATTCAATGCAGGATCACCACTTACTCGCTCACAAATGGCAAAAGTCTTAGTTGAGGCATTCAACTTAAAGATGACAAATAAAGTTGTACATTTTACAGATGTTAGTGATAAGAGCTGGGATTATGAATATATTAAAATTTTAGCTTCCAATGGTGTTACAATTGGACAAGGTGATGGTACATATGGTGGATCTAGCTATGTCACATTGAAGCAATTACATACATTTATTGAACGCGCAAGCAATTTAAATTAGGTTGTCTACTTTTGTAAGCATAGATGGCTACCAACCGAGCTCTTGCAAAAGTTTAACAATAGAGTGGAGAGGCTTCCGACAGGCGCCTCTCCCTTTTTTTGCAATCTGGAAAGATACGACATTATTTTGATGGAGAGCCATAATGATTTTGCTATATTTTTTCGTATACACTAACAATATAGCAAATGTAGATGTAATCGCCTGTTTTACATAGAGAGATTTTCTTGTCTATAAACCATTCTAAAAATAGAGAAAGCTATGTTTTCTTCGTGAAGTAAGGTAGAATAAGGTAGAAAAGCCATATATTTTTATCGACAAAAATCTGCTAAAATAGAGTTGTTTATAGAAAAGAAGGAGGAAAGAGACATTGTTTTTTAAGAGATTTACTTTAACTTTTATCGTTGTCATTATGTCAATGTTCAGCATACAAAGTGCGTATGCAAGTCAGCGTTTTGCTGATATTCCGACTTCTCATGAAGCTTATGAGGAAATTAATTATTTAGTGAATGAAGGCGTTATTCAAGGATATACGGAAAATGGAAAAAAGGTATTTAAACCAGGAGATAACGTAAAGAGATGGCAAGTAGCGAAAATGGTCATTAATGCTGCTGGTATTCAAGTCTCGAAACCATCTACATCATCATTTACAGATGTAAAGGTTGGATCAGAAGAGTCGATGTATGTAGAAGCAGCGGTTAAATTAGGGATTATTGCACCAACGTCAAGTACAACATTTGCTCCGCATGTACCCATTACACGAAATGAAATGGCGAAAGCATTAGCTGTAGCTTTTAAATTAGATGTAAACAAATATGCAAATTTAGCGATACCATTTAAAGATGTATCAAGTGCTAACAAATACTATAAATATATTTCGGCTATTTACTATAATGGCTATACAAAATTAACGTCTGCAGGAACATTTTTACCGAATAACAACTTAACACGTGGACAGTTTGGGTTGTTTGTAGCACGTGCGGCATCAGAAGACTATCGTTTAGACTTACCTGTACAAGGTGAGACGGTACCGAATGAAGATGAAGCAATTATGCAAGTAAAAGCAAATACGGATAATTTAAACGTCCGTTCATCGAAGGAGTTTTCGGGGACTGCCAATATTTTAGGGAAAGTAAGTAAAGGGTTCATTTTCAATGTATATGAAGTAGGCGCTGACTATTATAAAGTTGATTTTAATGGACAATATGCTTACATTTATAAAACGTATGCAGATGAAATCACGAAGCCACCTGTAGAAGGGAAGCCGGATGAAGGTGAGCCACCTGTCGTGGAAAAGCCGGAGTCAAATGCCACAACAATCGGTATTGCGACAGTGGACAATTTAAACATTCGGGCAGAAGGAAATGCGAGCTCAACTGTTTTAGGGAAAATTAATCGCGGTACAAAAGTCGATGTGCTATCGATTTCAGGTGCTTGGGTAAAAATTTCATATAACGGTACAATTGGTTATACAAGTAAAACGTATTTACGTTTAATCAATAAATCGGGTTCACCAGTGGCAGGACGTATTATTGTGATCGATCCTGGTCATGGTGGGAAAGATCCGGGTGCAGTAAGTGGCAATGCGGTGGAAAAGTCAATTGTGTTTAATACAGCGAACAAAGTAAAGCAAAAGCTAGAAGCAGCTGGTGCGATTGTAAAGATGACGCGTACAGGCGATACATATCCATCGTTAGAACAACGTGTAAAGTTTGCGAAAGATAATTACGGTGAGATTTTTGTTAGTCTTCATGCCAATGCTGCAGGTGCATCCGCACAAGGAACGGAAACATATTATAGCATTAGCGCAAACGATAATGAGAAAGAAGATTATGCGTTAGCAAAATTCATCAATGATGAAATCGTCAAAAATGCCGATATGAAAGATCGTGGTGTAAAGCGTGAGGATTATTATGTCATTCGAAACCTTTACATTCCAGCGATATTAGTAGAGTTAGGGTTTGTGACAAATAGTGAAGACAGTGCAAAGTTAACAAGTGATCAATATGTTGATATTTTTGCGCAGTCCATCTATAACGGGATTGTAAAATACTACTCGCAAACAAATTAAACATAAACGTTACCTTATTGTGTACAAGCATGATAAGGTAACGTTTTTTTATTATCTAGGAAATAAAATATGGCAAAATTCGAGTTTGGAAGATTTAGTAGGAAATTGTTGAATAAAGTCGAAGTGGTCATAGATAGATTGCGAGGGGAGGAGGAAGGGTTGATTATTATTCATCGGAGTGTATGCAAGAAAATGCAACTGTACGAGTCATTATTAAAATGAATAAATATACAAAGTGTGCAATAGCGCTTGAAGTATTGTATAAAAATGCAAGGTAAGGCTATTGTGGTGAGTTGCGTGCTGATAGGGAATGGGTAGATATGCAATTACCAAAGCGCCATTACTTATTTCATAGTTATGAAATGGTTAATCCGTTTGGCTATTCCCATCAGATAGATACGTTGTTTATAAGTAAGCATTTCGTATTAGTAATGGAAACAAAGGATATTGGTGGTCAAATTGATTTTGATGATAAGGTACGACAAATGATTCAAACAAAAGCAGGTGGGACAAAAATGGTTTATGAGAGCCCGACGAATCAGGAGTTAAGGTATCAAAGGTTGATCGAAGGAGAGTTATTGAAAATAGGTGTCAATGTTCCCGCTGTACCAGTTGTTGTGTTTACCGATCCCAAAACATGTATTGCTACATCAACACAGGAAGTAGATGTGTTTCGGTTAAGTGGTTTGCAGAGTAAAGTGAGTAGATTGTTTGAGCAGTATCCAGCTACTCTAGGAGAGGAGTTACTTGACTATGTGAAGGCGCATTTCATGGCTTGTTATCAGAAGTTGGTGCTCAAGCGGATCTGTCCAAAAGTATCAGTTCTAAAAGGCGTGGTTTGTCCCTGTTGTTGGATGCAGATGAAACATGAGCGAAAGGGGGTTCGCTGTATGCAGTGTGGGACGAAAACGACGAATGGTGTTTACGAGGCGCTACATAAGTATCAGTTGCTGTATAAGGACGGGATTACGAATCAAGAATTTCAGGATTTTTTAGGGGTGGAAAGTATTTATACCGTTAGTCGGATGTTAAGTAAATTAGGGATAGATTATATGGGAATTTCAAAAACTGAAAATATGTAATTCACACAAATATTTTAGAAATGGCAAGTAAAAAAGGGAATTAGGCAAGTAAACCTAAAAAGTAAGCTAATCAAGCGAAAACCCTCGCGCAATCGAAAAGTTGCGCGAGGGTTTTTTTATACTCGATATTGTTTATAAAACTTATGTTCCACAGCGAATGCTGCGAAGATTGTGAAGAAGATGAGTGTATATACTTTTAGTTCCCAAATATTATAGAATGCGCCACATACGCCAGTTGCAATCCACAGTCCAAGCATCATCTGTCCGAAACGTGTATGACGTTGCTTCCAGAAGAGTGCGACCATCGCAAGTAAGTAGACAGCAAATAAGATGACACCGAGTGTACCTGTCTCTGCAATGATTTGAATGTACTGATTATCTGAGTAAATTTTATTTTCAAAGTAAATCGATAAGTCGATGCCGTAGTCTGCGTAAATTGGTGAGCCGTAAGAAATCGTAGCAGCGCCACCAAATGTACCGAAACCAGTACCAGCGACTGGATAATCTTGATAGATTTCAAATCCTTTTTTAATATAGAAGACGCGCCCGTTTGATACCATACGATCGACGTTTTTGTTATCTAAAATTTGACCGAAACGATCGGCTAATGAACCGACTGTACCATCAGGTGCTTCTACACCAAGGTATTTAACGAATGATACACTTGCATTTACTGGATAGTACACGAGTATAAATGCGGCAAGCCAACCGATGGCAAGCGTTTTGACCAGCTTCCAATCTCTTGAGAAAATTAAGTACGTAACCGCGAAGAATGCACCAGCAATTAATGTACCACGAGAGAATGTTAAGATTAATACCCCAATAAAGAGCACTAAACTAATATTTAAAAACCATTTGTACTGCATGTTTTTGTAAAGGTTTTTTAGGAACAATACAGCGATAACCGTAAACATCATAATTAATGCAAGCGAGTTCGGATTACCTGGTAACCCGTATATACGCTGTAAATTTTCAGCTGATAACGGCATGTACTGCCAATACTCTGGTAGAAGCCATTGACGAATCGAGATTTTTTCCACTAGCCCGTGTAAGGATACTAACCAACCGAGACCGACTGCTGTCCAACTCAGCTGTTCTTTCCAATTTGCAGGTAGCACTGTACGTGATAGGAAGTAGTACACTAAGTACATAATGACAAATGTACGCACTTGGAATACGATTGCCCCAATACTTACCCCGTTTAAATAACCCACAAGTGAACCTACCCCTAAGAAGAAGAAAAACGCCCATTCAAATAGTTTAAAATGTAATAAACCTTTTATATCGAATCGACTAGCGATTAATAGTTTGATCAATAAGATGAATGTAATTAAATCTCCAATGAATTTTAACCCTGGATTCAACTCTACAAGTAGAGGGCGAATTGCTACATAAATGAGTAAGTATAAAACGCTTTGCAAAGGTTTTATAAATGCAAAAATAGCAAAAATCAAACTCGTTACAATTAGTGCAATCTTAGAAGGTAGCAATAATGATAAAAATGTTACGGCCACTAAGAGAACGATTGTTAATACTTCTTTTGAAAGAAGTGACTGTTTCATGCGTTGCATAGAATTATTCCTTTCGTGTTGTTATCAAAAATGTATTATACCATTGTCCTATAAAAAATGTGCAATAGTATGAAATAAACCATATCACCTACATATTTTAGGAAGACTTTCCCTTAATAATTCTAATATATTCTGCTAGAATAAGACATAGAAAAGGAGAGAGATAAATGAAAAAAATTATTATGTTCATCGTTGTTTTTTTATTTTCTGGGGTATTTCTCCAACCTGCAGAGGCAAGTGATATTGACGGGCATCATATGGAAACAGAAATGACCTATTTGATTAAGCATAACATACTCCTTGCTGAGGATGGAAAATATTATCCAAACCGTGCAATTACCCGAGCAGAATTTGCTTCGTTTGTCTCGAGAGCCTTACAACTGGATGAAACAGAATCTTATACTTTTGTAGACGTACCTCCTTCGTATCAGTATGCGCAAGATATTTCAAATGCAGCGGCTGCTGGGATCATTACAGGGTACGGTCAAAATGAGTTCAAGCCAAATCAACCAGTGACACGTCAGCACATGGCAGTAATGCTATATCGTGCATTAAACTACCTTGATATAAAGACGACACCGACAACTTTAACGTTCCGTGATACACATACCATTCATAAAGACTATCACGCGGCGGTAGGGGTAAATACAGGTTTAGGCATTATTAAAGGTACACCGATGAAAGATGGTACATATTTTTACCCTCAAAATAATGCAACTCGCGCACAAGCAGCAGCATTTATTTACCGCTTAATTGGCGTGATTGCAGATGAAAAGCCGGAGCTAGGTTATGAAAAGCCGGTGGAAGTGGAAAAAGAGGTTTATACATTACATAAAATTGCAAATGGTCAATCGTCTGTCGTAAAAGAATTTGAGACATTTGAACAAGCTGTAAAAGCATTTGATTTTTCGCAAGGGCATTATATTAAACGCGATGAAAAAATTGTGAAAATGTCATACGGCTTAGCCGTAACGAATAATTTTACACTTGTTTATGATACAGACAAAAAAACACAGCGTACATATGTGACGTATGATGCTGAAATGGTTTATAAAAATGTGGACAATGATTTAACATGGGTTGAAGTCGAGTTAGCGGGTCAACGAGGGTATGTCAAGTTATCGGATGTGACATTAATCCCTTATGCGTTACTACCAGGTCGGGCCTATTATGAAGTGAAAAATGGTCAATTAGTTCACAATATTTATAGTTATAAAACAGGAAAATACGCTGCCTATATTACGGGAAAAGCGCCAAGCTTTTTAGTGGAAAATAGTAAGTATTACAGCTGGGACGGGGTATCGTTCTTTAATGGTGCTGGTACAGTGGTAGGGAAGGCATATAACTATTATCAGTTCTTGCCAATCCATTCAAAGACGAACTATACAGCGGAAGAAATTGATGCATATGTGATGGAAAGACTGAGCGAATTAGAGGAACTGGCCAATCGCTATCCAGATACGTATCGCATTTACAAAGATGCAACGACAAAGAGCAAAATCATTGGGATAGGGGAAATGTTGAAAAAAATTGAAGCCCAGTATAACGTCAACGCCTTAATGATTTTAGCGCTATCCTTCCATGAGAGTTTGTATGGCATGAGTGATCGTGCACAACTAGAAAATAATTTATTTGGTCTTTACGTAACAGATTCCAACCCACTATTAAAGAAATTTGAATCGGTAGAAGCAAATATTTTAGAACTGTTAAATGCATTTTGGTTGAAAAATTACGTGCCAGCCAATGGGAAACATGCAAATGGTGCTGTATTTGGGCATAAAGCAATCGGATTTAATGTCAAGTATGCATCCGATCCGTATTGGGGCAGTAAAGCGGCAGGACATTACTATCGCATTGATAAAGCACTCGGTTTGAAAGATGCCAAAAATGCTTATACAGTTGGGATGACGAATACAACAGGATTAAATGTTCGTACAGGCCCAGGGACAAATAATCCGAAACTATTTACTTATGCAAAAATGAATCTACCAGTATTGATTTTAGGACAAGAGAATGGTTGGTATCGTATTGTCTCTGATGTCACAAGAGAAGGCAATGCTTACGTATCAGGTCAGTATATAGATGTCTTAAATACGTATAAGTAGATTAATAGTTAGTGAAGTGAAGAGAAAAGTAATGTATAATGAATGAGATAACCTTACATTTATTTCCATTTATTGTTTTTAATGAAGAGATTAATAAGGTTTCAATGTTCTAGTTATATCGTTACTTTTTCTTCGCTTTTATTTTTAAAATATAATGTTATTTTTCTCTGAAACTTATTCGTAGTGGAGAATAGAAACGTTTGCAGCAAGTGTGCGCTTGAAAAAGTAATAAATATTAGGAGCTAGTTTCAGAGATAGAGAGGTTAGGAAAGTACAATGAAAAAAATACTTATTTATTTAGTTGCTTTTGTACTAGCATTATCACCGCTATATAGCGCCTCAGCTAGTGCAAGTCAAACAACGAAGCTAACAAAGCCAGTATCTTCAGGTACAACGTTATATCAATATACACATCAAGGTGCGTATACAAATCAAATTAGTCATCTATCGATTAATTTAAATGATCCGTATACAAAGGTTGAGGTAGGGTTACCAAGTGTATACGGTGGTTTAGCAACAACAACGGCGTTAGCAAATAGTCATTCGTCTGATGGACATCGCGTAGTCGGCGCAGTGAATGCGGCTTTCTATGATATGTCCACGGGTTATCCACTGTATTTAATTTCGCAAAATAACGAGATTTATAATGGTGGTATTTTAGCTAAAAATGCTTCAGGGTATGTAAGCTATCCGATTGCCTTTGGTGTGACTGCCAATGGTTTAGCAGAAATTGATACATATGATTTTGCAGTAACAACAGTTTCTAAGCTCGGTAGAATTCCATTAACGGGCTTGAATCGTCAACGTCAACAAGATGAATCGATTTTATTTACACCACAGCATCATACGACCGCTACAAATTCGAACCAATACGGTGTCGAATATGTCGTACAAACTGATGAACAGATTACATCTACATATTTTGGTCAACAGTTAAGTGGGAAAGTCGTACAAATCCGCCCGTATGGTTCGACACAAAAGCTAGATATTCCAAAGAACGGTTTTGTTATTTCAGCAAATGGTGCACAAGCCGCAAAATTCGAGTCATTGCAAGTGGGCGATGCGATGGCAGTAGAAATAAGTATTAATGAAAAATGGCAAGATGCTGAATTTATGTTGGCGAGTGGACCGATGCTTGTGCGCGATGGCCAACGCCATATTACGATGGATACATCTAGCTCACGTGCAAAAGAAGTAGCACCTCGTAGTGCGATTGCGATTAGTAAAGATAAAAAGACCGTTCACTTTGTCACGGTAGACGGGCGTTTATCGGATAGTAAAGGGATGAATCTTGTCCAATTTGCGGATTACTTAGTGAGCCAAGGGTATGACCGTGCCATTAATCTAGATGGTGGTGGTTCAACAACAATGGCTTATCGTAATCATGGTAGCAACAATGTTGTCGTAGCAAATAGACCATCTAATAGTGGCGGGGCTGAGCGTCGTGTATCGGCGATTTTAGAGGCGATTAGTACAGCGCCTTTATCAGACGCCAAAACGTTGAAATATTCACGTACAAATGTGGGGACATTACTCGTTGATAGTACGTCAACTGTCACAATTGAGTATGTATTAGATCAATATTACAACCCGCTACCAGTTAGCAGCTCAAACATTTCGTTTAAGTCTGAAAATGGCTATGTAGCATTTACAAATACAACGATTCAAGCTGTCTCAGCAGGTACGGATCGTGTTCAAATTTTATATAACGGAAAAGCGGTTGAGTCATTCCCGATTACAGTAACTGATACACCAGGTGCAATGGCCATTTCGGGTAGTAAAGATGTTGTAAAGGATGCGGCAACAACGTATACGCTAGCAGCAAAAGATCAAGCTGGTAATAATCTAGTATATAGTCCGTCGCAAGTGAAATGGTCGGTAGACGGAGATATTGGCTACATTAATCAAGACGGTAAATTTGTTGCGACTAAAACAGGCACAGGAAAAATTGTGGCACAGCTAGGTAATACCTCTACTTCTATGACAGTGACTGTTATGGATAAAGCTATCTTTACAGATGTCCCAGCAAGTCACCCGTATTATAAAGAAGTAAGTTATTTAGTCGAAAAGAAATATATTACAGGGTATGGTGATGGCACGTTTAGACCAGAGCAAACGTTAACACGTGCACACGGGGCCGTGATTATTAGCCGTGTACTTAAATTAGATACGTCAAAAATCAAGGACCCTGGCTTTAAAGACGTGAAAGCGTCGCATACGTATTATAAGGAAATTGCCGCGATTCAAAATGCAGGTATTATGGACGGGTTAAACGGTAACTTCAATCCCGAGGGGCAATTAACACGTGCACAGATGGCCAAAATCATCGCGAATGCATTTAAATTAGAAGGCATTTCTTCCATTCAGTTTAAAGATGTACCAAAAAGCGACTGGGCATATGAATATGTACAGGCACTAGCTGCTAATGATATTACAACAGGTTATGGTGGCGGCATCTTTAAGCCAAACGAAAAAATTAGCCGCGTACACTTCGGATTATTTTTATACCGCGTGTTGAATCAATAACAAATAGGAATCTCGTTTTTACATACAACGAGATTCCTATTTTATTTAGCAATCGTAATGAGTATGAGTGGTGTTTTTCTAATAGTCAGCATGTATGCTATAATTTCTTTATTATAATTTTATTCAAAGGATGTAGTTTAATGAAAATCGGAATCGTAGGAAATTACGGAAATGATAATAACGGTGATGAATCGATATTATATGGTCTCATTGAACAAGTAAAGCAGACATTTTCCGTAAATAGCGCGGATATTACGGTGTTTAGTAATAATACGCAGCAGACATCCGAACAGTACGGTGTCAAAAGCTACCCGCTATATTATCGAAAAAAGAGTTTATATAAAACGTTTTTCAAAACATATCAAACTAACGGAAAATATGTTTCGGAATTGGACTTACTCATCATCGGTGGCGGCGGAATTTTGATGGACTTTTACCGAAGAGAAGCGCATTTGTTTAGTACATATGCTTTCATGGCGAAAAATAGCAAAACCCCCTATATAATCTATGGCTGTGGGGCTGGTCCACTTGATACATTCTCCGGTAAGTTCATGATTCGTCTCATGTGTAGCTATGCGCAAAATATTTCCGTACGTGATTTTGAATCGAAGCAACTGTTACAGGAAATTGGCGTCAAAAAGAATATTGAGGTTATTGGCGATCCGGCTTTTACGTTATATCGTCCAAAGCAACAATATGCGGACAAACCTAAAAAAGTGGGGCTTTCTGCTGTGCCGATGTACAATGCTAACTATTGGCCATCAGGTGATGTCGAAAAGTATGAGTCCTATGTGACAAGTATGGCAACAAATTTAGATGAATTGATTAAACATAAAAATGTAGACATTACATTTTTTGCGACGAAATATCCGCAAGATGTGACCGTAACGGAAGATATTCAACAGAAAATGCGCTATGCGGACAAAACGACAATCATCGATCGAAATTTAAAGCCGGATGCATTAATTGACGTCGCCTCCCAACAGGATGTCGTGATTGGTACGCGCTTACATTCGCTTATTTTAGCGACAGATTCTGCTACCCCGATTATAGCAATTTCGTATCATCGAAAAGTGCAAGATTTTATGAAACTTATTAATAAAGAAGAACGTTGTTGTTCCATAGAAGATATTACGAATAAGCCAAATCAATTGCTGCACATGTATGAAGCAGTAGAAACAGAGTGGCAGCATGTTGTAGAGACGACAAAAGCAACTTCGAAGCATCTTCATGACGAGGCAATGCGAGGTAAACAATTGATGATAAAGGCAGTGGAAGGCAAATGAAAAAGCTATTAGTAATCAGTAATATGTATCCTTCAGAGCAGCACTTATCATTCGGGATTTTCGTCAAGAATCAAGTCGAAGCTGTAAAAGCCAATGGTGTTGATGTACTTGTCGCGGCGAATGATAATCCTGCAACAGGTAAGAAAAATACAATTCTAAAATACGGAAAGTGGGCACTGCATACATTATCTACAGCATTCCGTCATCGTAAATCAATTTCTGTGACACATGCACATTACGTATTCCCATCTGGCGTGTTTTCACTGCTATTAAAAAAGCTATTTAAGATTCCGTATATCGTCACAGCGCATGGGGGCGATATTGAACGTATGGCGAAAAAAAATGCGCGCATTCGCAGCTGGACAGAGCTGATTTTGCAAGAAAGCGAGCATGTCATTGCGGTAGGACCGGTGCTCGCTCAGCAAATTGAAGAGGAATTCCATGTGCCACGTGAGAAAATCACAATTTGTAGTATGGGTGTGAATCGTACTGTATTTAAACCGAGCGATAAAGAATCGGTGCGCGCTGAATTAGGTGTTCCTACTGATGTATTTACGTATTTATTTGTAGGCAATGTCATTAAACAAAAAGGGATTGAAGAGCTACTCCTTGCCTTCGAGCAAGTACAAGCGCAAACAGATCAGAAAGTGAAACTTATTATTATTGGCTCACGCCGCGATACAAATTTTATCGAAAGTCTTCAACCATTGGTCGATCAAGATGTCCAATTTGTTGATCCACAACAGCAAAAAGATCTTGTGAAATGGTTTCAAGCGAGTGATGTATTTGTGTTGCCCTCTCATTTAGAAGGGTTTGGCCTGGTTGCACTTGAAGCGATTGCATGCGGTACACCGGTCATTGCTTCAAAAGTTGGTGGGTTAGTATCATTACTCGGTGACGGGGCAGGGCATCTTGTTGAACCACAAAATGCATCGGATTTAGCACAAGAAATGATGAAAGCGTTACATACGCCAACATCTGCTTATTATAACGAACAAGCTGCAGCTACGATTTTACATGAACACGATGAAAAAGAAATTACGAAACGTGTCATTGCACTCTATGAATCTGCTATTAAAGGTGGCATAGGGCGATGAATAAATTTTTAAAAATTGTTGGAGCCGTCACGCTGATTAATATTGTCGCACGTGTTTTTGGTTTTTTCCGTGAAGCGGTTATCGGTTATCAATATGGTTCTTCTCGGATAGCTGATAGTATTTTTACAGCCTATAACATTCCGAACTTTTTATATTTAGTGATCGGTGGCGCATTTACGACAGCATTTATTTCGATTTACAATCGAAAAAAGACCGATCAAGCGCTATTTATTAAGCAATCCTTTACGATAGTAGCGATGACAGGGATTGTGTTGGCGATTATCATCTTGGTTTTCACAACACCTATTTTGAATTTGATTTATCGAAAAACGGATTTGACAGTAGCAGAGTTTGAAATGACAAAGCATTTATTTTACTGGATGATGCCGTCATCAATTTTATTAATGCTTTCTTCTTGGTATAGTGGACTACTTAATGTGAATTCGAAGTTTCACTTATCGAGTGTGGCAATTTTAATTTATAATGTATTTTTCCTCATTATTGGGGTGGTATTTTCTAATATCATTGGACCAATTGCTTATGGAATTAGTGCTTTAGCGAGTGCGGTTATTATGATTTTCTTCTTAATCCGTGGTTATCGTCAATTAGATTCGTATAGTGTTGGACTATCGTTCGTACGCACACACTCGACTCGAGATCTATGGATTATGGTATTTCCGCTGGCTATTGGTGGTGGTACGGTGCAAATTTATGCGATGCTTCAGCGCTTCTTTGCTGCATTTTTAGGGTTGGGGGACAGTGCGGTTGCTGTAGTGAACTATGCGTCACGACTAACGCAATTTCCGCAGTCGATTTTAATTACGGCTGTGACAACGGTCATTTACCCGATTTTAAGTCGCAAGGAAGCAGAGGACGACCATCAATCCATTAAAGGGCTATATGGCAAAGGGCTGCATTACCTATTATTGTTAATGGGACCTGTGACGATTTACTCTTATTTTTATGCGGAAAGTTTAGTACAAGTTATTTTTGAATATCGCAAGTTCACAGCTGAAGACACAGCGATTACAGCGCCTGTAGTAGCTATTTTAGCACTATCGATGTTCTTCTTAGCCGCGACTATGTATATTACGCGTTTTTACTATGCAAAGGGCGATTCGATGGCACCGGTTGTGTTAAGTATTGTGAATGTCTTTATTATCAATATTGGCGCGATGTATTTCTTCGCTGACAATGGTTTTGGCGCGGATGCGATTGCATGGGGGACGCTGATTAGTTCTATTACGAATACATTGATGTTAATAGCATATGCATCATTTAAATATGACTTAAAACTAGGTGATGGCTTAAATAAGATTGAATTATTAAAACCTATTGTCCCATTTATCGTGCTAACATGTATCACGTATATTTCTAGCGAATATTTAGTATTTGATTATAAATGGGTAACATTTATCGCCGGTATCGTTATTTTTACATTTAGTACAATCATGCTCTATATGCTATTCCGAATAAAGGAAATTAACCAAGTTTATATTAAATTGAAATCGAAATTCATCAAAACTAAATAATAAGAAAAAGATGCTCACAGAAGAACGGTCGTTTTTCATGAGCATCTTTTTTATTAAAGTAATAAAGTGTATGTACTTTCAAGTAATATATAAAATATACAAAATACTATAATTAATGTTATTTTTATGGAAAAATCCTTTATTTTGAAAGATTGTTATTATATAATGTATGTAAAATATTTGGTAGTTAATGAAAGATTAAACATCTACTAAGAGAGATAAAGGTGGAAAAGTATGGCAAGAGGACGTCGAGTTAATTCAAGTGGAGAAAAAAGTAAACAATTATTGTTGGAAAAGGCGATTGAGCTCTTTTCGACGCATGGGTATCATCAAACGAAAATTAGCGATATTGTAAAAGCTGCTAATTTAACTCAGCCCACATTTTATCTATATTTCCAAAGTAAAGAATCATTATTTAAAGATTTAAATATGGAATTCCAAACACGCCTTTATGAAACTTTTGATCATGGTTTAAAACATGCGGCATGTGTACGTACAGAGTTGTTTGAAAATTTAAAAAGGGTTTTTGCTTACTTTGAACAAAATCCGCATTTAACAAAAATTGGATTTTATGCTTCGGAGGATGCAGAGGATGTGAAAAATAATCTCGTAAAACGAATAATCAAAATCGTTGAAATGAAACAAGATCATCCTGTAGAGGCTCAGACTTTGGCTGAAAGTATAGTAGGTTCAATTGAACGTTTAACATTAACGAATTTATTAACATATGAAAAAGAACCTGAAAAATTAGCTGAAGATATTGTGAATATTTACTTTGTCAAACAAGCTGAATTAGTATAACAACTAGTAAGCGATATATTTTTCTGTCTTCCAAAATTCAATACATAATTATAATGTCGTAACTATATATTTATCCCGCATTAGCGGATATTAAGACGCCCACCTCAAGGCTTAAGGAAAATCGAAAAGCAGAGGTGGGAGATCAACTGCCGTAAAAGCCCGATTGGTGAAGGGCAACAGGAAGTTTTACTTTATCAAATCACTGTATGTTTATTACCTGGGGAATAAAAAGGGGAGTGGGGGACACTAGTTAGTAATGTCTCATGCGCTAAATAAAAAGTGGTTGTCCGAAAAGTGTTACTTTTACGGACAGTGCTTCGTTCCTATGTTAAATATCCGCTGCAGGCGGTGCTTCTGCGGTGGTAGAAATAAAATTTCCACCATCCTCGGCGAAAAGGGAGTGTCCCAGAATTACTTCTCGGACACTCCCTTTTCTAATTATTTCACAGTAATATACAAATATGATCCTTTTTTTAGTGTATTGTTCCCTTGCCCTTTAATTGTTGGGTGAATAAGTAGCATATATTGTTCACCCGTTGCGAGCGGTTGAGTCGGTTTTACGACGAGTTTTGCGCCTTGTTTTTCCACTGAAGTAGCTACAGCTTCTCCTCCAAGTTTTACGAGTTCAATCGCTCCCTCTGGCACTGTATCGACAACCCCTTTAAAGTTAATCGTAAAGGTTTTCGTTGTAGGGACCTGAAGTAATGAAGGTAATTCTTTATAATTGGCATACTGTGCAGCAATCGCATCAGCATGTGCTTGATAGATGGCGTCACCTGTTGTTGCTATATGCGGCTGTACCCCTATTTCATTAATCGTTGTTGTTGTAGGTCCTGCAAAACGTGCCATTGTTAGTTTTAAATAGCTACCATCAGACAGTTCGTAAAATGTTTGCATAGTCCCTTTCCCGTACGATTTTTCGCCATATAAAATCGCCGCTTGCTGGTCAACTAAAGCTGCGGCAGTCATCTCAGAAGCACTGGCGCTGTAACCATTAATGAGTACACGTGTATTCGCTGGGAATTGTACGGATTGCCTTTTCGCGTAAATCGTATATTTACCGGAAGTATCTTCATACGTGTAAGCCACTTTTGCATGTGGAAATAGACCAATGACTTCCTCCGCTGCTTCTACATAACCTCCACCGTTATTTTGTAAATCGAAAATAAACGATGTGGCACCTTTCTTCGTTAAGTCACGAATCCCATTTTTAACGAGTGTCGCTGCATCTGTAGAGAAGGAAGCGAGTGAAATATAGCCAATCTTTCCATACAGCAGCTTTGTTGTGGCGTTTGGTAAAGAAAAGGGCTTCCTTACAATAGTTTTCGTGACGGATTGACCACTTACTTGTAAAAATGTCAGTGTAACGGTCGTATCTTCTTTTCCTAGAATAAGAGCAGAAGCATTAGAAGTAGTCATGCCAGCTGCTGACTTGCCATTGATGTGTGTAATAATATCACCGCTCACAATTCCTTCTGCAAAGGCGCTGCCATTTTCAATGACATCGGTAATTAAAATGCCTTTTTCATGCTGATCAATGACAATTCCAATGCCTACAGACGTCATATTAACAGCGTTCATAAATGCTTTAAATTGTTCAGCAGTATAGTATGTAGAGTAAGGATCGAGCATGTCGATTACTTGCTCAACCGTTTTTGCTTCTTGTACATTTCCGTTAATTTCTCCAACATAGTAATCTTCCACATAAGCTTTAATTTCACTTAGAGGTGCAGCACTTGTTGTAACGGGTAATAGAAAAAGAAACAACAGTGCAAGGAATAATTGAACTTTTCTCAAAAAATATCACACCTTTTATTTTTAATAACTTCATTATATAACGATTATCCAAATGATGGTTAATAATAAATAGTTGATAAAACAAAATATTATGTACTTAAAAACAATTTGACCAATATATGGTATTTTAAATATAATAGAAAAAAAACGTATAAAGTAGAGAGAAGGTGTTGTTTATGAAGATTCGGGGGAAATTGTATGGTGGTTTTTTCATGATGACAGCCATCATCATTATTATTTCTATTTATTCAATGGGACAGATTAATAACATTCGTTCACAGTATGATCAAGTGATTAATGATAATGTCCCACAGTTAGAAATGATAGGAGATATTAATTTTCGTATTGCTAGTCAAGGGGCATACATACGCGCTTATTTTCTAGGTACAGAATCAGCGATGAGCAATTTAGAAAATACACAAAACGTATTAGCAACTAGTTTAGATGAGTTAGCTAAATTAGCGAATACACCAGAAGCACAGCAAAAAGTAAGTGAGGCAAAGACGTTAAAAGCGCAATTTGATGAGTTAGCAAATGAAGCCATTATGTTATTTCAACAAGGACAAGAAGAGCAAGCACAAGCGATGATTGTCGATGATATTCGTCTCATAAATGAAGGTATGGTAGCGGTAATGGTTGAACTAGAAACGATTGTTACCGAATCCTTTGCATCACAGCAGGACGCTTCTAAGCAGTCAGCGTTAAATGCACTTTATATTTTAATTGGTATTTCCATCGTCGGAACGATTATTGGGCTTGTTATTACAACTGTCATTGCTCGTTTGATTGCGACACCGATTAGTAAAATAGCTGAAGCTGTCAAAGTCATTGCGCAAGGGAATTTAACGGAAAAGGATCTTTCCGTATCAACGAAAGATGAGTTAGCAATGCTCGCTTCCTCTTTTAATACAATGAAAAATACACTTCGTACACTGATTCAAGATGTCGGATTAAACACAGAACAACTATTTACTGATGCAAGAAAGTTAACGGCAAGTACCGCACACATTAATGATGTATCTATAGAGGTCGCTAAAAATATACATACATCGAACGATAATGCCAAAATATCCGCAAAAGCAGCTGGAGAAAGTGCACTTGCCATGGATGAAACGGCAGCTGGAGTTCAGCGAATCGCAGAAGCGACACAACAAATTCACGGGATGGCGACCGATACGCTTGAATTAGCGGATACAGGCAGTAAATCTATTGATGTCGCGAAAAAGCAGATGGGTATTATTTATGATTCCACAAAAATCACAACAGAGCTTATTAAGAAACTGGCAGAACAATCAGAAGAAATTCAAAACATATCGCGTGTCATTACACAGATTACAGATCAAACCAATTTACTCGCACTGAATGCAGCGATTGAAGCAGCTCGTGCAGGAGAACAAGGCAAAGGTTTTGCGGTGGTAGCTGATGAAGTACGAAAACTTGCTGAGGAATCCAATCGAAGTGCTACACAAATTGTTGCATTAACTCATGAAATTCAGCAAGATACACGGAATGTAGAACGTTCCGTATTAGAGGGCATGCGTACAGTAGAAGACGGGGTATCCATTATTCATGACGCAGGAGATTCTTTTACAGCGATTGTACAAGCAGTAGAGAAAATGTCCGGACAAATGGAAGATGTATCTGCAGTCACGGAACAGCTTTCTGCTACAGCAGAAGAAGTAGCGGCATCGATTCAAGAAATTGCAGGACAGGCGGATCATTCGTCAAACATTACACAACATGTAGCAGCCAATGTAGAACAACAAGTTACTTGTATTGGTGAGATTAATGATGTATCCAATGATTTATCAAAACGTGCGGAAGATTTACAAAGCTTGATTCGACGATTTAGTGTATAAATGATAGAAGGGGCCGTCTGAAAAGACATTTTGAGACGGAACTTTGCGACGAGGGTGGTGGCATTTTGATGTGACCACCGCAGGAGCAATATTTCTTAATAGATAGTTATTAAGAAGTAAAGGGGTGTCCAGAAAGTTTTTACTTTCTTGACACCCCCTTATTTTTTATTTCTTCTTTGTGACTAGACTAATGATGATACCAATTACCGTTGCAATAATCGATGGAATAAGCCAACCGATCGTTTGCTCATGTAATGGTAACATGCTTAGCATATTTTCCAGTGGCTCTAGTGTAATGCCAGCTGTTTTTAATCCGTCGTTGAACCCGACAATCGTGGCAACAATTAACGGTAAAATATAAATGATTCGCGCATGACCGAAGCTACCTGCAAATAATGCAACAATCATTAACACAATCGCGATTGGATAAATCATCATTAATACAGGGATAGAAATGCTGATTAATTTTGCTAGACCCACATTGGAAATCGCAAAACTAAACACCGTAAAGACGATTAAATAAGCTTGGTACGACAGTTTGGGGAAAATACGTGCAAAGAATGATGCGTTCGCTGAAAGTAAGCCAACGGACGTCGTTAAACAAGCTAAAATAATAACTGCTGATAAGACGATGCTACCGAACTCGCCATACAATACTTTTGCTGACGCGGCGATGATTTGACCGCCATCCTCAGAGTAGCCAATTGCCTCTGTACTTGTAGCCCCAATATAAGCTAATGACACGTAAACAAATGATAAGCCTAATGCAGCCACAATGCCTGAAAAAATGGATACTTTTACTTGTTTTTTCACTTCAAATACACCGCGTGCTTGAAGGGCTTGTACAATAACAATCCCAAATACAAGTGCGCCAAGTACGTCCATTGTTAAGTAGCCTTGAATAAAGCTTTCAGAAAAGGCATTTGTTACATAATTGCCTTGTGCTTCACCAAATTCGCCCATTGGTGTAATGAAGGCTTTCGCAGCTAATACGACAATGACGATAAATAAAATAGGTGTTAACACTTTACCGATACGATCTACTAATTTTGTAGGATTAAATGCTAAGTAAAGCGTCAACCCGAAGAAAATTAATGTCGTAATAAACAATGGTATCCAGCTGTCCATTTGCCCATCTGTTAGAAACGGTGTTACCCCGATATTGTACGATACAGCACCCGTACGCGGAATGGCAAAGAACGGTCCAATGGATAAGTAAACGATCGATGTAAAGATAATCCCGAATACTGGGTGTACACGATTCGATAAAATTTGTAGATCCCCACCGTTTTTTGCGACAGCAATAATGGCGATAAGTGGTAACCCGACCCCTGTAATTAGGAAGCTAATAATAGAAATCGCGAAATGCTCCCCAGCTTGTTGTCCTAATAATGGAGGGAAAATGATATTACCGGCACCTAAAAATAGTGCAAATAACATAAATCCGACAGCTAAATTTTCTTTAATAAATCCTTTGTTGCTAGACATATTGTCAAAAACTCCTTTAATTATGGAAAAGCCGAAACTTTCAAAAAATTTATTTGTCACATACAAGAATGGATTCTATCATAAAAAAATGATGCTGCCTACTCCTTTGATGAAATTTCTTTGTTAATTTTGAGAAAATTGCTGGTTTAGAAGGATTTAATATGATAATCTGCTATATTTCTAGTAATTTAGTCTATTGTTTTAGCTAGATTACTTTATGTAAAATGATAGAAAAGAGTTGGAAGGTGGGGTTTTTTATGAGAAAATGGCAGTTTATTTTAGCTTCTGCAGCAATGGCGACAATAGTAGTGACACCGATTGGCGAAGCAGCGACGCATTATAAGGTAGAAAAAGGCGATACACTGTCCAAAATTGCTACAAAACACAATACAACAGTTGCATTATTAAAAGAATGGAATAGTTTGCAAAATGACCGTATTTATGTAGATCAAAAACTCATTATTTCCACAAAGCACGGTAGTAATTCAAATGGATCATCATCCACTAGTCCAAATGGTGGAGTGACTAACAAACCAAGTCACGATACGTCTAAAATTAGTACATATACTGTTGTAAAAGGTGATAATTTAACGAAAATTGCCATAAAAAATAAGACGACAGTAGCAAACCTAAAAGAATGGAATGGTTTAACGTCAGATAAGATTGCTATTAATCAACAGCTTATCATTCGACAAGTAGGACAGGGCCTGAATGATTCAGTTGATCCTGTAGTCCCAGGAGATGTAACGACTGGCACACAGCAGCCTAGTGAGACAAGCGCGGATGAGGAAATTGCAAAGAAATTAGCTGCTGAGACAAAAATCATGAAAAATCCAAGTGCACGAAACATTGAGAAATATAGCAAAACTGTGGAGCTAGCCCATTCATTGCTTGGCACACCATATGCTTATGGTGGAAATTCGGTAAACGGCTTTGATTGTAGTGGATTTATCAATTATATTTATACGAATACGGGTATAGATATTACACGTAAAAGTAGCTTAGATTACTTTATGAACGACACGACAATAGTAGCTAATCCTCTACCAGGAGATATCGTATTTTTTAAAAACACATATATTGCAACGATTTCTCATATGGGCATATATATAGGAGATAATCAATTTATCCATGCAGGTACATCGGGTGTTGAAATTTCTAATTTATCATATGACTATTGGGACGAGCGTTACGTAGCATTTAAGCGATTTAATGTAGTGGAATAACACTGTAGTTGAAACTAATATAAGCAGAAAGAGATGTTTGAAAAAGGGGTCGCTTTTTCGACATCTCTTTTTAGTTTACATATAGAAGTTTTGTGTTACAAATATTACAGAAATTATAAATATAAAGATAATAATGTAAGTCGATATGTAACGAAAAAAATAGATATATAAAGAAAACATTGATATAAAAGGTGCTAATAGGTTGTGTAACAATTTTCCTAAAAAGGTTTTACGTAACTGACTTGTTACATAACTGTAATGTTATAAAAGGCTTACTCATGATAATCTTATAACAGTTAAATTATTTAGATAATTTAGTAGAATTAAAACTAGTATTGGAGGATTACAATGAATAATTCAGTATTATTAAAAAGTACTTTTATAACTTTCTTAGCAGCATTAGCAATTTTCTTTTCACCAGTAATGGGAGAAAATAAGGCAGAAGCTTCGACAATTGCTTCTGAGGATATTACGACAACAGCTCAAAAATTCATAGGTGTAAAATACCGATATGGTGGTACAACAACGGCTGGTTTTGACTGCTCTGGTTATGTTCGTCATGTATATAGCGAACTAGGTGTATCATTACCACGTACATCAAAGTCTATGTACGATACTGGTACGGCAGTTGAAAAGTCAGATTTAGCGGTTGGCGATTTAGTGTTCTTTAACACTTCAGGTAGCGGTATTTCACACGTGGGAATTTACATTGGCGACAATAAATTCATTCACTCAATGACTGGTACGGGCGTAACAACTACTGATATCAATGATAAATGGTATTGGGGTAGCCGTTACGTAGGTGCTAAGCGCGTAGCAACTGTAGAATAATTCAATTAGAGAACGATTCATAGTAAAAATCCAATATGGTATTGAAGGAACCTCTTTGCTTATCATGACAAGTGAAGAGGTTTTTTAGTGTGAAAAAATTTTGAAAGAGCCAACCTATACGCCAACCGAGCAAAAGCCTTGTTTATCCGGTCAAAAAGCAATCGTATCCGAGCAAAACTACGATTTATGCGTTCAAAACCCAAAAACTTCATCAAAAAATCCGCAAACCCCATAAAAAGGGATTGCGGATTTTTATCTATTATTGTGGAACGCGTGCAGTCCAGCGAGAAAGGTCAGCACCTTCTGCAGTTACTAACTCAGCTGGGAAAATGAATGTCCATGGCTTGGTTGAATTTGGTTGTACGGTTAACACAGGATCCATTTTAAACGAACCCTTTGCTACAAGTTTAGCGTTTGCGTCCACGATTTCTAAAGGTAATTGTTCCAAGTTGATGGCTTTGTCATTACCATTTCGAATGAAAATGGATGCGTGTAATGATTGATCGTCGTTTAAGTGCACTTGTAAGCCCGTAAAGTTCACTTCTTGCTTCCCTAATTTCGGTAAATCTTTTACGATTTCTGCAAGCTTTTCTTGCTGTTCTTTTGGTAATTGTTTTTTCCACGTTTCGTCTAGGTCTAATTGATGCCCACGTAATGAAATTAAGTTAAAGGCGATTGTCCAACCTTCTTCAGGTATTTCATTTCCTTCAATAGAAGCTTTGTCGAACTCGAACACCCAAGGGCGAGCACTGTTTGGTGGGATGACACCTAATTCTTTAAAATTAAATGTTTGCGCACCAATGCGATTTCCTTCTTTATCTAATAATAATAATTCAATTTCGCCAAGTTCAATTGGTTGCGATAAAGAAGAACGGAAAAAGGCTTTGACATTCCAAGCACTTGTTTTCTTGTCTTCCTCGATATTAATCGCTGCAAGAGATAATTGGTTAGGTTTTAATGGTTGTAAATCATTTGCTAAGAAGTTAAATACATATTGTTGCTCTTGTGGTACATGCCAGTCTGGGTGGAACGACAATTTCGTTTTGACTTCTGATTTTGTGCTAAGTCCAGCTTTTTTGCCTGTTAAGTCTTTTGAATCAATCGCTGAATCTTTCCCGACTTTATCTGATTTTTTAAAGAATGAAAATAAACCCATTATACTTGTTCCTCCTGCGTTTGAGTCGTTAATGATTTCATGAAAATGACAAGTTCTTCTACGATTTGACGGCGTAGTTCTTGATAGTTTTTGCCGAATAGTTCTAACCCTTCACGCTGATAAATACGCATAGGATCTTCTTGTTGGTATTGGCGTAAGCCGATGCCTTCTTTTAAATGCGCCATTTGTTCAAGATGTTTGACCCACATACGATCGATGTACGTCAGCATAACGCCAGGAATCACTTGCATCATACGCTCGTTCTCACTGTACGTATCAATCATATTTTTAATTTCATCCATTTGTAGTTGCATGCTAGCTAAAATATTAGGGACTTTGCTTTCTTCACGGTCGATTGTAATAGGTGTTAAGAATAGGGAATTGACCGTACGCTCCATCTTATCGAAATCCCACTCCATCATGTCTAGCTCTTCTGGCGCATTTTCACGAACGGCAAAGTCTACTGTTTCATCTAGCATTGTTTTTAATTTACCAAGCAAATCTTCATTTGCTAACACACTATCACGTAATGTGTAGATAACGCGACGCTGATCATTAATAACATCATCTAATTTTAAGTTGTATTCACGCATAGAGAAGTGGGCTCCTTCTACAATGCGCTGTGTACGGTCGATTAATTCTTGTACCTCTTTGTTTAAGACACAACCGATTTCATTTGTTTGTAATTTCTTTTTAAATTTTTCTAAATCGTCTTTTGCGAAGCGTTTGAGCATATCGTCTTCAAGGGAAAGAATAAAAATACTTTCACCAGGGTCTCCTTGGCGACCTGAACGTCCGCGAAGTTGGTTATCAACGCGGCGGCTTTCGTGTTTTTCCGTACCGAGTACACATAGTCCGCCAAGCTCATGAACCCCTTCACCAAGCATAATGTCCGTCCCACGGCCAGCCATGTTTGTTGCAACAGTAATACGTCCTTTTTGACCAGCCTCTGAAATAAGCTGTACTTCTTGTTCAACTGTTTTAGCATTTAACAGTTGATGAGATAAGCTATATTTTTTTAAGCAATTCGACACAGCCTCAGATTGTAAAATAGACGTTGTACCAATTAATACTGGTTGGCCATTTTCATGACGGCGAAGCGTTTCTTGTGCCACATATTCGTACTTTTGTTCAATTGTTTCGAATACGATATCTTGTTGATCTATTCGTGCACGAGGACGATTTGTCGGAATTTGAATAACGCTCATTCCGTATACTTCATGAATTTCTTTCTCTTGTGTTTTGGCTGTACCTGTCATTCCCGATAATGAAGGGTACATGCGGAAATAGTTTTGAATCGTGATTTGTGCCTGAGCTTTGTTTTCCTCAGTAATCGTCACGCCTTCTTTAGCTTCGATGGCTTGGTGTAGGCCGTCAGATAATGAACGACCTTCCATAATACGTCCTGTGAACATATCCACTAGTTCGATTTTGTCGTCACGAACGATGTAATCGACGTCACATGTGAACATCACATGTGCGCGTACAGCCTGAATGACGTAATGGTAAAGTGTTTGGTGTTCTAAATCGTATAAATTGTCGACACCGAATGCAGCTTCTACTTTTTCGATTCCTTTTTCTGTTAAGGAAGTCGCTTTTGTTTCATCATCAAACTCGTAATCTTCATCTACAACAAAGCGTTTTGCTAGCATTGCAGCAATTTGATGAAGCTCAGCATTGGCCATCATTTTGCCAGCAATAATTAATGGTGTTTTGGCTTCGTCGATTAAAACAGAGTCTACTTCGTCAATGATGGCGAAATGATAGGGACGCTGTACTTTATCAGCAATTGTATGCGCCATATTATCACGTAAGTAGTCGAACCCAAACTCTGTGCCGACACCATATGTAATATCTGCGTTATAGGCTTGTTTTTTCGCATCTGGTTCCATCATCGGTACGTTTAAACCAACTGTTAAACCTAAAAATCGGTGAATTTGTCCGATTAACTCGAAGTCACGCTTAGCTAAGTAGTCATTTACCGTAATTACGTGAACGCCTTTACCTTCAAGAGCACGTACGTATGACGGTAGGGAAGCGACTAATGTTTTCCCTTCACCAGTAGGCATTTCCGCGATATTGCCTTCTGTTAATACGAGACCACCAATTAATTGCACGTCAAAATGACGCATGTTTAATACACGTTTAGAAGCTTCGCGCACAACTGCAAATGCTTCAGGTACAATTTGCGGAATGGTTTCGCCATTTTCTAAACGTTCTTTAAATACTATAGTCATATGCTGAAGCTCTTCGTCTGTCATCGGGGCAAACTTGTCTTCTAGCTTATTAATCTGATCTACAATTTTATAGTATTTTTTTAGCTCTCGAGCACTTGTTTGCTCTTTGTTACGATTGAAAATTGAGAACATGTTTTTACGCTCCTTTAACTTCACCCACATATTAGTAGGCACTAAATTATTTTATCAAACTTTAAAAAAAATGACTACCAATGGCAGAAAACATTTTAATAAGAAGAAAGTGGAAAAGTTATATTTTGGAATAAAATGAATTTAAATGGTAAATAATGTTCTGTGTTAAATTGAGAAATGCTATATTTTATAGAGTAGACATGCTATAATACATTTGATTAAAAGTGTAGATTATTTTTCTTAAGGAGGAGAGACATGCTTTACGTGTCTTTAATCGTGGCGGTACTTGCTGCCATTTTACTAACTCCACTTGTAAAACAGTTAGCTTTTCGCATCGGTGCTGTTGATGCTCCGAACTATCGAAAAGTACATGCGCGCATTATGCCACGGCTTGGTGGTTTAGCGATATTCGGTGCGTTTTTAATCGGTGTTGCTATATTAAGACCAGATGGCGAAAATATGTTAGCTATTGTGTTAGGCGCAACGGTTATTGTCATTACAGGCGTTTTAGACGACATGTACGAAATTTCGGCAAAAGCAAAAATGTTAGGACAATTAGTGGCCGCATGTATTATCGTATTTTTCGGTGGCATTCAAATTGAGTTCTTCAACTTACCGTTTGATGATGGAACATTAAGCTTAGGTTTATTAAGTATTCCGTTAACAATTCTTTGGATTGTTGGAATCACGAATGCCGTGAACTTAATTGATGGTCTTGATGGTTTAGCAGCGGGTGTATCAACTATTGCATTGATTACACTAGCAACGATGGCGTTTACTCTGAGTGACATGTTTGTAGTAGCGATAGCCGCTATTTTAGCAGCGAGCACATTTGGCTTCCTATTTTATAATTTCCACCCTGCGAAAATTTTCATGGGGGATACAGGAGCCTTATTTTTAGGGTTTATGATTGCGGTATTGTCGTTACTAGGCTTTAAAAATATAACAATGGTCTCATTCATCGTTCCTGTTATTATGCTTGGTGTGCCTATTTCGGATACATTCTTTGCAATTGTACGTCGTCTACGTATGAAACAGAAATGGTCAGATCCAGATAAATCACACTTACATCACCGCTTGTTAGATTTAGGTTTTTCACATCGCCAAACGGTGTTAATTATTTATGGTATCGCGACGTTATTCGGTTTAGCAGCGATCATCTTCTCGATGTCAACTGTATGGGGTGCTATTTTACTGATTACGGTCATTTTAGTGGCAATCGAGCTATTTGTAGAGATAATTGGGTTAGCAGGTAAAAATTACCGACCTCTGATTAATTTTGTAAGAATGTTTAATAAGTAACTAAAAGTGGATAATCAGCTACTATCTTCGGATGGTAGCTTTTTTGTTTGGAAATATGAGTGGATAAAGGTGGTTTATGCCCGTTCGAAGAGTTAATCCTATTATTTACAATAAAAAAGCCACCCACCAATATTGGTGGGTGATAACGGATTATTGAGTTTCTAAATTTAATGATGCATCTGAATGGGTATGTTCATTTGCCTCGTTTACAGATCCATCAGAAACATGTGTAGTATCTGGCGTTAAGCCTAGATGACTTTGTAAAATATGTTTTGTTTCTTCAAGTGATTCTTGGTCTAGCGCATAATAGTAAACTCCTGTCGACCAATCATCGTAGCCTGCTAGTGTTAATGTATCCACACGGGGTACACCATCTGTTAAGTAGCTAATAAATGACTTCATTTCTTTAAACGTCATATCTGTTTTCATGTTATCGCCTACAGCTTCGATGACATCATCGTATTTTGTAATAGCAGAAGCTGTAGCGGCTTTAGTGATAATCGCTTTAAGAATTTCTTGCTGACGTTTCCCACGTTCAATATCACTATCTAATTTACGTGTGCGGGCCAGGGCTAACGCTTCTTGTCCGCTTAATTGTTGTAAGCCAGGTTGTAAATTAATCGTATTGCGGTCGAATTCATCTTTTTCAAGCATTGCATAAGGTACTTCTGCTTCGATACCGCCTAAAGCATCGACAACATCAATGAATGCATTGAAATTCATGCGTACATAATAATCAACAGGAATGTCGAATAATTCCTCCACCGTTTCAATTGTTGCTAATGTACCACCGAGCGCATGGGCGTGCGTGATTTTATCTTTATAGCTAACATATGGAATGTATACGTAAGAATCCCGAGGAATACTTAACAATTTAATTGTTTTTGTTTTGTTATTTAACGTAGCGAGCATCAGTGCATCAGAACGCGAGCCTTCTGCGCCTTGCCCACGTGTTTCACTATCATCAATCCCAATAAATAAAACGGAAACATTGTCTTGTACGGGCTCCGCTTTTACTTCACGTTTATCCGATACTTCTCGATTTTCTACGACTTCATATGCCTTGTTGACTGCATGTTCCGCTTTTTTCGATAAATACACACCGTAAGTGGTTACGCAAATAAGCGCAGATGCTGCTAAGATTAGTGTTATTTTTAGAATGAGGCCAAATTTTGACGAGCCTTTTGTCCCCTTCTTGTTCGGTTTACTCATAGTAATTCTCCTTATATAGGAATAATGTTCTGGGAAAAATTTTTTCAATAAGATTAATTATACTAGGTTTTATTGAGAGCGTAAATGGGAATTACTTTAGGAAATCACAAATTCGACAAAATGTTTTTCGACACAAGTAATCGTAGCTTGCCCATTTGTGAGTTCCGTCAGCCAGTGAATAAATGCCTCTTCTTCATCTTTTAACACAAACACATATAATTCAACACCGTCAGTATATTGGATATCGCGTAGTGTATAATGAGATCCCCGTACTTCATTTTCTACTTTGCCTAGCCATGTATAGTCGATCGCTACTTTCATGACATGATGCAATTTGCGTTCTACCACTTGAGCGGCTTGGATGCCTTCAGTTGTCGATTTGCCATATGCACGGATTAAACCGCCACCGCCGAGTTTAATGCCTCCAAAATAGCGTGTTACGACAACCACTGTGTCTTGCAGTCCTTGTTTCTTTAACACTTCTAGCATTGGGACGCCTGCCGTGCCACTAGGTTCCCCGTCATCATTTGCTTTTTGAATGTGATTATGTTCCCCAATTAGATAGCACGAACAGTTATGGGTAGCATTTGGATGTTTTTTCTTAATTTTTTCAATAAAAGACAGCGCTTCCTCTTCTGTCTCTGCTCGATCTACATAACAAATAAATCTTGATTTTGAAATAATAATTTCATGTTCTCCGTAGCCTGTTACTGTTTTATAGTCTTTTCGCATTATGATAACTCCTTTAAATTCCAAAAAATATGCTTGATAGTACGTATAAAATTACTTAAAAATTGTTTAGAAAATGGTATAATAGTGTAGAATTATTATGTTTAAGCGCTATTAGATGTGTTTTGACTCCATGATTAGCAATATCTAAGTAGAATGGGGAATTTATTATGTTTTCAAATGATAAACTCGATATTGCTTCACTTGATGTTATATTTAACAGAATGCTTGAAACAATTACAAGCTCTAAAAATGATATTTTTATTATAAGCGAACAAAGCCGAAGAAGCTTTGAAGACATGGAAAAAGAGCTTGAAATTGTTCGTCAAGAAATTGGTCTTATTATTAATGAGGCTGATCATTTAGAAGCAAAATCGCAACTTTCTAAGCAACGTCTCGTCCAAGTAAGTAAGGCCTTTGATAATTATAGCGAAGAACAAGTGCGAAATGCATATGAAATTGCAAATGATATACAAATCAAGTTATTGCTAGCACGTGAAAAAGAAAGACAGTTACGTAGTAAAAGAGATGATTTAGAACGTCGAATGAAAGCGCTATATGAGACAATCGAACGTGCCGATCATATTGTGAATCAGGTAAATGTTGTCATTAATTATTTGACTTCAGATTTAAAAAATGTCGGTCTTGCTTTAGAACAAGCAAAAATTAAGCAAGACTTTGGTATACGCATCATTGCTGCACAAGAGGAAGAACGAAAGCGACTATCACGAGAAATTCATGATGGACCTGCCCAAATGATGGCCAATGTGCTGATGCGTTCGGGATTAATTGAACGTACATCTCGTGAAAAAGGGATGGATGCCGCTATACAAGAGTTAGCGGAATTAAAAGTGACCGTTCGAAATGCCCTTTCCGAAGTACGGAGAATTATATACGATTTACGACCAATGGCATTAGATGATTTAGGCATTGTACCAACATTAAAAAAGTATTTATCAACTGTAATGGAATATAATTCAGGCGTAATGATTCATTTCCAGTCAATTGGAAAAGAGCAACGTATTTCGTCAAATCATGAGGTAGCGATATTTCGACTTGTTCAAGAATGTGTTACCAATGCCTTAAAACATGGGCAACCAAAAGAAATAAGTGTAAAATTAGAGTGGTTATATAACGATATAAACATTGTCGTAAAAGACGATGGAAAGGGATTTGACCAAGAAAACGTGAAAGAGCAGTCGTTCGGGATTATCGGGATGAAAGAGCGTATCGATTTACTAGAGGGACAGATGCAGATTCATAGTGTAGTAGGTAAAGGAACGATTGTAATTTTTAAAATTCCATTTCCTGATGTAGAAGAATAACAGTATAGAAAAAAGATTGATTTTAGGGGGTAACAGAAATGACGAAAATTATTATTGTAGATGACCACCAATTATTCCGTGAAGGAGTAAAGCGTATTTTAGATTTTGAAGATACATTTGAAGTAGTGGCAGAGGGAGATGACGGTACAGATGTCATCAATTTATATAGCCTGCATAACCCAGATGTTGTATTGATGGATATTAACATGCCAAAGAAAAATGGCGTGGAGGCAGCAGCCGAATTAATAGCAGAATTCCCAGAAGCGAAAATCATTATGTTATCTATTCATGACGATGAGTCATACGTAACACACGCATTAAAATCAGGTGCGCTTGGTTACATGTTAAAAGAGATGGATGCAGATGAAATCGTCGAGGCGATTAAAGTAGTTGCAAACGGTGGCTCTTACTTACATCCAAAAGTAACGAAAAACTTAGTAGCCGAATTCCGTCGTCTGTCAGAGCACGAAAACAAAGGGAACTTCCATCAAACGGAAATTCGCCGTCCATTCCATTTATTAACGAAGCGTGAATGCGAAGTGCTACAGCTACTGACAGACGGTCAATCAAACCGTTCAATCGGTGAAACGTTATATATCTCTGAAAAAACAGTGAAAAATCACGTTTCAAGCATTTTACAAAAAATGAATGTAAACGACCGTACACAAGCGGTTGTAACAGCTATTAAAAATGGCTGGGTAGAAGTACGATAATAAGTTGAGTTGAAAACCTGCTAATCTATAAGGATTGGCAGGTTTTTTGCGTATGGAGGTGCCGCTGTTGTACCACCGTAGTACCAGGTACGTACCATCAAAGTACCACCTTTGTCCTCGGTACGTACCATCTTACACAAAACCAAAAATCAAAATTGAGCAAAAAAAGTGAACCAAATTTAAAATTTCGGCATTTGCCAAAAAAATCACTTTATATGTATAATCGCGGAAAAATTATAAAGGAGAATGCATGTGCCAAGAACACAAAGGGTGTGGAGTCCGGAACATTATGATCATGTTGTAATTCGTGGGAACAACAGACAAAATATTTTTGGGAGGGCGGAGGATGTATTTCATTGGTTTCAAATTTTAGATGATGTGTACAGAGAACATTCTTTTACTATCGCTGCTTATTGTATTATGACAAATCATGTCCATCTATTAATTCGTTCACCAGAAGAACCGCTTAGTAAAGTAATGATGAAGGTGAATAAAAGATATTCGAATTATTTTAAAAGGAAATATGGATATAGTGGGCATTTATATGAAAAACGTTATTTTGCTAAAATGGCGAAAGGAACAAGAGCTTTACTAGATATCAGTGCTTATATTCATCGCAATCCGATTCGCACAAATCCCCCAATCGTAAGCACGATGGAAGAGTATCCATACAGTAGCTACCATTTAATCAAAGAAGGAATAAAACCTGCTTTTGAATTTATTAATTATAGGCCTTTAATCGAGGTTGTGTTGGGGCAATCCAGTGAGGAGTATTGTTCTTATTGTGAAAAAGGGTTTGATAGGATGGGAGGGATATAATGGGTACCACCATTGTACCAGGTACGTACCATCGAAGTGCCACCGTGGTACCAGGTACGTACCACTTTTCTCGCAACATTCAATACTTTATTTCGTCATTACATATGAGAATTGTGCTACAATATTGCGCGGGAGGGTTTAAACAATGAAAAAATGGTTATTAGCAGTAGTGACAGCGGTCGTCCTAGCTGCTTGTGGTGATACGGATACAGCAGAACAATCATCGAAAACAACAGAACAAATCATTGAAGAAGGTACGATTGGTTTTGAAGTGTTAGGTGATTCTATTGAGGAAGCGACAAATGTTCCTGAGGCAGAAAAAGCAGCGGTGATAGCAGCATTTAATGAATACATTGATGCGTTTAACTCTGGTGATGCAGAACGCTACGGGAAGACAACAGCAGTCAATGCAGTAGGTTTTGACTATGAGCAAGATGTAGCCGCGTATAAAGAATACTTTGAGCAATACGACTACATTATTAAAACAGCAGAAGACGTGACAATTACAAAATATAGTGAAGATGAAGTGCAATTATATGCGAATGTTACAACCAAATTATTAGAGGCTGGATCAGATGAGGAACTGTCAGATCACGGTCGACAAGTGACGGTTTTTGTAAAAGAAGACGGGGCTTGGAAGGTTACAAGCATTCATTATATTGGCAATATGAACTAAACGAGAGCGTTCTGTGGACAAGTGCACAGAGCGCTTTTTTTAAAGATAAGAAAATACAAAATTTTTCAAACTGAAAGCGTGTCTAGCGCAAGTACCTAGCCCCTCGTGATGCTTCGGAAGTCTCTTCATGTGAGTCTATCTCCAACGCGTGTCGGGGATTAGCGGGGGGTTTAGCACTTTTGTTCATTAGAATAAGTAGTGTGATAAATAGTGGTTGTCGAGATTTGGCTATCTTACACTTAGGCATTCACAATCTATAAGAGATACGTTAAACTAGGGGGTATAGGAGAGTGGGGAATTTGATTAAAACTGCAGTCGTAACAGATAGTACGGCGTATTTAACACAAGAAGAACGCGCACACTATAACATTCATATCGTTCCGTTGAGTGTCAATTTAGAAGACGGTACGTATGAAGAAGAAATAACGATTACAGCGCCAGAATTTTATGAAAAGGTGCGCCATGCAAAACAGTTCCCAAAAACGACACAGCCACCGATTGGTAAGTTTGTTGAGCTTTTTGAAAAGCTAGCGAAAGACTATGATGAAGTGGTTACAATTCATTTATCAAGTGGGATTAGCGGAACGTATCAAGGCGCAGTGCAAGCCGGTGATATGGTAGAGGATATAGAGGTGTACGCCTTTGATAGCGAAATCGCGTGTGCCCCTCAAGGTATGTTCGTGATTGAAGCAGCTAAAATGGCGCAACAAGGTGCATCAGCCAAAGAAATTATGGCGAAGCTAGAAGCGTTAAAAGTGACGATGAACGCTTACTTTATCGTGGATGATTTAGCGCACTTGCAACGGGGAGGCCGATTATCGGCAGCAGCTGCTTTAATTGGCGGATTACTGCAAGTAAAGCCTGTTTTGCATTTTGTTGATAAAAAAATCGTGCCTTTCGAAAAAATTCGCACACGTAAAAAAGCATTGCGTCGTGTAGAAGAACTGTTGAAGGGAGCTACAGAGCAGTATGATCAATTACAAGCCGTCATTATCCATGGGAATTGTGAAACAGAAGGACGAGCTTGGATGGAACAACTGCAAAAAGATTTCCCGACAGTTGATTTTAAATTCAGTTATTTTGGTCCAGTCATTGCCACGCACTTAGGAGAAGGTGCCATTGCCATGGGCTGGATGAAAAAAGAAGACTAACAAAAGCGGTTTCTACAGTTTAGTAGAAATCGCTTTTTTTTAGAAAGTATACACTTTTTCAAATTGAAAGCGTGTCTATCTCCAACGCATGTCGGGGCCGGAGAGTGTACTTGCGCTTTTCTGATTGGAGGGAGAAGAGATGAAGTTACGACGAACAAGAAATTTTCAACAATATAAAGGGTTTATCATCGAACCGAGCGTTCAAAATTTTTTATGTGGGCGGGTATGGGCAAGAGACGCCACACTGTTTTCACGTGAAAAAATAGATGGCTATATACAGCATGGTCTCATTGAAGTAAAGGCTGCTATCCGTGAAGGTCCGATTTGTAACAGGTGTCTCAATCAAGACAAACAACAATTTATTACGTTCCAATGTGTCCGTTGCAACAAGCGATGTGTTTATTGTAGGCATTGTATTGCGATGGGGCGAATGAGCAGCTGCACACAACTTATCACTTGGATTGGACCACAGCCGCGAAGACACAAAAATCATAGGCTTGATTGGCAGAGTCAATTTACATCGCTACAAAGAAAAGCGTCCGAGGAGCTGACAGAGAGTATAAAACGAGGGCGAAATCATGTATTGCATGCGGTATGCGGGGCTGGAAAAACAGAGATTTTGTTTACTGCCATCTATGATGCATTAAATGAAGGGAAGCGTGTATGTGTAGCGACACCGAGGACAGACGTAGTGTTGGAACTATATCCACGTTTTCAGCAAGTATTCCCGCACACGACCATACATGCGCTTTACGGAGATGCCCCAAAACGCTTTAGTTATGCCGAGCTCATCGTCACAACAACGCACCAACTTTACCGGTTTGAGCAGGCATTTGACGTCATGATTGTCGATGAAGCGGATGCGTTCCCATATACATTCGATGAATCGCTCAAACAAGCGGTAATCAAAGCAAAAAAACAACAGGCACCGATTGCATTTGTCACAGCTACCCCGTCATATTCATTATTACAACAAAAAAAGCACGGCGGTTATTCTTTTATTCCAAGTCGCTATCATGGCTATCCGCTACCCGTACCGCGTTACGATAGTTTGTGGGGGTATGACAAGTCCATTCACAAAAAACGCCTACCAAAGAAACTAAAAAAATGGACGCAAGCTCGCCTTGCCAATCATGAACCGTTTCTATTATTTTTCCCAACAATCGACTTAATGGAACAAGCCATTCCGTTATTTCAAGCACTCCATTCGCAGATTGAGGCGGTACATGCCGAAGACCCGGATCGGAAACAAAAAGTACTGAGCTTACGAAATGAACAGCTAAAAGGACTTCTGACAACAACAATTTTAGAGCGCGGCATTACGATCAAAAATGTGCAAGTCGCAGTAATCGGAGCGGAAAGTCAAGTTTTCACATCAAGTGCACTTATTCAAATTAGCGGTCGGGTCGGACGAAATGCGCAGTATCCAACAGGGGATGTCGTCTTTTTCCACCATGGCATTACAGTAGAAATGGATGCGGCAAAAGAAGAGATTGAACGGCTAAATAAGGAGGGGTTCCCACATGCATAAAGAGAATCTACATTGTTTACTATGCGGTACATTATTAACAGAACAAATTTCGTGGTTGACGCTTATTCAAACGTTTCCAACAACGATTTGTACAAAATGTGAAGCAAAATTTGAACCATATACAAATACTGAACCCGATCATCGTGCACTATACACCTATAATGAAGTAATGAAGGACTACTTACATCGCTATAAATTTATGCACGATGTCGTACTAGCGAAAGTGTTTCAAAAACAGCTGCACAACGTACTGAGAAATGAAAAACGGATGATTATACCCATCCCTATGCATCCCGAAAAACTAGTAGACCGCACCTTTTCACCCATTGATGAACTGCTCATTGCCGCAAAACTACCGTATGAACATGTACTAGAAAAAACGACGACGACGAGTCAAAGTACGAAGTCGAGAGAAGAACGCCTAAATACACCACAACTTTTTCGGATAAAAGGGCATGTAAAACATACAGATTACGTGATCTTTGACGATATTTATACAACAGGTACTACGATGAACCATGCGAAAAAAGCGTTACTGGAAGCGGGAGCAAAATCGGTGACAGCTGTCACACTTATTCATGGTTAAGAGAAAGAAATGGAGATGTTGAAAAGAATTTACTGCTATAATTGTTTGTAGTGTATAATATATTCATAGAGTGAACGGAAAAATTGGAGGGATTAGTATGGCGGAATTACGTAATTGCCCAATGTGTGGAGGGTTTTTCAATTACACAGGCTTACGCGAGGTTTGTCATAATTGCGCGCAAAAGGAAGAAGACCTGTATCAAATCGTTTACCGCTTTTTACGAAAACGTGAAAATCGTGCGGCGACGATTGAACGTATTGAAGAAGCAACAGGGGTAGACCGCGACCTTTTATATAAATGGGTGAAAAAGGGACGTTTACATAGAGCGATGTTCCCAAACCTAGGCTATCCATGTGACAACTGTGGAAGGTTAACGAATCAAGGGAAGCTTTGTGATGCATGTACGGAAGCCTTACAATCAGATTTACGTACATTTGAGGCAGCAAAAGAATTCCGTGAAAGTATCCTACAACAAGACCGCGGAACGTATCATGCAGATCGAAAAAAGAAGTAATGCAATTAAGCTCTCCGTAGATGGGGAGCTTTTTTCTAATTTCAAGCATTAACTTTTAACGCAAGTGACCGAAATAGTAAGTAGATGAGAGAAAACGTGGGAGGAGGAATTAACAGTGAAAATCAATGGGATTGGCTTAAATCACATTAATCCATATAACAAAGCAAACCGCCCTGTACAGACAAATAAAGCCGGACAATCATTTGCCGATAAGTTAGAAATTTCATCCGCAGCAAAAGGAATGAAAGTAACAACAGAATATACAGAAGCTCGTGCAGAACGTGTACAACAGTTAAAGGCTGACATTGAGTCAGGCGAGTACAAAGTAGATGCACGTAAAGTAGCGGAAGATATGCTGAAATATTATCGTATGTAAAAGGAGATATGCTACGTGTCAGTAGAAAACCTTATTTCAACGCTTGAGAAGCTAGAAAGAATGCATAAAAGCTTGCTTGAATTAGCGAACAAAAAAACAGATTTCATCAAAACAAATGACATGGAGCAACTAGATAACATGTTAAAGACGGAGCAGGCACATGTAGCTGCTATTGAAACACTTGAGCAACAGCGTCAGGCAATGGTAACGGATTATCTACAAGCAAAAGGAATTGCTTTGACTGGCATCCCGACTGTCGTACAAGTGATTGATGCAACTGATGGACCTGAGAAGCAGGCTTTGCAGAAAGTACGTGAACGATTATTAGTACTACTAACGGATTTGAAGAAGCGAAATGATTTAAATCAAAAGCTTGTATTCCAATCGCTGCAATTTGTCAATTTAACATTAGATATGCTGCGACCACAGCACCAACAAGCAAGTACATTTAACTACTCCGGTGCAGAGGTGCGCGGTGAGACAACAGTCGCTAAAAAGTCATACTACGATTCGCAAGCTTAAAGACGCATGTTAATCGTTACATGCGTTTTTTTATGAAAATAAATCCCGCACAATGCGGGATACATAAGGAGGAACAACAATGCGTTCTACATTTATGGGGTTAGAAGCAAGTAAACGCGGTCTATTTGTACAACAATCAGCCCTTTATACAACGGGGCATAATATTTCAAACGCCAACACATTAGGGTACTCTCGCCAACGTGTTAACATGCAGGCAACATCGGGTTATCCATACCCAGGCTTAAACTCACCGCAATACCCAGGTCATATGGGAACAGGGGTTGAGGCAAGCTCTGTGCAGCGTATGCGCGACGAATTCACAGACCGCCAATTCCGTCAAGAAACAAACAAGCTTGGCTACTGGGATTCAACGTTAAAATCGATTAATCAGATGGAGGACGTTTTATCGGAGCCATCTGAGTTTGGGATTAATCAGTCGTTCACAGAGTTTTGGAAGTCGTTTCAAGATTTATCGAAAGATCCAACAGACTCGGCTGCACGTAAGGTGGTGGTTGCCCGTGGGGAATCATTAGCTGAAGCGTTCAACTATAACTATACGCAACTTGAAACAATTCAAGGAAACTTAGGAAATGAAATCGCGGTTTCCACTCAGCAAATTAATACGATTTTAGAAAAAATTGCGATGATTAATGATCAAGTAAAAACGCTTGAACCGAATGGTTACGTGACGAATGATTTGTATGATGCGCGAGATGTATTAATTGACGAATTAAATGAATATTTACCAGTCTCAATCGAACGTGTGCCATCGGGTGGAAGGGCTAGTGAAGTGGCAGAGGGGAGTTTAACAGTAAAATATAACTTCACTGACAATGCTGGACAACGTCAGTCGATTGTATTAGTTAATGGTAAGGATTTTGCATCTTTAAGTGTTAATGGATTAAATAATCAGCAAATTAATGGATCATTACCAGCAAATTACTTTAACAATATTACAGTGACTGACCCTAATAGTAGTGGGAAAGTTGGTTTAGTTACGCCAGGGACACCGCCAAGTTATGGCCCAGGAAACGTTACTTACAATAACTTTGAATCTTCTCGAGGGAAGTTAATTGCATTAATTGACTCTTATGGTTATGCACAACGTGATGCTACGGGGAACCTCGTAATGCAGCCGAGTGGTACGGATCCTGTAATCAAAGGGACTTACCCTGAGATGATGGCGGATTTAAACTTAGTTGCAAAAACGTTTGTAGAGGTATTTAATGAAGCTCATGCATTAGGTTATACATTAGATGGATCAACAGCATCTACTAATGGTGGAGCTTTTTTCACAGTATCTACTACTGATCCAGCAGCTAAAACGATGAAAGTTAGTGATGATCTTATCAAAGATCCAAATTTAGTTGCTGCTTCTTCTCGGAAAGGGGAAGAAGGTAACGGACGTTGGGCAATGGAATTGTCAAATTTACAGTATAAAAAAATTACGGAAAATTATACTTTCACTAATACCTTTGATCCGAACCCTGCACCGTCTACACCACCGACTTTACCACGTCCGAATCATTTAGGAGGGTTTACCTTCCAAGACTTCTACACAGGTATGGTTGGTGACCTTGCTGTAATGGGTGACAAGGCGATTACAAACCAATTCAACTCACAAACGCAAATGATTACGGTATCAAATGCTCGTTCGTCAATGAACTCTGTATCGCTTGATGAAGAAATGACAAATATGATTACGTTTCAGCAGGCATACAACGCAAACGCACGTATGATTACTGTTGTAGATGAAACATTAGACAAAATTATTAATGGTATGGGCCGTGTAGGTTTATAACATTTAAATTTGGAATTTTGAAAGGGGTTCAATTATGGTACGTGTTACACAATCGATGCTATCTACGAACATGCTCCGCAATTTAAATACAAGTTATTCAAAAATGTCAAAATATCAAGATATGTTGACATCGGGACGTAAATTTGGTCGTCCGTCAGATGATCCAGTTGCAGCGGTAAAGGGGATGAACTACCGTGTGCAATTGGATAAAGTCAACCAGTTCCAGCGCAATTTAAATGAAGCTGAAGGCTGGTTAGATACAACGGACTCATCGCTTGATCAAGTAGGCGAAGCGTTAAAACGTATTAAAGAGTTAATTGTACAAGCATCACACGATACGAATACGCCAGATGAGCGCGCGAAAATTAAAGTTGAGATTGACCAAATTCGCGAGCAAATTAAAGATGTAGCGAATACGCAATTAGGGGATAAGTTTATCTTCTCTGGTACGCATACACAGAAGGAATTGTATACGAAGGTGCAAGTAGTTGATGTACAAGGGTACTATAATTCTTTAGGCGCTACTGACCCACATAAAGCTGAATTCGAGTCTGGGGATACAGCTAGGATACAAGCTGTAATAGATACAATAAATAATCCAAAATTCTTCAAAGAGATTCGAGTATTAAATACACCAGAATCAGGAGTGGGCAATCCGCCGACTGGATTTGCAGATGTCAAATCTGAAGTTTTCTCGATTTCTGATCCAAGTGATCCAACTAAAAAAATTAAAATAGAGCCACTTGATTTACAGGTAAAAGGGCCAGCTGGTTCAGTTCCTATGATAAGTGAAACAGGAAAAAAAGGGAAAGTAGAATTAGAGGTTTTCAATGGTATTCAACTAACAGTAAATACAGACTTTGGTCCAGAGCTTTTTGATCAAATAGATAATGTACTAACTAAAGTGTCGAATGTTTTAGCTGACGCGAATGCTACATCAGAAGACATCAGCGAAAAACTCGGTGGTATGTCAACGAATTTAAATGCAACAATCGCCGACGTTCAAGCTCGCGTATTAGACGCCCGTGCTGACGTTGGTGCGCGTATGAACCGTGTTGAGTTAATGACAAATCGCTTAGATATTCAAAAAGTTAATACGACAAAGCAAAAATCATTAAACGAAGATACAGACTACGCTGAAACGATTACGCATATGGTAACACAAGAATCGATGCATCAAGCTGCTCTATCTGTAGGTGCGAAAATTATCCAACAGACATTAGTAGACTTCATTCGCTAGATGAAATCTACTAATGTCTGTGCTGAAAGCAAAGCGATAGGCACAGACAGTTTTAAAATAAACATATATTATTCTGTAAGTATTTATAAACAAAGCGTTTGGACATATGTCGAACGCTTTTATTTTAAAGGGAGGGACAAGAATGCGGTTACCACAAATTCAAATAAAAACGACAGACATTCAAATGGATTTAATCATTCAAAAGCCTGTACAACGAATTAGTCAGCCGCAAGCAGAACAAACGATTTCACAACCCCCAGCAAAGCTTGAAATAAACACAACGCGCAGTGTGTTAAAAATTGATTCTTCAGAGGCGAGACGTGATTTAGGTCTCTATCCCACGGGGGAAATGATAGAAAAATATGCACAAGAGGGTAAGCAAGCTGTACTGCAAGGCATTGCGCGAAGAGTGAGCGAGGGGAACCGCATAATGAAGGGAGCTGGCAAAGGTCAAGCGCGAGAAATAGCTCAGCAAATTGCGATGCAAAACACAGGTCCTAAACGTCCAGGTCCATATAATATTAAATTCGTACCTTCTGTTGGCTCTGTAAAAATAAATTTCACACCAGGCACGACAAACATTAAAGTTACTCCTGGTAACTTAAATATAAATGTCAAAGTGAACAAGCCCATTCATAACTATACACCTGGTAAAGTAACAGGGGTAATGGTGCAAAGACCGCGTGTTGATATCGATGTGATTCGTTAAGGCGAAAATAAACAAAAGAAGGGTTCCAAAATGAAAATAAATTCGAATTTTTTAGGTGAAGTAGAAATTGAGGCGCAGGATATTCTACTTTTTGAACATGGTTTAATGGGTTTAGAAGAGTATAAGGAATTTGTTCTTCTGCCACTTGATGTTGATTTACCACTAATTCTATTACAATCAACAGAGTGTGCGGAAATTAGTTTTATTCTTGCCTTCCCTTATGCCTTTAAAACAGATTATCACTTCGATCTAAGTGAAGACGATAAAGAGCAACTACAAATCGAAAAGGAACAGGATGTAATGGCTTATGTCATCATTACATTCAAAGAGCCATTTGAAAAATCTACATTGAATTTATTGGCGCCAATTGTGATGAACATTAATAAAAAGCTAGGTAAACAAATTGTTTTATATGATAAAGATTATCCACTGCGTTATCCAGTTCCAGCGTTAAAAGGAAGTGGTAAATAATGCTCGTATTGTCAAGGAAAAAAGGTGAGTCTATTATAATTGGTGACGACATCGAATTAAAAGTATTAGCTGTTGAAGGGGAACAAGTAAAGCTAGGTATTATCGCCCCAAAAACAGTTACAATACACCGTCAAGAAATATATGAGGAAATTCAAAGACAAAATAAAGAGGCATTAGTATTAAATGTTGATTTATTAGAGCAATTAAAGAAATACAAATAATGTGGACAAAGTTAACCTGAAAGATTTCTTTCGGGTGTTTCTTTGTGTAAAAAATACTAAATGAAGGAAGATTAACGATGAAGAAACAAGTACTGCAGCCTACTTATTTTGAAAAATTCTCTTGCATCGGTCCAGCTTGTGAGGATACTTGCTGTGCGGGATGGAAAGTAAGTGTTGATAAAAGAACTTTTCAAAAGTATCGAAAAGTAACAAGTGGTGCTATTGCTAAAAATTTACGCACGAACGTAACACGGGAGCGCGCAAATCCCTCAGATAGCAACTATGCTAAAATAAATGCGGACGAAAATATGAAATGTGCTTTCTTAAATGAAGATAAATTATGTAATGTTTATATTGAACTAGGAGAAAGTTATTTATGCGATACTTGCACATATTTCCCTAGACAAATGAATGTGATAGATAAGCATATAGAAAGAGATCTAAGTGTAGCATGTCCAGAAGCGGCAAGATTAATATTATTGAATCCAGAAGGAATCGATTTTGTGATGCAGGAGGGAGAATTTGATAAACATACACCTCTTACACATCCTGACGTTACGAATCTTTTCTGGGATATTCGTATGTTTGTCATTCAAATTTTGCAAAATCGCCAAGCTTCCATTGAATCTCGTTTACTTGTATTGGGAATGTTTATGGAAAAAATACAAGCTACAACGGAGGATGAATGGGCGCATAAACTACCTCGTTATATAAGCGAATATGAAGGTATTTTGAATAACTCAGCAGCCTTTGATTTACACACTTATTTACCAAGTGATGAAGAAATGGTCAATATTTTATATACACTTGTAAAATTCCAAAAAGAATATGAAGTATTTAATCGTCGCTTCGATGAATGTGTAGAGGAATTAGAAGAAGGTTTACAGTTAAAAGGGCAAGAAACAGTACAGCAGTCGGTTGCTTTGTACACGCAAAATGAACAAATTTATTACAAGCCGTTCTTCGAGAAAAAGGAATATATATTAGAAAATTATTTAGTGAACTATGTGTTTAAAAATAGCTTGCCACAAAGTCAAACGAGCTTCATAAAGGAATATAAGCGATTATTTATGTATTTTTTATTTATTAAAGGTACTTTAATTGGTATGGCAGGTTATCATCAGGTGTTATCGGAAGAGATGGTTCTAAAATTTGTACAATCTTTTACGAAAGCGTTGGAAAATAATGATGCTTTTTTAAATTTTATGGAAAATATTTTAGATAATTAAAAGAGTCATTACAAATTGGACGTTCATATGTGACGAAGTAGTGAAGTTGAAAATAAATTAAAAAATAATTTGTTAAATATATTAAACATTGCAAAAGCATGTCGATAAAGAAAGTGTGGGAAGCAAGAAGTTGAAAAACAACTTGTTTCAACACAGCCACAAGGACGTGGGAATAAAAATATTCAAGGAGGAATTCCGAATGAGAATTCAAAATAACATTGCATCGTTTAACGCACACCGTAACTTGGCAAACAATACAACAAATACGAGTAAACATCTTGAGAAATTATCTTCAGGTTTCCGTATTAACCGTGCTGGAGACGATGCAGCAGGTTTAGCGATTTCTGAAAAAATGCGTGGACAAATCCGTGGTCTACAAATGGCTTCTAAAAACGCACAAGACGGTATTTCATTAATCAAAACTGCTGAGGGTGCATTAGAAGAAACACACGCAATTTTACAACGTATGCGTGAGTTAGCGGTTCAAGCATCTACACAAACAAATGAGCGCGGAAATGTTGCGGGAAATGCAGCATCAGCAGCAGCTCTTGAAGGCTCAGCAGCGACATTAAAAGGCTCAGCGGCAACTATTGGTGCATCAGCAGCGACACTTCAGGAATCAGCAGCTAAAATTAAAGGCTCAGCTGACGCTCTTACAAAATCAGCAGCTACACTTCAAGCATCAGCAGACCTTCTTCAAGCAGCTGGTAAAACAGCATCGGCAGCGGCTAAAGCAGCATCGGCAGCGGAGAAAAAAGCATCGGCAGCTGGCAAATCGGGTTCAGCAGCTACTAAAACAGGTTCAGCAACTACAAAATCTGCATCAGCAGCTAAGAAAACAGCATCAGCAGCTAAGAAAACAGCATCAGCAACTATCAAATCTGGTAAAGGTGAAGGTAATAAGGATGCAGCTTCAAATAAAGATATCGGGAAAATTCAAGAAGAAATGGGAGCCCTTCGTAATGAAGTAGACCGCATTTCAGAACAAACTGAATTTAACAATATGAAGCTATTAGATGGTACGTACCAAGCTAGAAAATTCCATATTGGTGCAAACCAAGGACAGAATATTGAAGTGAGTATTAACAAAATGAATCTTGAAGGTCTTGAACTAAGAGATTCAAATGGGAATGACTTAATGGAAATTACTACCCGTGCAGATGCGGATGCAGCGATTCAAAAAATTGATGATGCAATCACAAAAGTATCTGTTGAGCGTTCTCGCTTAGGGGCAGTACAAAACCGTTTAGAGCACACAGTGAAAAACTTAGGTACATCAGCTGAAAACTTAACAGACGCTGAATCTCGTATCCGCGACGCTGACATGGCGAAAGAGATGATGGGCTTCACGAAGAACAACATCTTAATGCAAGCAGCACAGTCTATGCTTGCGCAAGCTAACCAACAACCACAAGGTGTTCTTCAATTATTACAATAAAAAACATAGAAAAAGCCTTCATTTTGAAGGCTTCAGACTGTAGACAAACTCGAAAATTTCGAGTTTGTCTACAGTCTTTTTTCTTTATAAAATAAAATTAAAAGATATTCTTGAAAATAAAATTAGCACTTACTACTAGAGGTGATAGATAT